>JAAXHW010000287.1 GCA_012270675.1 Candidatus Latescibacterota bacterium | reverse complement strand
TAGTTGGGCGCCTCGGGGTCCTCGTTCATATAGAGGCCGGCGAAGCGTTTCATGCGCTCCCGCAGACGAGGCGAACCCGGTTCGGAGAGCCCCTGGAACATGAATGCCCGCATCCCCTCCCCGGTATGGAACCAGTCCGACATGGTGATGAATTCGCGGTGGTAGGCCCCCTCCCGGGCCAGGTCGGTCAGGGTGGTCCGGAGCTGGCCATACTGGTGCAGGTGCCCCTCCAGCGCTTTCTTGAACAGCTCCAGAACGGAGTCGGATGCCCCCAGCGCATGCAGCAGCGTCCAGTTGTGAAAGGTCTCGATGGCGTCATCGGGTCCGTCCAGAGTCCCCCAGCGGGGCGTGTGCAGGAGGTGGCCTCGCTCATCCACGTACTTGGCGGCGAAGATCTCGCAGGCTTCGGAGCTGAGGCGCAGCAGTTCGCGCTCCATCAGCGCCCAGGCCGGTGGGGGCATCGGACGGTCCAGCACCAAGTCAGGGTTTTCGGCCTCCATGGACCTGCAGGAGATCAGCCCCGCCAGCAGCAGGAGGAAGAGGATTCGTGGAATCATTCGAGACTTTTTGGGGTGGTGTTCCGCGTGACCCGCGGTCCTGTATTGTCCTATAGAATACAGCCTTCGGCCAGGACAAGTTCGTCCGTGGATCGTTAGTGCAGATACCCACGAAGGGGTACGACGAACCACAAATGGACACGAATNNACGAATGGAGCCCTTTGCAAAATTCGGCAGCGGGACGTTTGCCGGGAATGGCCACAAAAGGCACAAAAACACAAATTGTGACTTTTGTGCTTTTTGTGGTTTAAAAATTCTCCACCACTTCATTGAAACGATCGGTTGTTCTTCCTCCAACGATCCGCAGGGAAGGGCTGGTGGAACGCTGATCTCGTATCGGCAAAGTGGCGAGTGCCGGTCATTGGTTGAGGAAACGAGATGGTGAAAACCAGCTCCGATTCTCTCGGGCATGTGAGCTGCAGCCTGCGCGGCCGGGTGGTTGCCGGCAGCTACCGGACCTGCCGGCTGACCTACACGGCCGGTTTCTACGGCATTGACGACACCGGCTCCATCAAGGTGACGATGCGCTATGCCACCGACTGCGGCGTGCCCCAGTTTGATCGGCCCGACGCCCCCAACTACACCACCGCCAGGGCTTCCAATGGCTCCCGCCTCCAGTTGCGCTACGACCCC
>JAAXHW010000286.1 GCA_012270675.1 Candidatus Latescibacterota bacterium | reverse complement strand
CGCTACGGTTTCGACAACCTGCTGATGGAAGACCCCATCCAGACCGCCGAACAGGTGGCTATCGTCGACCAGGTAAGCAGGGGCCGGTTCATATACGGCGCGGGCGGACGCACCCGGGGCTCGGCATCCCGACGCGAGCAGTTCTTCGAATACCTGGAGGTGATGAAACAGCTCTGGACCGAGGAACATTTCTCCGGGTTCGAGGGCAAGTACTACAACTACCCGGCCTTCTACGAGTCCTACCTGGCCATCCCCAAGCCGTACCAGAAGCCCTACCCTCCCATGCTGTTGCCGGTGGATAGCCAGGAGAGTTTCGTGCCCATGGGGGAACAGGGCTATCGAATAGCCATCGGCGCCGGCAGTTCGCCTCACAATCCTCGCGGGTCGGCGGTGCTGAAGGAAGACGTAAAGGCATACCGCAAGGCGTGGGCCGAGGCGGGGCACCCGGGCGACCCGACCACCGTAGTGCGCATCCCGACTTTGGTGGCTGACACCAAGGCCGAGGCAGACCGTCAGACCGAGAACCTGATGGACCTGGCCCGCCGCTATTACGCGGGCCGGATCGCCATTGGCAGCACGGATGCGGGAACGGCCAGCCCCGAGGCCACCGAGGAGGTCAACCTGTTCGGCACTCCGGAGGAGGTCTGCGACAAGATCGAGGTGTTGCGGGACGACTTCAGCACCGACGAGATCATGTTCGAGGTGAACTGGACCTCATCGGTGCCCAGGGACGTGGTGATGAACACCATCAAGTGTCTCACCGACAGGGTGATCCCCAATTTCAAGTAAGCCCCATGATTCGCAGGGCAATCGCATTTCAATATCACGGCTGTCAAAGACCCGTGATTCCCGCCTGCGCGGGAATCCAAACCCCGGTGTACAGGGCGCCGTGGGGTTTTCTGGCCACGACGCAGACTCAGGGTGTTTTCATTCCGGCAACTCGCAGGGTTCCTCGCGGGTTGCTGCTTGCAAGGGTATACGGGGGTTTGGATTCCCGCTTTCGCGGGAATGACGGGGATGGCGGGTGCCGAATGCAAAGAAAGTTAAGGCGCGGTTGCCCTGGGGGCCCGGGACAAGGCTGTTGATTTTCGAGGGCCGGGGATGGTAGAGTTATGGCATCCCGCTGCCCGGACAGGGAGGGAGACAATGCGAAGAATCATCATCCCGCTGGTGTTCGTGGCGTTGCTGACCATCGCTGC
>JAAXHW010000285.1:904-1060 GCA_012270675.1 Candidatus Latescibacterota bacterium | reverse complement strand
ACCGTGATCGTATTCTTCGTCAACCAGATGCACCGTAGTCCCGGTCTCGCGTTCACCCGCGGCCAACACCGCCCGGTGCACGACCTCCCCGTAAAAACCCTGACCACCAAACCTGGGCAACAGGGATGGATGGATATTGAGGACGCGCCCCCTGTA
>JAAXHW010000285.1:0-733 GCA_012270675.1 Candidatus Latescibacterota bacterium | reverse complement strand
AAATGCGCCGCTGGCACGTCCATCTTCCTGGCACGCTGCAAAGCTCCGGAATCCGAGTTATTGCTGATAACCACCCGGGGTCTGGCCTGCAAGCGCCCTGTTTTGCAGGCATCGAGGATAGCCTGCAAATTGGTACCTCTGTGCGAAGCCAGAAAGCCCAGTTGCAAGACCCTTCTACCCGGCATTTTCTCGCTCCTTCCTATCCCGACTTCTCTCCCGGCTTGCGATAAGACGCCGCATAGCGGTCGCCCTCTGGATCGTACGACACGCGCACCTGTCCATCCCGCACGACCAACCTGGGCACTGTGCGATCCCATCCATCGCGTTCGGGGCCGCGCATAACCGCAAACTGTTCCTCGGTCATATCTTCGACCATATCGCCCCAGCGCTCCTGGGGATCGATCACGCCACCGCCCCAGTTGGAATTTTTGGACTGATATTTAACCAACACACCCCGCCTGGGAATCGGATTTTTCCACGCCAGCGCGCCGTGTGTACACCCGCCATCCATAAAAAATAACACATCGCCCGCTTTCATCGCTGGCTGCACCACCAGGCCCATCGTCTCGTCGCACGTGCGGATTCCCGGAGGCATCGAATACTGCGTCTTATGAGAACCCGGCACACAGGCAAACCCACCCAGATCCGGCTCCACATCCCGCAACTGCCACGTAACCGTCACCGTCTCGCAATAACTCCGCCCATTCTTAAACTGGTAGCCCCGCGACGGACT
>JAAXHW010000284.1 GCA_012270675.1 Candidatus Latescibacterota bacterium | reverse complement strand
GGGTCGCTGACCCGGCCGATGTCGTTGCGGCCCAGGTCCAGCAGCATCACGTGCTCGGCGCGCTGCTTCTCGCTCCCCTTAAGCTCCGCCTCGTTGGCCTCGTCCTCACCGGGTGTGTGTCCACGGGGACGCGTGCCTGCTATGGGATGTGTGGAGGCGATGCCGTCCTCGACCTTGACCACCGACTCGATGGCCGCGCCCACAATCTGGAAGCCGTCCAAGTCCAGGTAGTACATGTAGGGCGACGGGTTCACACTGCGCAGGGCGCGGTATATCTGAAAGGGATGCGCGCCCGTTCGTCGCGAGAACCGTTGCGAGTTGACCACCTGGATTATGTCCCCGGCGTAGACGTATTCAACGCATTTCTCGATGGCGTCGGCGTAACGATCGGGGGAGAAGTTGGACTCGATGGAGCTGGAGGATATTGAGACGCCAGCCTGCAACTCCCCCGGGAGTGTCAATGGGCGGGAGAGCAGGGCTACCATCTCCTCGATCCGGGCCACGGCGTCGGCGTAGGCCTTCTCCACGTCTCCGTCCAGCCTGGCATGCGAGATCACCTTGATGTCGTGGCGCAGGTGGTCGAATATCAGGATGGTTTCACTGAACATGAACACCGACTCCGGGAGCCCTTGGGGATCCTCAGGCATCACCGGCACGCGCGGCTCGAAGTAGCGAATGGCGTCGTAGGCCACGTAGCCCACAGCGCCCCCGTGAAACCCCGGTAGCCCGTCTACGGGAATGAGCTTGTACCGGGACATCTCATCCTCGACCAGCCTCAGCGGGTCGACCTCGCCGTACTCCTGGCCGGGGCCAGTGATCATCACTTTGTAAGGGTCGGTGCCGATGAAGCTGTAACGGCCCAGCCGCTCTCCGCCCTCAACGCTTTCCAACAGATAGGAATGGGGACCGCGCGCCACCTTCAGGTAGGCCGAAACCGGCGTTTCGAGATCGGCGTGGATCGAACGGTAGACCGGTACCAGGTTGCCTTCCCGGGCCCGTGTCTTGACCTGCTCCAGCGTTGGGTAATACATACTGCCCCACGTTAGTAAGAATAGATTCCCAAACAAAAAGACCCGTCCTCCAAGGGACGAGTCTGCATCGTGTTGCCACCCTTTTTCTCCGGCGCTGGCTCACCAGGCTTGCGCTCTGCTGCCCTGGCAAAGAAAGCCAGTTCCGGAATCTCAACCGGCGGGGGACCTACTGTCAGCTTTAGCTGGCGCTGTGCTGCTAAAGTTCAGTCCCGTGCCGCGGGCCTCTAACGGCGCCCTGACCGGCTCAGCCTAGCCCGCGTGGGGGATCGGCCTGCGGCTCCGGGGTCCATTCGCACTTCTGCCCTGGGCGCCGGCTTTCACCATACCCGGCTCGCTTGTTGCCCCGCTGGAAGCTTACTACTCCCCTTCACAGCCTTTGCGGATATTCGATTTTCTGAGAAAAGGATAGGACAGCGCAGGGAGCGGTGTCAAGAGCGTCTAGAATCAGGGCTACCGCATTCTAATTGGACCGACATCCCGCACACTCGCCATTCCCCGTCCCCACCGGCGCGGGGACATGCTTCGGGGGAAAGACGGTTTACAAAGCCTCCTTAATTTAGAATGCGTTTGCCCTGAACGGAATCCCGGCTGCTGTGGCCCTCTGAGCGGGTGCGCGAGTCCCGTCCGCGCCTTCGGGAGACGTTAGCTGTCAGTTTGTCTTGCTTGCCTAGTGTTGGGGTAGGGGCTATCATCAATCGTGGGGATGCAGTGCATTGGCCCTGGGTGTTGCCCCAGTGAATCTCAGGAAGCGGCACTCGCTCAAGGCACCGACCCTTGAACAATCCCGGCGGCAGGTCCTGGAATGGTGAATTCCATTGACGCAAACCCTGCGCGCCGAGGCGGGATTTCCGCCTACGGCGTATCGCAATTTATCGGCCGGCTGCAACAGATCGTCGGCTCCACCAACGTTGTCTATCACCCCGACGACTTGCTGGTGTTCGAGTATGACGGGTCCATAGACCGGGGGATGCCCAACGCCGTGGT
>JAAXHW010000283.1 GCA_012270675.1 Candidatus Latescibacterota bacterium | reverse complement strand
TCTTTGCCATTTGGATTGGTGCCGTGCCGATGGATACACACGCACAGGCCACGAGCATACAGGGCTATGCAAAGGGTCTTGTAATACGCAGCGCGCTTCCGGGCAGTGGCACACCCATCACGTTTAATCTGACCCGTATGCGGGCGCAGGTAAGGCAGCGGCTCGGAGGTCACGTTAGTGTGGAAGCTTGGCTAGACACAGAGTTTTGGGCCGGCAGCCTGTTGCGTACGGACGAATACAAGCTTGCCCGGGACTCCGCCGAAACACGCCCCCTCAATTTGGACTGGACGTTGGCTCGTAATGAATCGGTCGAACTGAGACAGCGTCTTTTTCGCGCTTTTGTAACGTTGGGATGGAGCCGGGCGCGAGTTACCCTTGGGCGGCAACGAATGGCATGGGGCACAGGCTATGCCTGGAACCCCACAGATCTGCTCAATCCATTCAACCCGGGTGCTATCGAACTTGGTGAGCGGGCTGGAGTGGATGCGTTGCATGGCACGCTGTCTCTGGGTCCGACATCGCAGGTGGAAGTGGTCATTGCAGCCCCGGAACGCTTCGGGGACCCCAGCTATGCTGCGCGCGCTGGAACCAACGTGCGTGAGTATGATGTGAGTCTGATGGCCGGGCACTTTGGGGATCGGTACGCCATCGGAGGAGACTTTGCAGGCTACTTGGGGGGTGGTGGCTTGCGGGGCGAAACTGCCTTGGTTCACCCATCGAATGACGAGCCCTATGTACGAGCGATATTGAACGCGGACTACACCTTTGCGCGGGGCATCTACAGTTTGGTCGAGGTGTATTTCAACGGCAAGGGTGGACTAGCTGCGGGAGAAGCTTTTGGCAGCGAGCGATGGTATGCGGCTGGCTCTCTGGCATCCCCGCTCAGTCCGTTGGTGGCGGTCTCCGTATACGGCCTCATCAACCTGAGTGATGGTAGCGCGCTGTGTGGTCCGGCCGTGACAACGTCCTTGACACAAGGACTGGAGCTTACCGCAAATGTATACTTCTTTGCCGGACGCAGTGATACGGAATTCGGGATTCAGCGGCACGCGGTGTTCGCTTCACTTCAGTGGTATTACTGATCCGCGTCGACAAGCTGCGCGTCCAACTTTATGGTCGTGCCGGTGAAAAGCTTGGAAATAGGACAGCCGGTTTTGGTCTCTTCTGCGGCCGCCTGAAACGCTTCATTATCGATTCCCGGCACGGTGGCACGGACTACGAGCGCAATTTCTGAAATATGAAAGCCGCCTGCAGGGTCCGGACCGAAGTGGACCGAGGCTTTGGCTTCTACGCGCGTGGGCGTATGCCCTCCGGATGTCAATCCGTGTGACAGTGCCATGGCAAAGCAACCGGCCTGTGCGGCAGCTACCAGATCCTCGGGGCTGGTGAGATCATCATCTTCAAACCGTGAAGCAAAGGAAAACGGTGTTTCAAAGTTGCCACGAGGGGCTTTCATATTACCGTGTCCGGAGCGAAGGTCACCTTCCCAGATGGCATCAGCGTGTCGGGTGGTCATGATGCAGGAGTTACGGGTTACGAGTTGGGGGTCAGTGCAAAGTCTTGGCCATTAATCGACCATGTTACGGTAATCGGGGCAGTTTTTTCCAGAATCCGTGCCACCGAGCAGTATTTGTTGATGCTCAAATCCACGGCACGTCGCACCTTGTCCGGGTTAAGGTCCCCTGAGAAGATATAATGCACGTGAATGCGTGTAAAGAGGGCTGGAGTTTCGTTTTCTGCACGCTCGTATGTGATTTCGGTGTCGAAAGCGGCCAAATCCTCGCGCTGCTTCTTTAGGATGGACACGATATCAATACCGCTGCACCCGCCGAGGGCCATGATGACGGCTTGCATGGGGCCGACGCCCTGACCGCTGCCGCCTTCCTCTGGTCCTGTATCCAAGTGCAGTGTGTTGCCGGCGGCGTTTGTGCCGAGAAAGTGATATTTATCGTCCAGACGCTTCAGCGAAACCTTCATGAGTAGAAAAGCAGTGGCAGGCCGTCGAACCAGCAACGGAAGCACAGGATTCCGTGCTTGGCTGTGATCTTTCAGCAGGTTGTTCACCAGAGCCTCATGACCGAGGCTATTGGATATCAAACGGTCAACAGTCGAGGGAAGACCCGAATGGACCGGCACAAAAAGGCTCGGTTGAGCCCGAAAAGTCGAGCACAGCCGGGGTGGCCTATATCGCACCATCCAGTTAGGTTCGAGGACATCCAGTGAGGTGACAGAAGTTGTTGATAGAACGTTACTTAGTGGTTGGCCGAAAACCCTGATTTTCATGGGGCGAGTTCGAAGTTACGGTCGTTTTTCACATTGGTGAGCCGCTCGTTTCAGGGTGGTTCGGTCGAGCGGGTGTCTCGGGCCGGCGAGCGCCGGCCGTTGGGGGCTCGCGGGGGCGGGATTCGTAGTCGCGGGGCGTACGGGTCCCGGGCGCCCGGGGTGGGGCCTTGGGATGGAAGCCGTTCGGCGAGGAGATCGCCGGTCTACGCCGCGCGCCTTCGTCACCGTTGGTTTCGCGTGCGTTCCGGATGGCGTCCCCGACGGCCGAGCCGGGGCCCATGGACGGCCCGTACCGACCGGCTCCCCCTCCGCGCGAAGGGCTCCGGGCGCTTCTCCCGTTCCCGGCCCTGCCCCGAAGTCCCAAATGGGCCCGACCCGACTCCAGGGCGGGAGGCGACCGCCGCGTGTCCCGCGTTGGGCGATGCTGCTCCCGGGGGAAGCCCCGGTCCAAACGGCCCGTATGGAACGCTGGAGACGCCGCCGGCCCCGCGTCGATCCGCGGCCTCCCGTCTACGTCCGATCCCTCCCACAGAATGGGATACGCCCGGAGGAACGGGGGCTCCTCCTCCACCCGCACCACCGGAAGCCCCCGCTCGGCCCAGACGCCCGCCTTCCCTTGGCGGATCCCACGCGGGGGCAGCTGGGGGATCGAACACCCCCTGCTCTTGGTGGGGAATCTGCTCGCTCGCCCGAAGGCGGCACCGGAGTTGATCCCCCCACCGATCCCCTACGACCCGTCATAGCATCTCGGCCAGTACCTAGGCCGAGACCTCCCCTTCGACTAGGGCACCCAACCGGGCCCGGGCCCGGGTCCGCGTTTTCCTGGCCCCGCCGCCGGTACGTCTTCCCCCCGTTCGGATTAGGCCGGTAGCGCGGCGCCGTCCGCCCCGGTTGTACGCTGGGTATACCTTCCGGGTGCGATCCGCCTGCTGGCGCCAGCCTGGGACGCCCAAGGCCGTCGCGGAACGGGCCCACGCCCGGATCCGACCTCGAATCGCCTCCCATCACCGCCCCCGTCGGTTGGAGACTGAAGTTTACAGTATGTGCGCCAGGCTAACTGGTGCTGGACATCGGGTGCAAGTCCCGTCAGGAGAAGGGTTAGCTCCCCCCTCCGGCCGCGAGCCGTGCGGGTGTCATCGCGAGGTGCCCCGCGAAGCGTCGGTAGCGGATGAAGCCGGCCGGCTATGGAGCACCGAAAATATCGAAATTTGGAATGACGAGACTATGCCCCCGTCGAAGTCCCCCTCTCCAGGCTGCTAGGGCGAGGCCACGGAGGATTCCACGGTGTCTGAGAACCGAGGCCGGTTTATATGTCCAGTGTGGGGGCCTTGGCGGTCTCAAAGCCGCCCCGTAGTCGGGCGGGGGCGGATAGCGGACCCCTTC
>JAAXHW010000282.1 GCA_012270675.1 Candidatus Latescibacterota bacterium | reverse complement strand
GATACGGGCGGGTTCTCCCGCCTTGACCACCACGTTTTCGCTCGCGCTCGGGAACTCACCAGGAATTTTAAAACAGCTTCTTATGTTTTTCCGCCGTTTTGCCCCTCCGTTCTTTCCCTGGTTTTTCTCCGATTTCTCTTCCATCTACTTGTGCACATTCAAAGGAGGCCGGCCATGCGCATCGACCGGATCGAGACGGTTACGCTGGACATCCCCTGGGGGCCCCCTGAGCAGGGCAAGACCCGCACCTTTCCCCTGCACCGCGTCTATGCGGACAACGGCCTTTTCGGCATCGGCCGGGGGGGCAGTCCCGGGCTGATTGAACAGGTATTTGCCCCTCTCCTGGTGGGGGAAGACCCCCGGCGTACGGCCCGGCTCTGGCAGCGTATGTACGACGCGGCCTGGGGATTTGGGGGGCCGGGGCGATCCGCGATGGGCACGATTGGGGCGCTTGATGTGGCCCTGTGGGATCTTCTGGGCAAGGGATGCGGCGAGCCGGTCTGGCGGCTTCTGGGGGGGTACCGCAGCCGGGTGCCCGCCTATGCTGACGGCATCGGTTATACCGAATTGACGGCCGAGGAGATGCTCAAGCTCGTGCGGAAGCACGCAGGGCTGGGGTTTGGTGCGGTTAAATTTCACCTGGCCAATCCGGACCCGGACCTGGCGCTTGAGAAGGTGCGGCTTTCCCGGGAGATGCTGGGGCCGGACCGGAAGTTGATGGTCGACATCCACCGGATGTGGCACGGCCGGCTTGCGGCGGAGATGGCCCGGAAGTTCGAACCCTACGATCTCTACTGGATCGAAGAGCCGGTGCGGGCCGACGACGAGTTGCGGTTTATGCGGATGGTCCGGGAGGCGACCCGTGCGCTGGTGGCCGGAGGAGAAGGGGAGCCCACGCTTTCCGGCATCCGGCAGCTTATTGTGGAGGGGGGACTGCAGGTGGTGCAGACCGATATCCTGGGCGGGGGCGGGTTCACGGGCCTGATGCGGTTTGCGGCGCTCGCCGAGGCCCACCAGGTCCATATTGCGCCTCACGGGGCCTCCTATCCGGAGATCAACTGTCACCTGCTGGCCGCCGTGCCCAACGGGCTGATGGTGTCGGCGTGTCCCCACACCGAGCCGTACCAGATCTGGAGCCGGCTCTACGATCCCGCCTTTCAGATTGTGGATGGACAGGTCCGGATGTCCGACCGGCCCGGCCTGGGCCTGGATCTGGACGAGGCGTTTGTTGAGGAATACAGAACCCGGAGGCGGTGAGCGATCCGAGCCCGGATCGAGCGCTTACTCCGATTTTTTCTGCGCTTCAAGTTCTTTTTTGAGATCTGGCCGATCGTGAGGATGTTATGGGTCTACATGTGCTGTCTCCGGAGGTCGAACTGCCGCCCCGTCTGGACCGGCTGACCGATCCGGACCTGGACCTGTGCCGCGTGGAGCGGATTGTGCCGATGGGGGGCGGAGCGCTGCTGGTGGCCCTGAGCGGCAAAGCGGACGGGGCGCTTCGGCTGTTGAAGCCGGGGGGGAAACGGCTCTGGCGCATTGGAGGGTTCGATGGGGTGGAGGAAGTCTGGCCCGCCGGGCCGGAGGGGGCGATCGTGCAGTCGGGAGGGGCGCTGTGGCGGCTGCAACCGGACGGCCGGAAGGGAAGGCTGGTCGATCTGCCGGAGGGACTGGTTTCCCTGGATGTCGCGTGGGGAGCAGGCGGCCTGATTGTGGGCGCGCTGGTGGACCGCCGGGAGGCGCCCGACCCGGATGCGCCCAGGTTCTATCCACGGCCCCGGGAAACCGTGACGCTGTGCCGGTATGCGCCCACCGCAGGGTGGGTCGATCTGGCGGAGGCGCCCTGGGGATGCGGTGGATTGAGCATGTCGCGGGACGGTCGGCGGATGGTGTGGACCGAGCCGGTCAATGAGGTGCCGGAGGAAGCGCAGCGGGGCGAGTTCTGCGGGTTCGATCTGGGGGAGGGCAAGGTCCGGAGGCTGACGGAGGGGGCCGGCCGGGTCGGGAGAGCGCTGGTGGCGCCGGACGGGTCGGGGGTGATTTATCAGGCGAACCACCAGATCAGACGGCCGATTACGACCCATACGGACCTCTGGTGGATGGGGTGGGATGGAAAGGGTCGGCGCAATCTGACAGGGGGCGGCCGGTGTATCAAAGATTTCGGTTGGGGGATGGCGGGGGACCGGGTCTGGATGACGGCGGTGGAAGGCCTGGAGGTGGTGACCGGAGTGGTGGTGCTGGATGGGTCGGCGGGGACGGCGTTTGAGGACCGGCCCGCCACGTCGCCGGTGGCCTGGCTGGCCGACGGGACGGCGGTCTTTGAAACCGAAGGACCGGAGGCGTTTCCGGCGATCCGGACGGGAGATCGGTGCGTGCCGCTTCCGCAGACTGAAAAATATGAGGATCTGCAAATCGCCTCCGTGCAGTGGACCGCCCCGGACGGGCTGGTCGTTGAAGGGGTTGTGTACGGGGCGGAGGGAACGCCCCGGGGCGCACCGCTGCTGGTGTCGGCCCACGGTGGACCGGCCTCGACGGTGGAGGCGCTGCGCAGCCATGCGGTGCGCCACCGGCACCTGCTGCGGGCGGGCTACCGGGTGTTCAACCCGGCGTTTCGGGGCTCCCTGGGGTTTGGAGACGCATTTGCACAGGGCAATATCGGCTGCCAGGGCGAGGCGGACCTGGAGGATATTCTGTCGGGGGTCAATCACCTGGTCGAAGCCGGGCAGGCGTCTATTGACCGGGTGGGGATTTTCGGCGGATCTTATGGGGGGTATATGACGCTGCGCGCTCTGGCGGTGACCGATCGGTTTGTGGCGGGCGTGGCGCTGTTCGGGTTTTTGGACAACCGCTGGATGACTTTGGAGACAGGGGATTTTACGTACGAGACGGAATATATCGCCCCCCTTTCGTGGCCCCCTACGAAGAAGGCCCGGAGGAGCGATGTGTTTCCCCACTTGGGGTCAATCCAGGCGCCGCTGCTGATGCTTCACGGCGACCGGGACCCGATCTGTACGCTTTCGCAGTCTGTGGTGGCCTACCGCGCCCTGGAGGATCGGAGGATTCCGGTGGGGCTGGTGGTCTATCCGGGGGAGGGACACGGGTTCAGAAAGAAGAAAAACCGGCGGGACTGCGCCCGGCGCGTGCTGGCCTGGTTTTTGGAGCATCTGCCGCTGGCATGAGACGCCAGAGGGCTGTCTGTTGTCGACCATTTGATGAGGAGACCGGAGATGAGCGATGTACTGTCTGTGGGCATGATCGGCGCGGGGGGGATTGCCCGGTCGCACATGAACGCGATTGCGCAGAATGACAATATTCGGGTGGCCGGGGTGATGGATATCGACGCCGGGCGGGCCGGGTCGGCCGCGGGAGCGCATGGGGCCAGGGCCTATACGGACCTGGATGCCCTGCTGGCGGATTCGGAGGTGGAGGGGGTGATCGTGTGTACGCCCCACAACCAGCACGGCGATCAGGTGGTGGCTGCGGCGGAGGCGGGAAAGCATGTGCTGGTGGAGAAGCCGATGGCGCTGACGGTTGAGGCGTGCGACCGGATGATTGCGGCCTGCGACAGGGCAAACCGGATTCTGATGGTGGGCCAGGTGATGCGGCATTACCCGGTGAGCCGCAAGGTGAAGGGGATGATCGCCGGGGGGGCCATCGGCGAGGTGGGACACCTGCTCCGGCGGCGGCTGGGCAATTTCAATCCGGCCCCGCCGAAAGGGCAGGCGCGGCACTGGTATATGGACCTGGAGATTGGCGGAAACTGTGTGCTCTACTGCTTTGGCCCCCACGAATACGATATCCTGCACTGGTACCTGGATTCGCCGATCGTCCGGGTCTATGCGCAGGGGAACGAGAGTACCGAACGGTACCGCGGACAGAAGGATTCGTATACGGCTGTGATGAACCATGAAAACGGGGCGGTAAGCGTGCTGTCCCAATCGGTGGTGTGTCACACCGGCGGCCACGATCAGTATATTATCGGCAGCGAAGGGTCCATGATGTTCACCCACAGCAAGCTCCTGTTGAACGGAGAAGAGGTGCCCGTTGACGGGCCCGGGGAGGGGATGCGGAACCAGGTCCGGGAGTTTGCAGCCTGCTGTCTGGAGGGGCGTGAGCCGGATGCAAACGGCCGGTCGGTGCGCCATTCGATGGCGGCGATCGAGGCGGCCAAACAGAGCGCGGAGCGGGGCGAGCCGGTGCAGGTGTCGGAGTTTGACGCCTGATCCTGAGTGCATACGCTGTTGGAGCTCAATTCTCCACAATATACGCCCGATGCGAATACCGGGTGGCTGCCTCGTTTAAGCGGGCTGTTTGAACCGCAGGAGGGTCGGGATCTGCGCGGAAAAGCCCCTTCCCCCCCGCAGCGTAAGGTGGGGGAGACGCCACGGGTTTTTCGCTTGACACTACGGGAAGGATGCATTATTTCTTTCGGTATGTATTTTTGCCGTGTATCAGGGGGATGGCTAACTCAGGAGAGGGGTTATGGACGCTGCCTGTCTGGATTACTGCCTGACAGAGGAGGAACGCCTCAAGTTCGAGCGGGACGGTTTTTTTATGGTGGAGGACGCCCTGCCGCCGCAGATGGTCGAGGCGTTGAACGGGCTGGTGGACCGGCTTTACGATTACTGCGTGGCCAAAGAGGGGTTGAAGCTCGGCGGTCGGCTGAATCTGCTGGATTTTGTGGGGAAGGACGAGCGTTTCCTGGAGCTGATCGACTGGCCCAGGACGTTTCCGAAAGTGTGGGATATCCTGGGGTGGAACATCCAGCTTTATCACTCCCACCTGATCGTGACGCCTCCGCATCCGGAGCCGGCGGCGAGGCAGAGGTTGGGGTGGCACCAGGACAGCGGACGGTTGAATATTGAGCTGGAAAGCGAACCGAAGCCCCGGGTCTCCCTCAAGGTGGGCTTCTTTTTGACGGATTTGACAGAACCGGGACGGGGGAATTTCACCGTGGTGCCCGGAAGTCACAGGCAGGACAGGCTGGTGTTCCCCGACGATGGGGTTTCAGACCCCGAGGGGACGATGCCGATCCTGGTGGCGCCCGGCACGGCGGTGTTTTTCGACCGGCGCCTCTGGCACGCGGCCGGCCACAATGGTTCGACGGTCACGCGGAAGGTGCTGTTCTACGGGTACAGCTATCGGTGGCTTCGTCCCAGAGACGATATGACGGTAGAGCACTATATGGCGCGTTGCAATCCGGTCCGGCAGCAGCTGCTGGGCGCGACCGTTACGGGCGGGATGGGGTATACGTCGCCAAGAGAAGAGGACGTGCCGTTGCGGACGTGGCTGAGGGAGCACCTGGGAGAAGAGGCGCTTGCGCCTTGATTAAGGGAGGCGGTTGTGACGGAAGAACAGAAGGTTGTGTACGGGACGCAGGGCTACCTGGTGGTGGAAGGGGCCTTTGCGCCGGATGAGCTGGCGCGGGTGCGGGCGGTGTTTGACCGGGCGGCGGGGGATGGGGGGCTTGGGGACCTGCCGAACCGGGACGATGTCTTTGTCCGCCTTGCCGAGCACCCGACGGTCTTTCCCGTGGTGCACCGCATTTTGGGAGACGATGTTCAGCTCCGGGCCCTCCAGGGGATGACCATCGCCCCCGGGGGTGCCGGGAAGGGGTGGCACCGGGAGGTGGCGGGGATGCTGGGCGTCGACCATCCGGCGTCCACGGTCTGTGTGCAGGTGGTTTTCCACCTGGACGATGTGGCAGAGGACGGGGCCTGCGTTTCGGTGGTGCCGGGCAGCCACCGCTTCAAACCGGGCCTCGGCTTTCCGGAGATTGCCCGTATCGAGGAGATGCCCCACCACGTTGCGCTGCGGGTGAAGGCGGGGACGGCGGTGGTGTTGCACGGCAATCTCTGGCAGGCGCGGACTCGAAACCGGAGCGAGACGCCGCAGCGGTTTCTGGCGTATGCCTACGTCCACTGCTGGATGCGCCAGGCCCTGCCGGAGCTGTCGGCGCACGCGGTGAAGGTGGCGTCTTCGACGCACAATCTGGCCCAGTTGTTCGGCCTTGTGATTTCTCACAGGGATGCCAGGGGGTACTGGGGGCGTAAGGTGGAAGGATACACGCCCTCCACAGGTCTTCCGGAGCGCCACTTTTCCGGGTTGAAGGTCGTGGGCAAGGGCGTTGTGCCGAATAGATGAATGGAGGGTAAGACGGATGACACCGGAACAGGCCGGGCAGGCGTATGACGCACAGGGCTACGTTGTGATCCGGAATGCGCTGGCTCCGGATGAGCTGGCGCGGGTGCGGGCGGCGTTTGAGCAGGCGGCAGAGGCGGGCGCGCTGAGGGACCTGCTGAACCAGGACGATGTTTTCGTGGATATGGTGGACCATCCGGTCCTGTTCCCCGTTGTGCGGGCCATTGTGGGCGACGATGTTCAGCTTCGTTACGCCCAGGGTGGTGTGATCAGACCCCATACGGATTCGGGCTCGGGGTGGCACTGCGACCTGTCGGAAATTCTGGGCGTGTACATGCCCGGGTCGATTCTTATGACGAAGCTTTTTACGTACCTGGAAGATGTGACGAAAGACGGTGCGTGCCTGGCCTGTGTGCCGGGCAGCCACCGCTACGAGATCGGGCAGCCACTTCCCGATATTTCGGACCACGAAGAGATGCCGCACCACGTGAAGATGGTTGTCAGGGCGGGAGACGCGGTGTTGATGAACGGGTATACCTGGCACGCCCGGTTTCACAACAGGAGCGACCGGCCGCGCAAGGTGCTGGAATATTCCTATATTCATTCGTGGATGAAGACGCAGTTTGAATTCAGCGATCTGTCGCCGCACGTGCAGGAGCTGGTGATGGCGTCGCACAACCGCCGGCAGCTGTTCGGGGTGCCCGAGCCCGGACAGAGCGACTGGGAACGTCGCCTGGAAGGATGTGCGCCCTACCGCGGGGCGGAGGTGGGGGTGTGAGGATTGCGGATTGAAGATTGAAGATTGAGAGGGGTTGCATATTCAATGGCTTCACCCCGGCAGGAGCGGATTGCGACCCAGACCCCGTCCGAAGCAGATTTCGGTTCGCCTTCGGAGCGGGGTATTACGTTTCGTTCGGTGAGCCTCGGGCCGGAGGTCCTGGCGCATCCCCAGTTCAACGCCCGCAGCAGGACGAATCCCGCGTCGGTGGCCAGGAGTCACCTGGACTGGTTGGAGGTGATGGCGGCGGCGGAACAGGCGTCTTAGAACATTCAACTTCAATGCGTATGGGAGGCAGATGTGTCCAGGGATGGTCTGTACTGGGGGGATATCCACAACCACAACGAGCTGGGTTACGGCATCGGCAGCCTGGCACGCAGCTACGATATTGCACGGTCGCACCTGGATTTTTATGCGTTTACGCCACACGCGCAGTTCGCAGACGGCAGCGCGCCCGGGGGCTATGATATTGTCAATGCACACTGGGAGGATATCCAGAGGGCCGCGGCTGAAAACAACGATCCGGGCAGGTTTACGTCATTTCTGGCGTACGAGTGGCATTCCCACGCGTGGGGGCACGTGCATGTGGTCTGCTGTGAGGACGGTCAGCCGCTGCACTTTGCGAAGAGCCTGGCCGAGCTACAGGCGTATTACAGGTCGAAGCGGGCGATCCTGGTGCCGCACCATACCGCCTATGTGAACGGTGTGGACTGGGAGCTGTTTGACGAGGCGCTCTCACCGGTTGTTGAGATCTTCTCGGAGCACGGCTGTTCGGAGCGGGACATCGGGCCGTTTCCGATGCTGGGGCACAGCGGGGGGCCGGGGCCCGCGCGGTTCACCGCCCAGCACGGCCTGGCCTCAGGCAGACGGTTCGGGTTTACCGCGGGTACCGACAACCACGACGGGTACCCCGGCGGTTACGGTTTCGGGCTGACCGGGGTTCGGGCCAGGGCCAATACGCGGGAGGCGATTTTCGATGGGATTCTGAACCGGCGGACGATTGCGGTGACCGGAGACCGGATCGACGTGGACCTGAACGTGGGGGAGTCCGGCATGGGGAGCATCGTGGAGGGGGGGGCTGCACAGGACCTGAGGTTTGAGGTTGAGGGATGGGATTTTATCAAGCTGGTGGAGCTGGTCCGGAATAATGTGCCGGTGCTTGCACAGACGCCGGAGTATGCGTCGGGAGCGACCGGAGGCGAGCAGACCTACCGGCTGCGGCTGGAATGGGGGTGGGGGCCGATGAAGGGGTTTCCGATTTTTGACTGGGAGGGTACGCTGGCGGTCGAGGGCGGGGAGATACGCCAGGTTATGCCCTGTTTTTCCTCGGACCCATTTGACGAGCACCGGCGCAAGCGCATCCTGGCGCAGGATGGCGCCGGCTGCCGCTGGCAGTCGCATACTTCACGGGGAGGGATGTTCACATCCCGAAATACGTTTCCGGTCCATTCGGCCAACGATGCGCTTTGTGTTGAGGTACAGGGCAGCGAGGCGACCCGGATCGAGGTCGGCCTGCACTGCCAGACCCGGCAGAGTCTTTTTGCAACGTATCTGGACTGGTCGATTGCCAACACCTTTTCAGACCGGAAACGCGCGTTTACCATCGGCGAGTTGCTGGAGGGGAGCCAGGGGTTCGGGATGGGGAAGGTGCCGGGGTGGGTGAAGGTCCACCGGGCGGTGCCGAAAGCGCTTTACACGCTGTTGGGAGAATACCGGCATCGCGGCGACGACAGGGGGGCCTGTTATTACGTGCGGGTGACGCAGGAGAACGGGCAGATGGCCTGGAGCAGCCCGGTATGGTTTGAGGGATGAGGCCGGGCGTTGCCGCGAACGGCGAATTTTGAGCCGGGAGGGTGGGAGCCAATGTCCATGAGCAGATTGACGGACGCTCAGCGGCGACTTCTGAAGGTCGTCGTCGCGGTCGGGATCTTCATGCTGGCAGATACGCTCTATCTCCTGTGTTTCCGGCTGGCCGACTGGTTCGATCTGCGTATTTTCACATTGACGGAGACCTCGCTGCCCAGGCTCTACCAGGCGATGGTGCTCTCGCATACCGGCGTGGGTCTGGCGCTTGCGGGGATCGCAATCGTTTTTGCCCTGTGGCACCTCACACGGGTCTGGATCCGGCGCCGCAATCGGGCCGCGCTTTTCTCAGGCCTTCTGGTGTTGACGCTTGGCCTGGCGCTGGCCGTGTCCGGGCTTTTTATTTTGACGGAGGCCAACAGCCGGGACAACCGCTGGGCGTTCTGGGCGCACGTAATCTGCGCGGCTCTGGTGCCGGCGCTCTACCTTGCCCATCGGCGGGCGTCGGTCTGGAAGCCGACGCGGCGAGCCTGCCGGGTGGGGATCGGCGCCACGGTGGGGTTGGCGGGGCTGCTCGTGTTGCTGCACGGGGTGACCTATCGGGAGGACCGCCTGACAGAAGAGGCAGTACGGGCGATTGCGGCGGGCAAGCACACCGGACCGGGGGCAAAGGGCCGCAGCCTGGAGGGCTATGTTGACGAAGCCGGATTTGTGGCTGCCGGGCATGTGCCCCCGGAAAGCCCTTTCTTCCCTTCGGCGGCCACGACGACGACGGGAGATTTCCTCCCTTCGCGGATTATTACGCGGGGGGACGTGTCCCGTCCGGAGGCGCTGAAGCCGGATCTGGAGCGCTACGGGTTTGTCGTGCATGAAAAGATCGGGGCTGAGACCTGCGAGCGGTGTCACGCGGACATCGTCGCCCAGTGGGCGGTCTCGGCGCACCGGTTCGCCTCGTTCAACAATCCCTTCTACGAAGCGACGGTGAACGATATGCGCCGGGCCGTGGGAAACGAGAAGTCGAAGTGGTGCAGCGGCTGCCACGATCCGGCGCTGATGCTGGCGGGGATGATGTCGGAGGAGATTGACCGGACGTCGCCCACAGCGCAGGCCGGGCTGACCTGTCTGGCCTGTCACGCGATGGATCAGATCCACAACCGGACCGGCAACGGGAACTACAATATCGCGGACGCGCAGGAGGACCCCTATCTCTTTCCGGATGCGAAGTCCGGCATCGGGAGGGTGCTCCACGATGCTGCGGTGAAGGCCAAGCCGACGGTGCACAAACGGCAGATGTTGAAGCCGTTTTTCCGGACGGCCGAGTACTGCGCGACCTGTCACAAGGTGGGGCTGGATGTGCCGGTGAACGATTACCGCTGGCTTCGGGGACAGAACGAGTTCGATGCCTGGCACGACAGCGGGGTGTCACACAACGCCTCGCGCACGTTTTACCTTCCGCCCGAAAAACGGGTCTGTCAGGACTGCCACATGCCGCCTGAAAAGGCGGTCCTGGGAGACGTTTCGGCCAAGAGTGGGTACGTCCGGTCTCACCGGTTCACCGCTGTCAATACCGCCCTGCCCTACGTTCGGGGAGACGAAGAGACGATCCGGCGGATCGAGGCCTTTTTGAGGGACGAGAAGCTGCGTGTGGACGTTTTCGCCCTGAGGCGGGGGCCTGGTTTCGAGGTGCCCATCGCCCCGCTCGACCGCGTGGTCCCTCCGCTTGTGGCGGGTGAGGAGGTGCAGGTGGAGGTGGTGGTGCGCAACCAGGGGGTGGGCCACACGTTTCCGGGTGGGACGAACGATTCCAACGAGGGGTGGCTGGAGGTTGCGCTGCTGGACGAGGCGGGGCGGCCCGTGGGGGTGAGCGGGTTTGTCCGGGAGGACGGGTATGTGGATGCGGGGGCGCATTTCTACAGGGCGCTGATTCTGGATCGACACAGCGAACCGATTCGTCGGCGCAACGCCCAGGACATTCATACGGCTGTCTACGTCAACGTGATCGGCCCCGGTACAGCGGATGTGGCCCGCTATCGCTTCCGGGTGCCCGAAGGCCAGGCGGGACGGACGCTGACCCTCCGGGCGCGCCTGCTGTGGCGTAAGTTTGACCGGGCATATACCGAGTTCGCGTATCGCGCCAACCCGGCCGGCTTTCGGGCGTTTGACGCAGTCCCGGATCTGCCGATTACGGAGATCGCGGCGGATGAGCTGCGCCTGCCCGTGCTGGCTTCCGGAGCAGGGGAGCGGGCGGCGGGTGAGGTCGGCCCGGTTGCCGAGGATTGGGTGCGGTTCAACGACTACGGCATCGGGCTGATGCTGCAGGGGGAGACCCGCGCGTCAACGTGGGCGTTCCAGAAGGTTGTGGACGCTGCGCCCGAACGGATTGACGGGTATCGCAACCTGGCGAGAGCCGCGGTTCAGGACGGGGACCTGAAGGTGGCCTATGGGTACCTCCAGAAGTGCGAGGCGATCGCCCCGGGCAACGCGCAGACCGCGTGGGTCTGGGGCGTGGTCCTTCAGGAGGAGGGTCGGTACGACGAAGCAGCGGCCGCTTATGCACGCCTCCTTCAGGACTTTCCCGAGGACCGGGCGGCCTGGCGCAACCTGGGCCGTGTGCGTTATCTGAACGGCCAGTTTGAGGGGGCGCTGCAGGCCCTGGACAGGGCGCTGGCGATCGATCCGGAGGATCGGGCCGCGCACTACCACCGGATGCTGACGCTGTTGGCGTTGGGACGCCGGCGGGAGGCTGCCGCTGCGGAGAAGGCGTACCTGAAATACCAGATCGACGAGTCGGCCAGGGAGGTGACGCAGGCCTACCTTCTGGACCACCCGGAGGACGAGCGTGAGGCCCAGAAGATCCACATCCACCAGATCGGGGTCCAGGTCCCGAAGGCAGGGCGGCCGGAGATGGGAGGGGGTGGATGATTGCGCCGGGTTGTCTTCGCTGCGCCATTCTTTTTCTGTCTGCCTGCTGCATGCTGTCCGCCTGCGAGCGGGAGCCGTCGGTGCCCGAAGTCGATCCTTCCGCGTATGTCCAGCTTCCTTCGGATTCGGCCCGCGTTTCTGAGCGGCGAAGCCCTCCTCCGATTGCGTTTTCCGATTTTACACAGGCGGCCGGGATCGGTTTCCGGCACGAGACCGGGGCCTCTGGCCAGAAGTGGATGCCCGAGTCGATGGGGAGCGGGTGCGCCCTGTTCGACTACGACGGGGACGGGGACCTGG
>JAAXHW010000281.1 GCA_012270675.1 Candidatus Latescibacterota bacterium | reverse complement strand
CCCAGTAGCCGCCCCAGCCGAGGACCACGTAGGCCCACTTGCCCCCCAGGAGTTGGCCCGTGCCCAGGAAGACCCAGGGGAGAATCGTCCAGCGTCTTGTGGTGCGGATCCAGTCTTCGTTGGGTTGCCGGCTGATGAGGGCGGCCATTGCAAAGGCATAGGGGACCACAAGGCCGACGTATCCCAGGTAGAGCATAGGGGGATGAATCTGCATGTACGGATGGACCAGGAGCGGGTTCATGCCCTGTCCGTCGGCCGGCGTGAATCCGAGCGGTTTGAAGGGGTTCTCGTAGATCGCGATCAGGCCCGTAAAGAAGACCTGTACGGCCGCCAGGACCGCGGTGGCGTACGAGGCCAGGGGCCCCCGAAACCGCCGGCTCATTCGCACGGCAAAAAAGCTGTATCCGGAGAGGACAAAGGCCCAGAGGAGGAGGGAGCCCTCCATGCCGGCCCAGAGGGCGGTGAATTTGTAGGGGGTCGGCAGGTCGCGGCTGGCGTGGGTGGCCACGTAGTGGACGTCGAAGCGGTCGTTTAGAAAGAGGTATTCGAGAATGGCAAAGGCCAGCAGGAGGAGTCCGAAACTGGCATAGACCGCACGTTCGGCGCTCAGGGTGAGGTCTATGCGCCGGGTTCGCCCCGCAAGCGCGGCGGCGACGACGCCGTAGAGGGACGTGATCAGGGTAAGCCAGATGAAGAAGTTGCCGAGGTCGGCCATTGAAAGTCCTTAAGGCGATGCTATTTGTTGTACTCCTTCTTCATCTCTTCAAAGCTCTGGCCTTCGTATTTGGAGGGACATTTGGCCAGGAGGGTTTCGGCGTGGAAGACGCCGTCGGCCCCGGTCTTGCCCTCCAGAACGACATCGGATTCGTCTCTGAAGGTGTCGGGGACGATGCCTTTGTAGCGGACTGCTCTCGGTTCTGAGAAGGCGTCCGGGGCACCACCGATCGGTTCCCAGATTTGGAATGCCACGGCCAGGGTGCGGTCGTCCGTCTGGATGGAGCCGGGGACGACTTTTCCGGCGAGCCTGATCCGCCTGTCCACAAACTCCGCCTGCCGGGCCTCCAGTTCGGTTACGGTAAAGTAGTACATGGCCGATTTCTGGAAGCCGGACACGACGAGGTAGAGCAGGCAGAGGACAATGACGGTGAATCCCGCCACGAATTTGACTTTTTTGCGAGTCATAGCCTGTTCTTTTTGAGTCTGATCCAGGGTCTGTGCTGGATTAATAAGGGCTTAAAGATAACCAAAAAGGACCTGTGTGACAACTCAAATCCCGTAGACGGCCGTGTTCCACAGGGTCGTAGACACGGGCAGAGTCGTCAACTTTCCGGAGGCCTGTTCCAGCCCCTCCCGGTCGAAGCCCATCTCTCCCCGTTTTGGTTTTCGGCGGCTTCCCTGCCTATTGGTTTTCGGTTTTACCCTCTGTGGGCGTGAGTTCGATGCGGGTGACCGGGCCAAGGGTGGAGAGGGGTTTGTCGAGTTTTTTCTCGTTGCCTACGACGACGATGGCGACTTTATCGGGGTGCATGTATTCCCGCGCGACCCGGAGGGCGTCGTCCTTTGTGACGGCCTGGGTGCGGACGATGTAGGATTCCAGGTAGTCGTCCGGAAAGCCGTAGTATTTGTAGTAGACCTTCTGATCGACGATGGCCGAGCTGGAGGCGTAGTTGAAGACGTCGGAGTTGATGAGGCGGTTTTTAGAGAACTCGAACTCCTCATCCAGGATGGGGCCTTCACGCATCTTACGGGTGATATCGAGCATGACAGTGATCGCTTCGACGGTGGTTTGGGCCTTGGTCTGGCAGGAGATATAAAAGGGCCCCCTGGCGGGTCCCCGGGTAACGCCGCCGCCAACCGAATAGGCGAGTCCCCGGGCGCTGCGGATCTCTTTGCCGAGGCGAGAGGTGAAAGTCCCCACGCCGTAGATCCGGTTCATGATCCGGATGGCGTACCAATCCGGGTTGAGGTTGTTGATGCCGAGGTGGCCGATGTAGATGGAGGACTGGTTCACGTCTTTTTCGATATGGTAGACGCCCGGTTGGGGGTCACGAACGCCAGGGACTTCGAGAAAGTCGATCTCCGCGCGTTCCCAGCCCTGGAAGGCCTCGCGGATTCTGGCGACGATGTCGTCGGACGTAAAGTCTCCGGAGACGGCGAGCATTGTGTTATTGGGGTGGAAGTATTTGCTGTGGAAGGCGACCATGTCGTTCCGGGTGATGTTTTGCACGGTTTCGACTGTGGCGTGTCGGCCCCAGGGGCTGTCTTTGCCGTAGATCACCTTGTAGAACTCACGGGAGGCGACCGCGCGGGGGTTGTCGTTGCGGCGGCGGATGCCTTCGGTCGTCCGGCGTTTGGCCAGGTCGATTTTGTCCTGTGGAAGGGTGGGGTTCATGAGCAGATCGGCAAAGATGTCCAGGCCCGTGTCGATGTGCCTGGCCAGTACGGAGAGGGAGGCCGTGCCGTGGGACTGGCCGATGTTGACTTCGACTGAGCCGGCGATAAAGGCGAGTTCTTCGTCGAGTTGATCCCCCGGTCGCGTAGGGGTGCCCCCGGTGCGCATGACACGACCGGTGAGGTCGGCGAGTCCGACCTTGTCGGGCGGCTCGTAAATGGCGCCGGTGCGGATGTAGGCTTTGACGTTGAAGAGGGGAAGTTCGTTGTCCTCCAGGATGTAGAGGACCATGCCGTTTTCCAGCGTGACGATTTCGGGCTGTGGCGGGTTGAAGGTGAGCGGTTCGGGTGGAGGCAACGCCGAGGGGTGCTGCTGGGCCGTGAGCGGTGAAAAGGGTGCCAGGCAGAGGGCGTACAGGAGTCCGGTCTGGATGGCGAGGTGCCGGACAGAGGATTTATGCACACTCAGAAGAAAGGAGAGATCGGGTTTCATTGTTGTCCTCATCTGTGTGGAGACCTCAGAAGCTGTCTTACAATTCCCAGCGGTCTTCGCGCGGCTGCAAAAGCGCCTGTCGGCGTTGGTCGAATCCACCCGTATCTCCAGGATACGGGCGGGTTCGCCCGCCTTGACCGCCACTTTTTCGCTCGCGCTCGGGAACTCACCGGGAATTTTAAAACAACTTCTAAGAAGACGGTTGGGCTCCATTTTTGTTTTTCTTTTTCCGGTTTTATGGTTATTTTCCTATGGGCAGACCATCTT
>JAAXHW010000280.1 GCA_012270675.1 Candidatus Latescibacterota bacterium | reverse complement strand
GCTTGGGCCTGGCCCGGTGACTTTTACTGAAGCTGATCTGCGCATGCTGGAGCAGTATTTCAATATCCGCGTGACGGAGCATGACACAACCACGTATTCCTTCGTGGATGCCATGGCCATGGATCTGTCGGTCGGTATTCCAGGCAACGTATGGTTGCGTTCTGCACAAAATCCGGAAATGAACATCCTTCTGAGTGGATCGATAGCCTTAATCAAGGTACCCTATGCTGAACAGGAGCTTGTAGGGACAGTGAATGTCGTACCACAGCGCAGCTATATCCGCCAATTTGGGCGCCGCTTTGATATTCGGAACGGGCGCGTTGCGTATGCCGGACCGGTGACAGATCCCTATTTCGACGTGCAGGCGGCGATGAACATCCCAGATCGAAGTCGGCAAGACGTGCCCGTGACTATCCTCCTGGAAGCTTCGGGCCGGTTGCAGGATGCCAGCAGTTTGGTGCTAAACCTGCGCAGCGAGCCGGTTCAGCTCGACCGGGCGGACATCATTTCGTACATCGCGACCGGCCGCCCGGCTGCGAATGCATTCCAGCTGGCTGGCGGCAACACCCTGCAGGTCGGCGGCGATCTGGCCAAGCGTCGGATAGCGAGTCTGGTGGCCGGGGCGGCCGGAGCTGAACTCGGCCTGGATGTGGTACAAATTCAGCAGGAGGGCTCACGCGGGGTGACCGTGACGGCCGGCAAATATGTTTCCCGGCGCCTGTTTGCTTCGGTGAGCTGGCCGGTTGCGTGGGGCAACTTGCCGGCAGCGGCCGTCACCGACAGCAACAAGGAGCTCATCATTGAGTACGCATTGCTTTCGTGGATGCTGGCACAGTTGCGCGGCGATGCCGGGGCGCTGGGGCTGAGCCTGCTTTATCAGTACACTTGGTAAGGCTTTTGAGGGGCGCTAGGGCATGACAAACCGGTACGTCTGAATGTATGGATTGGGGAACTCTCCCTCGCTATCCAGACGTGGATGAATCACGCGGTAGAGTAACCCATATTCTCCATGAAGGATTTTGGGCATCGAAGGGATGCCCATCTCCTCAGCAATCACTACGCCTTCTTTGGAGATCACCTGGTACCCTTCCTCTCCCTTCTTACCACGATACTGAACAAAGAGAGTCTGACCCGTCAATTCGAAAAATCCTTCAATCATCGTGACATCCCGGGCCCACTTGGAGAATTCACTTAGAAATGCTGGGGCGGCAGGTAGAAGGTCCCGACGCGGAAAGCGAAACGACGAGTTTTTCAGCACAATTTGGTCATCAAGCGTGCCATCCAAGGCAAATTTGAGCACTTGTACTTCTACCGCAGAAGCGTAAAAGATGTGTTCCCCATCGGCAATGAGGCCACCGCCCCCCACCCTCCTAGTAGCATTGGGAAGCTTGGCAGGTGGTATTGGAAACACTTCAGGCTTTTTCCCTGTGGGATTCATACGCCGCAGGACCCGCTGCGTCAAGTCCGAGGGGGTCATGCGAGATATCATAAAGGATTCCCGAAGGGTCGACAGCAAATTCTCGATGGCCGGTATATTCTCGATCAGCGCGGCCCAAGCAATCTCCCTCCGCTGTGAACCGAAATCCCCAACCGCCACCTCCGCTGTTTTGGACGAAGATGGACTTATCGCCCCCAAATCGGGCCGTCAGTGGATGAAAAGTGAAGCCCGGGTGGCAGACGGTTGGATCCAGTGATGCCTGTAGAATGCCCGTCGAGTCGAACAAAAAGGCTTGCCTACCCAGTTGATCAACCACGAGTACGCGGCCCGTCGGATCCACATCCATGTGGTCAATCGCTGCTATCAGCAACGTATCCGGAAAGAACTAGAGCGTCTTTGCCTTCTGGAAGTACTTGAGATCAAGGGGCGGATTCTGTGCTACCACATATGTAGTCAGGTAGGTACTCATGAAAGAGCACCTATAAGGCCCAAATGGACAAGCTTCTTTGCCATCGAGATCACTCGCAGAAATCTCCCTCAGGGTGGAACAGTGGTGCTCCATGAAGGAGCATGTATTGCCCCACCAAGTGCACCAGGCATCAACACAATCTTCCCTATGGCTGCCGTAATGTCCTCACAGCTTTGGGCCATGTCCATGGCAAAATCTTGGGGGTTATACAGTTGAGTTGATATTATCAACCTCTACTTCGGCTTCTTGGGCGCCCCTGAGCCGTATCCGCGCAACCTCTTTTACACTCAATCCACAACGTGGGTTCGGACGGGGAAAGGTGGTCCCCCTACCGATGCCGGCTTGCGTTCTTTAAGGCTGGACTTCTTCGGCTTCATTCTGGGGTCCGTGAATACCAAAATCCGGTCCAGTCCAGCACCGCCTCGCCGCTCCTTCGAAGGCTTCACGGGTGCGCGGGCCGTCGCTTTCCAAGGCCCATAAATGGGTCTCTAGAGCTCCGTTGATCCGAGGGTCCGTAGTCGGTGGTAGAGGCTTCGTGCACTACGCCCCCTGCTCCGGGTACCTTACCCTGCGCCCCGCCGTCCGGCTACCCCGAGCTTCCTTCGTGCGTCCGAACGGGGTGTTGGCCGGCGAATGGGGTCCCCTAGTGTTATGTCTCGCAAATACGCTGTTTTAATCTATCAAGTTTCGCTTGGATGGACTCGGCGGTGGCTACCCCTACCAACGGTTTCGCGTGGGCGTTAGGGGGACGGATAGAGGCCTGAATGCGGCCGATCAGCGGCGGCCCACTGGGGAAGGGGCCGCGCCGGATCGCTGGTGGGGGGAGGAGGCCGAAGAAGCGTTCCACCGGATGGATCCCCGACGCCGAGGGGGCGGGAAGGGTAACGGGTAGCGGGGACGCTGGGCCAACCCGTTCCTCACGTGAGCCTGTTGGGGCGTGGCCTCGTGGTCCAGCATAAGGTGCAGGTCCAAGTCACGGGGGGGGGTCCCGGTCTACCCGGCGCAGGAAGGCCCGACATTCCGGAGGGCGGGGCCGTTGGCGGCCTCGGGTGAGGACGGGTCCGGTTGGCCCCTTAAGGGCGGCCCACCGCGGGGTGGGGCCAGGCCGGATATAGTCAGGCGTAAAGCCCTTCCCCTTCCCCCGTCCAAGCGGAAGCCCCGGCGGAGGGCGATCCAGGACCGGGATTGGACCCTGCTCGTCCACACCAAGCACCAAGGCGTGATCGGGTGGATCCCGATAGCGTCCCGTGATCGCCCGCATTTTAGTGAAAAATTACGGGTCATGGGACCTTTTGAAAATCTTGGACAAGTGCGGCTTAACCCCGAACGACCGGAACCCACGAGGCCCCGTGGCGCGGGAGACCCCTTCCACCTGGGCCCTCCTCCTACGCTTGCGCCCAGGGTCGGCCGCTGGGGGCTTTTCCCGAAGGGCCCGATGGATCACCGGCTCCACTTGGTCGTCGGTCTACGTACGCGGATGCCCCGCGCGCGGCCGGTCGTGCAGCCCCGACCGACCCGGGTTCAGCAACCGGCTACATCCTTGGCCCACGGTCGGCCAAGAAACCCCCACCGGTTCGGCTACGGCGCGATTCGACCCGCCCTCGGCCCACGCCAACCCCA
>JAAXHW010000279.1 GCA_012270675.1 Candidatus Latescibacterota bacterium | reverse complement strand
AGAATAATTATCTGAAGACCTATAGAACCAGGTCCGTAACGCAGGAGCTGCCACTGGAAGAAAGGGGTGAAGATAAATATCAGGGTTAGAGGACGGATAAAGTCGTATCCTGCATAAACCTCTATAAGGTTCTCCAAAACAAGAAAAGTCAGTAACAGGATCCCACAAACAACGGCGGGGTAAAAAAGACCACCCCAGTACGCAAGTCTTGCCAGCTGGGTACGGGAAAGCGGATAAAGCCAGCCTTTTTGCAGGAACAAACATTCGCTTGCGCAGAGACTGATAGCGCACATCGCAGGAAAGATGGGTATGAACGCGTGTATCGCCCGCCGGTATTCGGGTGCGAGAATGTGACTTTCCATCAGGTAGACACTGGCCGCCACACTAACCACTCCTATACCTGAGGCTACGACCGCTCTGGCGGGCCATCCGACACGCCTCAAGCCGAAGTTTTCATATTCACCGGCTCGAATCCAGTTGAAGAGGCCGGTGATCGGACCTGTATGTCGCCATTTCCGCCTGGATATTCTCGTCAAGGCCATCACTTCCTTCATGGAGACAAGCGATTTCTTTCTAACAGCGTCGACACCAAAAATATGATGCAGACAGAGCGAAGCGCCGAGCATTGTCAGGAGGACGCACAGAAGGGGGTGGGTACTGTAAAGATCAACGATTCGATTGATGGAAAAACCCACCAGGATGAGCACAAGCGGAGGGATATTGAGAGGCAAACCTTTCGGAACGTCCTCAGTGGCGGAGACGATTCCCATACTGTACCACAGGAGTGCAGATGTGAAGATCGGGACCCACGGAGCAGAACCGCCGCCCCGCACGTAAACCCAGGTTATCAGGAAAGCTGTGATGATGCCCGTGAAGAGTACCGACGAGATGAGTCGACGACGGAGCTTGGGAAGCGTCCACGAAAGCAGATTGTACTGAAGCTCGCCCACACATAGCCCAACAAGGAAGAAGCCGACGAGTGCCGAAAAAATCAGGGTGAACAGGTTGAGGTGCCCTGCTCTGAACTCTCCATGGAACAGCGCATGTATATCTACACCTCCGGTCCCAAATATGCATATTCCCATGAGGAGTGCCAATACGATGGTCCTGGGACGCCAGAGCAACCGGAAGAGCGCGTAAAACCCCATCACCCGGTCTCCCGCAGAAGAAGCGGAAACATCTTCTCCAGATTGAGCGGGCTACTGGCCACCTCCACGCCGTACCTCGTCTTGAATTCTTCCAGCTTGCCCGAAGCCCTCTCCACAAGCAGGTGTGCCTGGCGGCTGTCCACCTCCTGCGAGAGCACGAAATCTTCTTCAAAGCGGGTCGGGAGCCTGCCCGCTGTGGCGGTGACCCGCCATTCGGCAAACCGTTCCTGGAGCGCATCCAGAGAGGCGTCTGCCTTGATTCGGCCCCGGTCCAGACAGACCACCCGGTTGATGACCTTTTCAATGTCGTGCAGAACGTGCGACGAGACCACGATCGTATTGGCGTCCTGTTGAAGGAGCTCAAGGAGAAATTTCAGAAACTGCTCGCGCGTGATCGGGTCCAGCCCGCTGACCGGCTCATCCAGGATCAACAGCTCCGGACGATGACAGACCGCCAGAATGATGGCCAGTTTCTGCGCGTTGCCGGGTGAGAGCGTCCCCACACGCGCCGAGGACGCCAGTTCCAGTTCCCGCAACAGACGCTGCTCCAGGTCCCCGTCCCAGTATTTGTAGAACGAAGCGACATAGCGCAGTTGCTGCTCCACTTTCATCCACTCCAGAAACCGGTTTTCCTGATGGACGACGCCGATGCGTGAGAGTTCGTCGGGTCCGAGTCTGTCACTGGCGCATCCAAGCGTGGTACACTGCCCGCTGGTAGGCAGGTAAAGGCCGATCACGTGGCGGAGCAGAGTCGTTTTGCCGCTTCCATTTCTGCCGATCAGACCCACAACCGCCGGTTTCGGAACGGACACGCTGACGTTGTCCAGCGCGGTCACATCTTCGAATTGTTTGGTCAGCTCCTTGACTTCGAACGCAGTTTCCATTTACGCCTCCTTTTCCTGATCGCCGGCATCGTCCAGCATCTGGCCGAAAATTTCCAGGGCCTGCGACCTGTCGATGTCAAGCTGTCTCACGATGGTGACAATGGACGCCAAGCTCTGCCGCAACCGGTCCAGTTTTTGAACCTGAATCTCTTCAGCTCTCAGGGACTTCACCGTTAAAGGAAGTCCGCGACGCCGTTCCACGATACCCTCGACCTCCAGAAAACTGTACGCTTTGCTGATGGTCATCGGATTGAGGCCCAGCTGTGCGGAGAGGGTGCGTGTGGCCGGCAATTTTTCTCCCGGCTTCAGCAACCCACTCGCGATGTGAAACTTGATCTGGTCCATAAGCTGCCGGTAGACCGGCACGCCGCTGTGGTGATCGATTGTGATAAGCACGATAAATCGCTCCGGTATGTATTAGTGTATTACTTTAAATATACAGTAGACAAACATAAAAAACAAGCATTTTTTCTGTGAGCGTGTATCTTAGAAGCCGTCTCAAAATTCCAGGGCCGGTCCCTCAAGCGGACCAAAGAACCTGCGTCTCGCATCCCCCCCACCTTCGCTGCGGGGCGGAAGGGGCTTTTCCGCGCGGTTCTCCATCAGCCGTCGCCTGGTGGGCAACCACAAGGGTTGCCCCTACAAATGAATGACCCCTCCCCCGGCCCCTCCCCAAAACGGGGAGGGGAGAGGGTGCGCCTCATCCTGTACCCGCCATCCCCCTTTATCCCCCTTTCCTCGCAGGAAAGGGGGCCGGGGGGATAGGTCTCTCCCACTCACCCGTCTCGCCTCCTCCACCTTCGCTGCGGGGTGGAAGGGGCTTTTCCGCGCAGATCCCNNAAGGCCTCGCCGAAGGCATGGGGGGGAAGGGTAGGGAGGGCTTGCGCGCCTGCCTGACCGTGAAAAAACATAAAATGCAGCGGACCACCCCAAAAAGTGTTACCCATGCACCCGAACACCTGTCACCCATGTGCCCGAACACCTGTCACCTATGTACCCGGTCTGTACAGGCGAAGGTGAAAAAGGCCTCGCCGAAGGCATGGGGGGGAAGGGTCAGGAACAAAAGAATGGGATACTTGGAAAACGCGTTGTCCTGTGAGGAGAATCTGTAATGTCTGCACAACGGATTGCAATCGGATCGGTATTTACCGAGTGTAATCAGCTCGGGGGCACGGTGATTGACATGAGCTGGTTTGAGCGGTATGAGCTGTGCCGGGGAGATGAGATCCTGCGGATCGGTTCAGGAGTGGTGGGCGGGATGCTCCGCGTACTGCGCGAAACCGGGGCCAAGCCGGTTCCGCTGGTCTGGGCGAGCACCTGTCCGGGCGGTCAGGTGGAATCGGCGTGTTATGCGCAGCTTAAGGGAGAACTGATTGCGGGACTGCGCGATGCGCTGCCCGTGCACGGGGTGCTGCTGCCCCTGCACGGGGCGGCAGCGGTTGAGGATGTGGACGACCTGGAAGGCGACCTGATCAGGGCGGCACGGGAGGTTGTGGGCGCACGCATTCCGATTGTCGTGACGCTGGACCTGCACGCCCACGTCACAGCGGACATGGTGCGTTTCGCAGATGCGCTGATCGCCTGGGAAACGTATCCCCACCGGGATGCGTTTACAACGGGTGAACGGGGGGCGCGGATGCTGATGGGAATGCTTGAGGGCCGGTGGCGCCCGACAATGGCAATGGCGAAAGTGCCGGTGATTACCGGGGCGATTTACGGGTCCACCGAGGGCGACGACCCATTTGCGCAGGTGATGCGGACCGCCAAGTCGCACGAGGGAAAGGGCGGTGTTCTGTCAACCAGCGTTTTTCTGGTCCACTCCTTTCTGGACCAGCCGGATATGGGCAGCGGGGCCGTGGTGATCACGGACAATGACATGGACCGGGCGGTGTCGATTGCGCAGCAGGTAGCGGAGGACTACTGGGCGCGGCGGTTCGATCTGGAGCCGAAGCTTTATACGCCGACCGAGGCGATTGCCAGGGGACTGAAGGTGGAAGGCGGGCCGGTACTGCTGGTGGAAACGGCGGACTGCTGCGGAGGAGGCGCGGCAGGCGACAGCGCAGCAACGCTGAAGGCGCTGGTCGAGGCGGATGCGGAGGGGGTGTCCCTGGTGCCGGTGGTCGACCCGGAAGCCGCGGCGGCCTGTCACGCGGCGGGCGTGGGAGGGGAGGTGACGGTTTCGCTGGGACACAAACTCGACCCGCGCTGGGGCAAACCGGTGACCGTGGCGGGACGGGTGACGCGGCTGGGGGACGGACGTTTCCGGTATTCGGGCGGAATCTGGCATGGGGTCGAGGGAAATATGGGGCCTTCGGCGGTGCTGGCGGTGGGCGGGGTTCAGGTGCTGGTTGCCAGCCACGCGACCTACGACTGGGCCGATGAGCAGTTTCGTTCGATGCACCTGGACCCGTCCAGGGCCAGGTTTATTGTGGCCAAGAATCCGATGAATTACCGGCTGGCATACGGGAATATCGCAAAGGCGGTTTTTGTACTCGATACGCCGGGACCGACGCCGGC
>JAAXHW010000278.1 GCA_012270675.1 Candidatus Latescibacterota bacterium | reverse complement strand
CAGGACCGAGGATACCAGCCACGGGCATATCGACATCGAATTCGTCGTAGAGGCCTACCGGAGGGGCGTGGTCTTCACCCGGGCGGATATGCTGCGGTTCGCGCGGACGCTGACGGACCAGATGTGGAACGGGTCGCTGCTGACCCCACGTATCGGCAGCCGTGTGGACAGACAGGCCGGAGAGGAAAACATCATCCGGGGGTGGGTCGAGCTGTGCCGGTGGGATTCACGCATCTGGGATATTTACTGGAAGCTGTTCAACAACCTGGACCGGCCCCCCGGGCTGGAAATCCCGCACCTCCTCCACGCCCGCGCGGTACTCGATGGCTCCACGTTCAAATCTTCCGACTTCAACGGCGACGGGCGGGTGGATTTCACGGATTTTCAGGCCTTTGCGCACAACTTCGGCTTGACCCGGGCGCACCCTTCGTTCGACGAAAAGTACGACCTGGACGACAACGGGTCGGTGAACTTCGATGACTTCGTCGCTTTTGCCCGGGCGTTTGGCACGTGAAGCGTTTGGCCGTCGGTGACGTATACCCCTGACGGTGGCTACGGAATACGACGACGCGGGTGACAACATTTTACAGTATGGAAAACCGGCAGTCTTTGGGACTGCCGGTTTTTTTTGGTCAGGATATAGACAGGAATCGGGACCATTCCACTCACACCACAGAGTGGACCTGTTGACAGGTTTCACAGTTGTGCTCAAACAACACAGATCGGCCTTCGGGAGCTACCCACATATCTCTATATTTATCAATATATTAAATAAAAAAATAAACTTTTGGCACGGTACTTGCAGTAACATAGTTGCGACGCGCCTGTGGTGCCGCCGCACCACGGTCAACCACAACAGCGGCCTCAGAGCCACCAGGCTCAAAACCCTGTAACAATCGCACCCGGAGCACCACCGTGACCGTCCCACGTTTCAACCTCATCTGCCTGGCCATTCTGACCGCCCTGACCGGCTGTGCCACCTATACGCACAACACAGGGGCCTTCCGCAACAGCCTGGCGTACGGAAACTACGGTGATGCCCTGCAAAGCCTCAGCAGCGCCCGCAAAGGCCCCAACCGGCTCCTCTTCCTCCTGGAAAACGGCCTGGTTGCCCATACCCGGGGGCACTACCGGCGGTCCAACGCTTACTTTGAACAGGCCGAACGCCTCGCCGACCGGCTCTTTACCCGATCCCTCACCCGGGAGGTCGCGGCCCTGATCACCAACGATGCGGTCCGCTCCTACCGGGGGGAGGAATTCGAACTCGTCTTCATCCACTACTACCGGGCGCTCAACTACTGGTACCTGGGGCTTCCCGAAGACGCCCTGGTCGAATGCCGCAAAGCCAACCTCAAGCTGGCCCACTACGCCGCGGCTGCAGAATTCGACGCCATCTACCGCAATGACGCCTTTATTCATTATATGACCGGACTCTTCTACGAAGCCACCGGCGAACTCAACGACGCCTACATCTCCTATCAGGATGCGGAAAAAGCCTACCGGACCTATGCTGAAACCTTCGGGCTACAGCCCCCTCCTGCCCTCCGGAACGACCTCCGCAGGGTGGCCGGAGCACTCGATTACGTAGACGGTGTGCAGGTCCGGCTTGCATCGGCAGGGCGGCCCCACCTGCGCTCAGACGGCGAACTCGTCCTCTTTTCGGAAATCGGCTTTGTCCCCCGTAAAGTACAGGAAGAGCTCAGCCTCCCTCTCTTTGAAGACGACATCAAAAAGGCCCGTAAGCAAGGTGTCAAAACCCTCTCCAAACGGATCGCCCGCGCCTATCACACCCCCTACAACAGGCACCAGAAAATCGAATACTGGCTTCGGGTGGCCCTTCCCGCCTACCAGGAAATCCCGCCCAGAACCCGGGGCATCAGGCTCAGCGCCTCGGGAAGAACCGGCCGTGCGGTTCCCGCCCAAGACCTCGCAGCCATCGCGCGCATCACCTTTCAGGACAAGCAGCCGGTCATCCTGGCCCGTACAGTCGCCCGAAGCCTGGCCAAATACCTTGCGACGGAAAAGATTAAAAAGAAAAACAAGGTCCTCGGCTTCCTCGCCAACCTCTTCACCTTCTTCACAGAGGCCGCCGACACCAGAAGCTGGGTCTCCCTGCCCCACGCCGTGCACATCGGCAGACTCCGTCTGCCTCCGGGCGTCCACGACCTCACCGTCCAGACCCTCGACGTCCGGGGAAACGTCATCGAGCAGAAGGTCTTTCCAGAGGTCCGCATCCGTCCCGGCGCCCGGACCTTTTTGAACCATAGAACCTACAGATAACTCACCACAAAGACGCAAAGGAGGAAAAACGATGAACCGCTTTCGCTCAACCCCGATCTTCGCAGCCGTCCTGATACTCCCGGGACTCTGCGCAGCGGCTCACGCCGCAGACGTCCCCACCAGAGGCCCCGTCGTCAACATCGTCGAATGGGACGGCGGAGCGCTTCCGCCCGTCTACGAACGGTCGGACCAGCTCCCCCTCACCCGGGAAGACATCCTCAACCTCAGCCGGAACGACTTCACCCCCGAAGGCATCGTCCGCATGGTCGAAGAACGCCGCTTTGTGGGCGATGCCTCTCCCGGCGCGCTGATCCAGCTCAAAAAGGCCGGCGTCACGCCAGAAGTCATCCAGGCCGTCTCCCGCCATGCCCTCCCCCCCAACCGTGCCCTCACCCTCTCGATCCACCTCGAATTTGAGGGCACCTCTGCGGAGGCCCGCAGGCGCTACCTCTATGTTGTCATCCCCGACGGCCCATACGAAAGGACCTTTACCGCCGACATAGGCGCTGTCCTGGCCAGGCGCTGGCAGCGGGACATCGTGGTGGATCAGACCGATCCCCTCCTGCCCAAACAGGTCCGCCACGTCACGTTCTCCGGCAGCGTGCCCCTCAAAACTTACGGACAGAAAGAGGTCCTGGTCTTCGCCTCAACCAAACCGGACGTTTACACCTCCGCGGACATCCCCAGGGCCGACCGTGCAGGCGTTCGGAAATACCTTATGGACTACCCGGCCAGTTCCCTTCTGCAGGACTGCCGGCTGCGGGTCCGTTTCCGGCAGGACAGCGTCCTGCCCTACAAATGGCAGATGGTGGGATCACATCTTGAGTGCGAATGGAATTAAGCGCCCTATCGCATAGAAAGGAGGAACACGCAATGAAACACGCAATCTGGATCATAGCCCTTGCGCTCACCGTCGGGTGCGCAGGCCCCAGGGCCTTTACAAAAGGGTCCTACGAAGATCCGAAGACCATCGCCCTGCTGGACGACCGCTTCAGCGAAAACGACATGCAGCTCATCGCCAAAAGGATGGTCAACTCTCTGGTGACGGCCTCCGAACACATCGCCGGAAAGGCCGAGCAGCCCGTCGTCATCGTCGGGAAAATGCGCAACCGCACGACCGAACACATCGATCTGAAAATGCTCTCGGACAAGATTCGAACCGCCCTCATCCAGAGCGGCAAATTCCGATTTGCAGACGTCGAAAACCGCCGTGACATTGCCGAGGAGTACGAATACCAGCAATCCGGGTATGTCGACCCCGCCCGGGCCAAAAGCCCCGGCAGCCAGACCAGCGCCGACTACCTCCTTACCGGCACCCTCACCTCCAACATCCAGCAGGTCGGCAAAGACAAGCTCGTCTACTACAAAGCCACTTTCCAGTTCACCGACCTGCTCACCTCGGAAATCGTCTGGACCGATGAAAAGGAGATCCGGAAGGCCTACAAAAAACGCAGCATCGGGCTCTGAGAAGCACACGTTTCATCTATCAAAAGGAGAACCCCCATGAAACCCGCAAATATTGTCCCGATCTTCGTGCTTTGCCTCTGCGCCGTTGCCCTCTCGGCAAATGCCGGGGAAACAGGCCGCACCGACGGCCCGGAAGCCAGCGAATACGGTAAAGGCGGTTACCCCTTTGGCGGGCCGGTCGGCCGGTTCTACATCAGCCCCGCTTTTGGCTCCGGCATCTTCAACGCCCCGGGGCCCGGCAACCGGTCCGGCCTCCTCTACGGTCTCGACATCGGTTACGAGCGGGACGGATGGATCGGCATCCAGGGAGGCTACGCCTATCTCTCCGACCGCAAGATGTCGATCTTCGGCCTCGGAGCCCGCTTCGCCTATCCTGCAGAGCCGTTTGTCTACCACTTCTCGACCCAGGCCGGGTACTACGCCCCGGACGCCGGGTCCAGACACTTCGGCATCGCGCCGGGCGCCGGCATCGATATCGTCGTCAGCGACCAGATCCAGATCGGCCTCAACTACACACGCGACTTCATCTTTGCAGATACCGGCACAAACCACATCAACAGGGTCTACGCCGGCCTGAAGGTCTACTTCTAAGAAGCTGTTTTAAAATTCCTGGTGAGTTCCCGAGCGCGAGCGAAAACGTGGCGGTCCAGGCG
>JAAXHW010000277.1 GCA_012270675.1 Candidatus Latescibacterota bacterium | reverse complement strand
GCGTTTTGCATTTTGACGTTTTTGTATGTGCGACATGAGTGGACGTACGATGCGTTCCACGAGAACGCGGACCGGATTTACAGGGTCTATAAGGATACCGGGCGCTATCGGGATTTCGGGTCCGGGCCGTCGGGCGTTACGCCGGACGCGCTGGGGCCGGCGCTGGCGGAGGCGTTTCCGGAAGTCCAAAGCGTCAGGATTGGCTGGGGCGCTTCCTCTGTTATGCAGGGGGACCGGTCGTTTCAGGGAGTTTTCAGCTTTGTCGATCCGGCCATCCTGGAGGTGTTCACCTTTCCCCTGGTGAAGGGGGACCCGGCGACGGTGCTGGAAGATCCGTATTCCGTTGTGATCACCGAGGCGGCAGCGCGGAAATGCTTTGGAGATGAGGACCCCCTGGGCAAAGTGCTTTCCGTTGAGATACAGGGCCGCCCGCCGGTGGTTCGGAATCCGGTGGTTCGGGATCCGGTGGTTCGGGATTTTGTTGTGACCGGGATTGCGGAGTCCGTTCCTAAGAACTCCAGCATCCGGTTCGATTTTCTGGCGCCGTTCGAGGCCAGAGGTGAGCTCTGGGGATGGGGTATAAGCTATCTTGAGACCTACGTGCTGCTCCCGGAGCACAGGCGCGCGGCCGATCTGGAGGAACGGTTTCCGGAACTGGTGAAGATGTGGCCGGGAGAAAAGCAGGTTGACAGAATGGGCCTCCAGCCGCTCCTGGAGGTGCATCTCAACCCGGGCACCCGGGGCCCCAAACCTGTGAGCAATCCGGCCTATTCTTATATTTTTCTGGGAATTGCCCTGCTGGTGCTGGTGATTGCGTGCGTGAACTTTATGACGCTGGCTGTGGGCCGGTCGTTCGCCCGCGCCCGGGAGGTGGGGGTGCGCAAGGTGGTGGGTGCGTCGCGGACGCATCTGATGGTGCAGTTTCTGGGAGAGTCGATGCTGTTGAGCGCGGTGGCCCTGGTGGCCGGGGTCGCTCTAACGGAACTCCTTCTGCCTGCTTTCAACAGCCTGGCCAATCAGGACCTTGCCCTGGACGATCAGGCGGATGGCGT
>JAAXHW010000276.1 GCA_012270675.1 Candidatus Latescibacterota bacterium | reverse complement strand
GGCTGCTGCCTTCTACGTCAACAGGGAGGCGTACCGGCCCTACCGGGAGGGCGTGCAGAAGCTGGTCGATTCGCTGAACGTGTATCTCTACACCGGCGCCTATCGCAGGGTAGGGGACGCGCGTATCCGGACGTATAACTCGTCTTTTCTTTTTGCGCCCGGGAAAGGGACGGTTGGCTATTACGACAAAACCAAACTGGTGCCGTTTGGCGAACGGTCCCCGTTTCCGGAGCTGCTTCCCTTTTTGCGGGATATGCAGTTCACCGGCGGCGGGTACGTGGGCGGCAACTGGGACTCCGGGGAGGTGCGGACGGTTTTTGAGGGGCCGAAGGCGCGGTTTTCCGGGCTGATCTGTTTCGATTCGGCCTTTCCGGGGCTGGTTCGGGAGTTCGTGGCCGGCGGCGCCGGGTTCCTGGTGGTGATTACCAACGACGGCTGGTTCGGCAAGACGTCGGGGCCTTTCCAGCATGCCGAAATTGCGGTGTTCCGGGCGATTGAGAACCGGCGGGCCGTGGTGCGCTGCGCCAATACCGGGGTCTCAACGTTCATCGATGCGTACGGGCGAAAGTCCCGGACGACGGGGATTTTCCACCCGGAGGTTTTAAACGGCAGGGTGGCCGTCAGGTCGGACCTCACATTTTATACCCGATACGGGGATGTCTTCTCCCAGGTCTGCACCGGGCTGGCGGTTCTGGTGGTGGTCATGGCTGTCAGCCGGAAGGGTGGGAAGGTGGAAGAGCAGACCATTTTGCCCGGGTCGGCGGCGGGAAGCGTGCCGGTGGGCGCGGAAGCTGATCCGGAGCTCCCGGAAGCAGAACGTTCCATGCCGTTCCTGGATCACCTGGAGGAACTGCGATGGCGGATTCTGAAAGGGCTGGCGGCGGTCGTGGTGGGGGCGATTGTCTGTGCGGTTTTTTCCAATGATATTCTCAGGGTATTGACGTGGCCGGTACATCAGATGGAGGCCGGCCCGACACTGATCTACCTGAAACCGATGGGGATGTTTATGGTCAAGCTGGAGATCGCCCTGTGGGGAGGCGCGGTGCTGGCCCTGCCGGTTTTGCTCTACCAGGCCTGGCTTTTTGTGGCGCCCGGGCTGTTCGCCAGCGAACGAAAGTATGTGGCTTTTGTCATTTTCTCATCGACCGTCTGTTTTGTGGTCGGTTCTGCCGTGGCCTACTGGGGCGTCATCCCGCTTGCGCTGAGGTTTCTGCTTGGTCTTGGGGTGGAGACGGGAATTGAGCCTCAATATGATATCGGGTTTTATACCGATTTTGTGCTGAAGCTGCTGGTGGCTTTCGGCGTGGTGTTCGAACTGCCGGTGGCGACCTTTTTTCTGGCCAGGGTGGGTGTGGTGACACCGGAGAGGATGCGGACAGGTCGGCGTTACGCTGTTGTGATCGGTTTTGTTCTGGCGGCCCTGCTGACGCCGCCGGATCCGATTTCTCAGCTGATGATGGCGCTCCCACTGATCGTGCTGTACGAGATCAGCATCTGGGTGGCCAAGGTGGCCGGCCGGTAGGATGCAGGCGTTGAAGCGTGTTTGACATTATGAAGAGGAGGGATGTATGGGTGTACCGGCTGCACTGGGCCTGCTGGTTGTCTGTTTTCTGGTTCTGACCAAGTGTGCCTCCTGGTTTGTGGATGGGGCTGTGGGGATTGCGGAGCATTTGAAGGTGCCGAAGATGTTGATCGGGATTGTGCTGGTAAGCCTGGCGACAACGGCGCCGGAATTGGCCGTTTCGGTCCAGTCAGCACTGCACGGGTACCCCGAGATTGCGCTGGGCAATGCGATCGGGTCGGTGATTGTGGACGAT
>JAAXHW010000275.1 GCA_012270675.1 Candidatus Latescibacterota bacterium | reverse complement strand
TCGGTTAAGACGCGATTGCCCTGCTGGACAGAAGCACGGCCTTTCCATTCCCTCTATCCCTCAAAGAGAGAGAATTGAAAAACTCTCCCAGAAGGGGAGGGAATCCATTAAACTCTCTCTATGACGACTCAGCGGAAGGTAGTGGCGGTCACCGGCTCATCGGGTTACATCGGCGCGAAGCTGCTGGATCATCTTGAAGAAACGCCGGGGCTAGGCAAGCTGGTCATATTCGACACCCAGCCCATGGCTGCGCCGATTCACAACATCGCCGCTTACCGCCGCGATGTTGCCGACCCGATAGACGAAGAGCTGAACCTGCACCGGGTCAGCACGCTGGTGCACCTGGCTTTCGCCCGGCGGACCAGCCCAAACCGGCGGGACGGGGCCATCGCCAGCGAACAGAACGGGCGAATGCTGCATAACATCATGGAAGCCTGTATCCGCGCCAACATCGGGCATTTGGTTTACCTGAGTTCGCATACCGTGTATGGCGCGCGCGCCAGCAATCCCCTCCCGATAGGCGAGGATTTTCCCCTTACCCCGGCCCCGGGCTTCCAGTATGCCAATGAACACTGCCGGGCGGAGCAGGTTCTGACCGAATTTTCCCAAGCCACGCCGGACCTGAAGCTGACTATCTTCCGTTGCCCCCCGGTGTTGGGGACGATGGCCGGAATGAACCTTCTGCGGGAATTCTATTTCCCCGGGCCCCTGGGGGCATACGATTATAATCCGCCGCTGCAGTTCGTATATGACGATGACTTGGCGCGCATCTTGTGCCTGGCCATTACTCAAGAATTGCCCGGCGTTTTCAATGTCGCGGGCGAGGGTGTGGTGTTCCTGAGAGAACTGGACGAGGAACTGGCAGCCCGGCAATTCCTCTTGCCCTCGTACCTGGCCCGCCCCCTGAACCGGCTGGCCGGGGGCGGGTTTACCTATGCCGACCACAATCTGACCCGATGGCCGGTCATTATGAGCCCGGCCCGCCTGCACCGGGCCACGGGCTACCGTTTCCGTCACACAGCGCGGGAGGCTGTCGCCGCCTTTGCGAACTCCAACGGGGAGGTGGATTGGCGGCTCCGCAAGA
>JAAXHW010000274.1 GCA_012270675.1 Candidatus Latescibacterota bacterium | reverse complement strand
ATAATTATCTGAAGACCTATAGTAAGGCCGAGGATTTGTTATCCGCGGCTATATCATTGCTTACGTTCTGAAGGAACCCTGTTTCCTCGTTTTCCAATGTGGTCATGTCTTTGCCCTTGCTACGGGAATAGATCAAACTCGGTAATCTATTGAAACTGACCCGACGAAATTCTCGATTCTTCCTAAAATGCAGTGCGAATATACGATTAAGCACCAGGCGGGTCAAGGAAAAACACGGGTTTTCGGATTCTTCCTTGACGGCTGGATGCCGATTGTCTATATTCGCACAAGATATTGTATTTTAAAAAACTATAGCCAGTATTGCCTCCTGGATACGCGCTTTGTATGCTGCCTGAACTCGAATATCCTGTACGCTCCCTGCGGGGGATTGGCGAAGCGCGGGAAGCGCTGCTGCAAGAGGTCGGGATTTCGACGGTTGCCGATTTGTTGCTCTTTCTGCCTTACCGGTACGTGGATCGCACCTGCCAGACCGGTATTGCCGGTCTGCGGGTAGACCAGGAAGCGACAGCCGTGGGACGGGTGGCCTCCATGGGGGTGATTTCAGGCCGCCGGAAGCGGTTTGTGATGGCGGTGGAGGATGGATCGGGATACCTGGACTGCGTCTGGTTCACCGGATATACGTACTTCTGGCAGGCCTTTTCAAAGGGCGACCTGGTGGCCGTGGGGGGCAGGGTTGCCCGGTTTGGGCAGAAGCTGCAGATGGTCCACCCGGAGGTAGAGGTGCTCTCCAGGGGTGAGGATGAGGCCCGCCTGCATACGGGGCGCATTGTTCCGCTGTATACGACCAGCGCGCGGATGAAGGCGGAGCGGCTGAGCTCCCGGGGCCTGCGCAGGCTCATCTACGGTGCGCTGGAGGCGGTATCCGGGGATATTGTCGACCCTCTGCCCCCCTCTGTTCGCACCCGGTGCGGCCTCCTGCCACTTGCTTCGGCGATACGGACGATCCACTTTCCCGACTCGCACGAGGAGGCGGAGGCTGCGTGCCGTCGGCTGGCTTTTGACGAGTTGCTTTTTTTGCAACTCCGCCTGGGGGGACTGCAGCGGGCGCGTGAGGGCCAACCCGGACGTCCGCTTCGGGCGTGTGGGCCTCTGGCCGAAACGCTGGTGACACACCTGCCGTTCCAGTTGACCGGGGCCCAGCGCCGGGCTTTAGGGGAGATCCGGCGCGATCTTTCCCGGCCGGTGGCGATGCACCGGCTGCTGCAGGGGGACGTGGGGTCAGGCAAGACGCTGGTGGCCCTGCTGGCGATGCTTGCAGCGGTGGAGGGTGGGGCGCAGGCGGCCCTGATGGCGCCCACGGAGATCCTGGCCGAACAGCATGCAGGGGTGCTGCGCGAGCTGCTGGCACCGCTGGACCTGCCGGTGTACCTCTTGACGGGGCGCCTTCGGCAGGTCGAACGGCGGGAGGTGCTGAAAGCCCTGGCGTGTGGGGATGCGCGGATTGTGGTGGGCACGCATGCGCTGCTGCGGGAGGATGTGGTTTTTGAGGACCTGGGGATGGCTGTGGTAGACGAGCAGCACCGGTTCGGGGTACTCCAGCGGGCAGCGCTGAGGGAGAAGGGAGAGGGCGTCCACCTGCTGGTGATGACGGCGACCCCGATTCCCCGTTCCCTGGCGCTGACGCTGTATGGCGACCTGGATGTGACGGTCCTGGACGAACTGCCCCCGGGACGTGGGCCGTTGGTGACGGGCTGGCGTCTGGCAGCGGACCGCCACCGGGCGTTTTCTTTTTTGCGGGAAGAAGTTGTTAAGGGGCGGCAGGCCTATATCGTCTATCCCCTGATCGAGGAATCGGGGGAGAGGGATATGAAGGCGGTAACCCGGGCCTTTGTGGACTTGCAGCAGGGGCCGCTCCGGGGGCTGCGCCTCGGGTTGCTGCACGGGCGACTGCCGGCGGATGAGAAAGCGGCGGTGATGTCGGGGTTTCGGGCAGGGCAGATCGATGCGCTGGTGTCCACCACGCTGATCGAGGTGGGGATGGATGTGCCCGATGCCACGGTGATGCTGGTCGAACATGCGGAGCGGTTCGGGCTTTCCCAGCTCCACCAGCTCCGTGGACGTGTGGGCCGGGGGGCGCATGCCTCCTACTGCGTGCTGATTGCCGATCCTGCGGGCGGTCTGACGCCCGAGGCCCATGCCCGGCTGGATACGATGGCGCGGACGAGGGATGGGTTCGAAATTGCGGAGATGGATTTGCAGATCCGGGGACCGGGACAGATTTTTGGGACGCGGCAGGCCGGTTTTCCCGAGTTTCGGTTTGCCCATTTGGGGCGAGATGGGGACCTGGTGGTTCTGGCACGGAGAGCGGCGAAGGGCCTGCTGGATGCCGATCCGAAGCTCATGCATTTCGAACACCGGGGGCTGGCCCGGCGGGCGGAAGCAGTGGACCTGGGCGGAATGCGGATTGCAGAGGCGGGATGAGGGAAATTCCGGAATGGGTCGGGTGGACGGGATTGGGGTTGACACCCCTGTGAATTTGTGGTAGATTGTTGCGATATTTCAGGTTCCGAAGGAGGGAGTTTCGGGAGGGGATATGATGCAATCGGGGGGATGCAGGATCGCCCTGGTCGGCACGATTAATCGCGATACGATTCTCATGTCCGGGGGAGGACGTACCCACAGCTACGGCGGCCTGCTCTACAGCATCCTCGCCCTGGCCGAGATCGCGGAGGCGACGATCTATCCGATCTGCAATGTGGGCGAGGATGTGGAGGCGGCCGTTCGGGAACTGCTTGCCCCCCATCCTTCGGTTCGGTTCGACGGGATGCGGTTCGTTTCGGAGCAGAATCCCCACTGTTTCCTGGCGTACGACGCAGAGGGGCACAAACAGGAGACGCTCCTGGGCGGGGTTGCGCCGCTGACGGCTGAGCGGATCGGTCCGTTTCTGGACTGCGATGCGGTTTGTTTCAATTTTATTACCGGCATGGAGCTTTCGCTGGAGACGTTTCAGGAGGTCCGGGACGCTGCGGTGGGGCTTATCTGTATGGATGTGCACAGCCTGACGCTGGGCATTGACAGCAACCGCCGCCGGTTCTGGCGGGTCCCCCCGCAGTGGGAATCCTGGGTGGCCTGTGCCGATGTGGTACAGCTCAACGAACAGGAGGGGGCCTTATTGGCCGGTGAGACGCTGGATGGGGATTCGGCCTTCCGGCGTTTTGGGGAAAAGGTACTTTCCCTGGGGCCTGCCGCACTCCTGATGACCTGCGGCGAGCGGGGATGCCGGGCGGTTTACCGGAATGCGCGGGGGGAGGTTGAGGTTCAACGTTTTGGCCCCTCCCCGGTCGGGACGCCACAGGATGAGACCGGGTGCGGCGATGTGTTCCTGATAGGGTTTACCTGGGCGTATCTGCAAACGGGGGATTTTGCAGAGGCCAGTCGGTTTGCCAACCAGGTGGCGGGTATTAACTGCTGCCTGCGGGGGATCGAGGAGATCGGACAGATTGGCCGTTTTTCGGGTGCCGAAGGCCGCTCTGTCCCTTCACTCCCTCAGGAGGGATAAAACAGGTGTGGTGTAACTTTCTACACCGGAGGAGGTAAATGCGATGCAACAGTACAATTTTCCAAGCAGGCCGAGTTTTGACCTGTCTCTGAACGCCCGGTTGATCTATTACGCGCTGGGGGTGATTGTGGTTCTCTGGTTGGCCAGCGGGATCTATATTGTCCGGGCTGACGAACAGGCGGTGGTGCTGCGGTTCGGACGGTCTATGGGGGTGGAGGAATCCGGACTTCACTACCACCTGCCCTGGCCCATCGAACGCGTTGAGATCGAACGGGTGACCGAGTTCAAACGGGAAGAGATCGGTTTCCGCACCATCGGGATGGACCCAACGCCGCGTTACCAGCCGGTGATCAGAGAGGCGCTGATGCTCACCGGCGACGAGAATATTGTGAGCGTGGAACTGATCGTGCAGTACCGTATTGGCGATATTGAGAAGTACCTTTTCAATGTGGACGATCAGGTCCAGGCTGTCCGGAGTGTCACGGAAGCCGCGCTGCGCCAGGTCATCGGCCGAACCACCATCGACGAGGTCCTTACCGAGGGCAAGCTCCAGGTTCAGACAGAGATTGAGGAACAGATCAAGGAAGTTTTTGAGCTTTACGGGATTGGGCTGCACGTGGAAACGGTGAAACTTCAGACCGTATCGGTGCCCAGAGAGGTGGACCACGCGTTCAAGGATGTCGCCAGCGCCCGGGAAGACCGTGAGAAGCTCCGGAACGAGGCGGAGGCCTACCAGAACGAGGTGATCCCCAAAGCCCGGGGTGAGGCCGAAAAGATGATCCGGGAGGCGGAGGCCTACAAGGTGGAAAGGGTCAAGCGGTCTCAGGGAGATGCGGACCGCTTCCTGGAGGTGCTGAAGGAATACCGGAAGGCCCGGGATGTGACCGAGACCCGGCTTTACCTGGAGACCATGGAGAAGATCCTGCCGGGGATACAGAAATATATTGTGGAATCCGGCGGCAAGGGAGGGGGTATTTTGAATGTTCTGCAACTCCAGAAAGCGACAGGAGGAGGGCAATAGCCATGAGAACGGTTGTGATTCCACTTGTGATTCTGATTCTGCTCGGGATTGCCGTTGATGCCGTATTTTTTATCGTGGATGAACGGGAACAGGTGGTGGTGACCCGGCTGGGAGAGCCGAAGCGTATTATCCTGAACCCCGGAATCCGGTGGAAGGTGCCCTTTATCGAGCAGGTCCACATCTTCGATGATCGTCTCCTTTTCAGCGATGCCGACCCGGCGCCCATTTATACAATGGACAAGAAAAATCTGATTGTAGACAATTTCGCCCGGTGGCGCATTGCAGATCCGCTCAAGTTCCTGCGGTCTGTACAGACGATTCGGGGTGCCCAGTCCCGCCTGGACGATATCATCTATGCTGCGGTGCGAGAGGAACTGGGGCGGCGCACCCTCGAAGAGATCGTGTCGGGCAACCGGCGGGAGATTATGCAGCGGGTCACGAATCGGTCCCGGCAGGATGCCGAGGAACTGGGCGTGGAGATTATCGATGTGCGGATCAAGCGCGCCGACTTGCCGGAGGAGAACAAAAAGAATGTGTTCGACCGGATGCGGGCGGAGCGGTCCCGGCAGGCCAAGGAGTACCGCGCCGAAGGAGAAGAGATGGCGCTGAAGATCCGCGCGGAGACCGACCTGGAGGTGACGCGGCTCAAGTCCGAGGCCTTTCAGAAATCGCAGCTGATCCGGGGGGAGGGCGATGCCGAGGCCCTGCGGATCTACGCCGATGCGTTCCAGCGAGATCCCAGGTTCTACGAATTTCAGCGCACCCTGGAGACCTACGAAAAGACGCTGGGTGAGAGTACTGTGGTTGTGCTGCCGTTGAGCATTGAGTTCTTCAAGTATCTGGGGACCGGAAAGAAAAGATGAGGCAGAGACAGGCCGGGATGGTGCTGATCTTTTGCCTTGTCACGCTCCTTCCTTTCAGCCTCTCTGCCCGGGGATGGTCCGAGCACCGGGCCGATGGCTTTCTGCTCCGGTTTCAGGAGCCCGACCGCGCGCTGGCCGATGCGCTTTTGGGCGATTTGATTGCAGGGCGGGCGGAGATCGCGCGCAGGCTGGGCGGGGTCGCCCAGGTCCCCATCACCGTGTACCTGGCCCCTTCGGAGGAGGTGTTCAGGGCGCTGACGGGGGGACGAATTCCCCACTGGGGGGTGGGGTGCGCTTTTCCCGAAGCGGGGACCGTCGTGCTGCGGAAGCTGCCGGGACAGCCCGATGTGCTTCTGCTTACCGCCCGGCATGAAATCTGCCACATTCTCCTGCACCACGCCCTGCCGGGAAGGGTTCCGGTCTGGTTCAACGAAGGGGTGGCGATGTGGAGCGCCCAGGAATGGCGATTTCGTCAGAGCGCCGAGGTCTTCTACGCGATGTTTTCGGGAGGGCTTGTACCGTTTTCCGAGATTGAGGACGTGCTCAGCTTTTCATCGTCCCGGGCGCACCTGGCCTATACCCAGAGCCTCCTGGCCGTGGTTTATCTGATCCATCTGGGGGGGACCGATGCGGTGGGCCGCATGGTTGCGGACCTGAGTTCCGGCACCCCGTTTGACGTTGCCCTCTACCGTGTAACCGGTTATACGCCCCGGCGGTTTGAAAAGATGTGGGCCGAGTACGTGCGGGGGCGGTTCGGTCTGATCGCACTGATGATTGCTCCGGAGGCGCTCTGGTTTTACCTGGCGCTTCTCTTTTTGGCCGCGTATGTGGCCGTGCGCTACCGCAATCGGCGTACTGTGCGGCGCTGGGAAGACGAGGACCCTGCAGAGGTCCTGCCCCTGCGGTTGCGCCTTCAGGTCCACCCGCGAGAGGACCGGCCGTGACGGTCGGTGTGACGGGGGGAATCGGCGCCGGGAAGAGCAGCGTTTGCAGGGTCTTTGAGGCCGGGGGGGCGCTGGTGGTTGAGGCGGATGCGGTGGGACACGAGACAGCGGCGCACCCGGCGGTGCTTCCGGAGCTGATGGCGGCTTTCGGCGCGGATATCACAGATGGGGAAGGCCGGCTGGTGAGGCGTGAACTGGGTCAACGTGCGTTTGTCTCAGAGGCATCTCGACAGAAGCTCAATACCATTGTGTGGCCGGCCCTGAACCGGCGCCTTCAGGCACTTGTCCGGAAGGCCCTGGAAGAACGCCCCGACCGGGCGGTGGTGATTGACGCTGCTCTCCTGGTGGAGTGGGGCGGTCTCACCTGCGACGCGCTGGTGGTGGTGACGGCCCCCCCGGAGGCGCGGGTGGCGCGGACGGTATCGCGGCTGGGGATTTCCAGGGCCCAGGCCCAGGCGCGGATGGCGTCTCAGCTTCCGGACGAGGAGAAGGTCCGGGTTGCGGACTATGTGATTGTGAACGACGGCTCGTTAAAGGAACTGGAAGCGAAGGCGCGGGCGGTGTGGACACAGATTGTGAAATGAGGCATGCGATTGCTTATGAACTATACGCCGCATACGGATCAGGATATTCAAAAGATGCTCGATGCCATTGGCATCGAGTGCACGGCCGACCTGTTTGCGCCGGTGCCCGAGAGCCTGCGGCTGAAGGGGCTGGACCTGCCTGCCGGGATCAGCGAGATGGAGGCGGTGGCCCTGGTTCAGGACCTGGCGCGGCGGGTGAGAGAGGACGCCCCGGAACTCTCTTTTCTGGGAGGCGGGGCGTATGAGCATTTTACGCCCAGCGTGGTGGATGCGATGATTTCCCGGGGCGAGTTTTATACGGCCTATACGCCCTACCAGCCCGAGGTGAGCCAGGGGACGCTTCGGGCGATTTTTGAGTTTCAGACGATGATCTGTGAACTGACGGGTATGGAGGTGGCCAATGCCTCGATGTACGACGGGTCGTCGGCCCTGGCCGAAGCGGTGATGATGGCCGTCCGGATCAACGACGGGGAGCGGGTGCTTCTGCCCAGGAGCCTTCATCCTTTTTACCGCAGGGTGGTGGAGACCTATGTTCGGGGGATTGGGCTGGAGATCGTGGAGATCCCATGGACGGGTGCGGGGACGCTGGACCTGCAACGCGTGGCGGAGGAACTGGGCGGTGCGGCGGCAGTGGTGGTACAGAACCCGAATTTCCTGGGTGTGCTGGAACCGTTAGAGGAGGTCGGGGCGCTTGTGAATCCAACGCCGACGGCCTACGTGGCGGCGGTGAATCCGATTTCACTGGGGGTGATCCGGCCGCCGGGGGATTTTGGGGCGGATATTGTGGTGGGCGACGGCCAGCCCCTGGGCCTGCCGCTGGCGTACGGGGGGCCCTATGTCGGATTTTTTGCCACGCGCGAGCAGTACGTCCGGCGGATGCCGGGGCGGGTGTGCGGGCAGACAACGGACGTGGATGGGAAACGGGGGTTTGTGCTGACGCTTCAGACGCGCGAACAGCACATCCGGCGGGAGCGGGCGATGTCCAATATCTGCACCAACCAGACGCTTTGCGCGACCGCGGCAACGGTCTATCTCTCGGCCCTGGGACCGCAGGGTTTACGCGAGGTGGGGCTTCTCAACTGGAATCGAAGCCACCGGGCGGCAGAGGGGCTGAACGCCCTGGACGGCGTGGGGCTGAAATTTTCGGGGGCGACGTTCAACGAGTTTGCGGTTGAGACCGATCGAAAGGCGTCTGAGGTCCTGGGGGCGCTGCGGGAGAAGGGGATTGCGGCCGGTATCGATCTGGGCCGTTTCTTCCCGGAACTGGATCGATGTATTTTGACCTGCGTGACCGAAACCAAGACCGGTGCGGATATCGAGCGCCTGGTGGCCGCCTGGAGGGAGGCGTGATGGATCGGGATCTTCTGATTTTTGAACGGGGCGAGGCAGGGCGTCGATGCACGACCTTTCCCGATGCGGGCGACCCTGTTGTGCCCATTCCCGAGGGGATGCGGCGGGACAGGCAGCCGGCGCTGCCGGAGGTGAGTGAACTGGAGATGGTGCGCCACTATGTGGGGCTGTCTTCGATGAATTTCAGCATTGATACGGTTTTCTATCCCCTCGGCTCCTGTACGATGAAGTACAACCCGAAAGTGCACGAGCGGGCCGCCCGTGTCCCCGAGATTGCAGGGATGCATCCCTTTGCGGACGGTGCGCAGGCGCAGCCGGCGCTCCAGGTGCTCTGGGAGATGGAGCAAGTGCTCAAAGTCGTTACCGGTATGGACGGGTTTACGTTCCAGCCGGCGGCGGGCGCGCAGGGAGAGTTTGTGGGAATTTCCCTGGTTGCGGCCTACCACCGGGCGATGGGCAACCAGAAGAAGGTGGTGCTGGTCCCGGACTCGGCGCACGGCACCAACCCGGC
>JAAXHW010000273.1 GCA_012270675.1 Candidatus Latescibacterota bacterium | reverse complement strand
CCCCAGCAGAACCAGAGACCCCGCCGCGGCAATCCGGGGCCGCCCCTGGTAAAAAAGCGTTCCCAGCCCCCCCCCGGACCGCGCATAGGGCAAAACCGCCAGCGAAACCACCAGCGCACACCGCCCCGCCACCGGCATCAGGAAAACGCACCGCCACCGCACCTCCTGAGAAAGCTCCGCCAGCGTGGCGGCCTTCAGAGCGAAAACAGAGACAACCGCCACAACCCCCATCGCCCCGACATGGCTGTCCTTCATAATCTCCAGCATGCGTTCCCTGCGCCTTGAGCTGAAAAACGCGTCCGCCGTATCGGACAGCCCGTCCATGTGCAATCCGCGCGAAGCGGCCAGCAACAGTACCGCGATCAGCACCCCCGCTGCCAAATCGGGAAACAGGTACCCCACCCCCCACGTCCATCCCGCTGCCACGGCGCCGATCAGCATCCCGACCACGGGAAAAAAAGGCGTGCTGGACTTCAAATCCTCCGGTTCCTCTCCCCACCCCGCAGGCAGAGGCAGCAGCGTCAGAAAACGGACCGCGGCCCAGAACCGGCTCATCGCGCTTTCCCTGAAACCGATGCCTCTTCAAATGTCCGCACCTCCGTCAGAATGCGCGCCGACGCGTCCACCAGGGACATCGCCAGCGCACCCCCGGTCCCCTCCCCCAGCCGGAGGTCCAGATCCAGCAGGGGGCGCTTGCCAAGGTGTGCCAGCATCAGTGCGTGTCCGGACTCCGCACTTTTGTGCGCAGCAATCATATAATCCACCGCATCGGGGGCCAGCACCTGTGCAACAAGCGCACCTGCCGTAGAAATAAACCCGTCCACCATCACCGGTTTTTTCAGAAGCGCCGCGCCCAGAATCAGCCCTGCAATGCCCCCGATCTCGAACCCGCCCACCCTGGCCAGCACGTCCACCCCATCTGTCGGGTCGGGACGGTTCAACGCCAGCGCCTGCTGAATCACCCGGACCTTGTGCCTCAGCCCCTCATTGTCGATCCCGGCGCCCCGTCCGGTCACCCGTGCCACGGGTTGTCCCGTCACTGCCGCAGCAATCGCGGCACTGGGGGTCGTATTCCCAATCCCCATATCTCCCGTACCAAACAGATCCGTCGTCGCGCCCAGCTCCCGGGCGATCTCGATCCCGCTTTCAAGGCATTGTACCGCCTGTTCCCGACTCATAGCAGGCCCGCGCGCAAGGTTCCGGGTACCCTCCCCTGCCCTTCGAGAAACCACCTTCCCCTCCTGCACAAGCGCCCCCAGGCCCCCGGCGACCCCCATATCCACCACAACCAGACGCGCACCGCTCACCTGCGCCAGGGCATTGATGCCCGCCCCGCCTGCCACGAAATTGTGCACCATCTGCTGCGTCACCTCCCGGGGATAGGCGCTCACACCCTCTGCGCTCACCCCGTGATCGCCCACCATCACCACAATCGTCTTCCTGTCTACCCGAGGCGCCATCGAACCGGTCATCCCCGCAAGGTCTTCCGCCAGATCCATCAGCCGGCCAAGCGCCCGGTGCGGCATCGTCAGCTGTTCCAGGCGCGCCCTGGCCCTTGCCCGCCACGAAACATCCTGCGGCGCAATCTGCGCAATCGTGGACTCAAGCAGGTCCATCCCCTATCCTCTCTTCAAATCTATCGGAATACCGGCCACCATCAGCACCACCCGGTCCGCCCGCCCGGCCATCACCTGGTTGCAGCGCCCCACCAGGTCCCGGTACTTCCGGGAAATCGGATGTTCGGGCACAATCCCCATCCCAACCTCGTTGGTCACAAAAACAACCGCCCCGGACCGTTCGGCCGAAACGTTCAGGAGTTCGTCGCACCTCGCTTCAACCTCATCCTCATGGACCTGACGTCCCTCCTGCTGGGCCTCGTACATCAGATTGTTGATCCACAGCGTGAGGCAGTCGACCAGGAGCACCTCATATTCCGGCGTCTTTTCAAGCACGCCCACCAGGTCTACGGTCGCCTCCACCGTCTCCCAGTCCCTCCCGCGCCGCGCCTCCCGGTGCCGGCGAATCCGGTCTCTCATCTCCTCATCAACCGGCGGGCAGGTCGCCACAAAAACGCGGGGGACGGGGTGGGCTTCGGCCAGATGCTGTGCATACGCGCTCTTCCCGCTCCGGCTGCCGCCCGTTACCAGAACAATCCGGGCCATCTGCGTTTCCTCACCTTAAAACTCGATCCCCTCTCGCGCCGGCGTCCCCCTGGCGTAATAATGCTTCACCTTCCGCATCTCGGTCACCAGGTCCACGCGCGCCACCAGCGCGTCCCACACCTTGTGGCCCGACAGCACCAGCTCGCACCGCCGCTTTGCATCGTAGAGGTCCAGCAACCGCATCACATCCTCCTGTTCCAGCAGGTCGTAGACCACGGCCGCCAGGATTTCATCCAGAACCAGCAGGTCCTGCTCCCCCTCCCGGATCAACCGCCCGGCGATCTCCAGCCCTCGCCTGGCCTCCTTCACATCCTCCTCCACCACCCCAAACCGGAACGACCCATCGGGCATCATCCGCTCACAGCCCGTCGGATAGAGGTCGATCCCCTTCAGTTTCCGGAGGACATGCCGCTCGGAATAGTGCTCGTGCACGCCGTCGTAGCCCTTATCGAACTGGACCAGGGCCACCCTGTGGCCAGCCCCCAGCGCACGCACAGCCAGGCCCACGCAACAGGTCGTTTTCCCCTTCCCATACCCGTAATAGGCGTGGACCTGATGGACCTTCTCTCCACCCTCTGCGGGCGGAATCACGCGGGGTCCGGTCGCCCTCCCAGGTCGATCTTTTGCCATAGCCCCACCTCCGACCGCTGCGCATCAGCCACTGTGGCCGAAACGCCTCGCAAAAATAACAAAATCTCCGAAATTCACCCGTCCATCGCCATCCAGATCGAACTTCGGGTCCCACCCGGGCGATCCCGGCCCGGTACCGAAGGCCCGGGCAAACACCACAAAATCCCCGAAATTCACATCCCCGTCTCCGTCGAAATCGGCAACCGCCACACCCTCCAGAAAGGCGATAAAATTGGGCGGCAGCCCCGTTGAAATCGGCCCGGCCACCAGCGTATCGGCCGATGTGTCATAAACCCGGAGCCCCACCGTCTCCGGACTCCCGAAACTGCCCTGGTCCGAAACATAGAGCCGCCCCTTCAGTGCCCCGATCGCCGGTGTAAACCCGCCCGAAGTCCCCGGCAGCGGTGCCGACACCGTCCCCTCAGCCAGGTCAATCCCCCTCACGCTGTTCACGAACGAGGCATCCACCACCACCGCATAGCCCCGGTCCTGCGACACCATCGCAAAGGCGCCAACATCCCCACCCAGGTCACCTTCGCTCAGCAGAACCCCCTCCGACCGGTTGTTCTGAAGGTCCAGCACCTCGATGCCTCCATCCAGCGCGCCAAACCTCCCCACGCACGACAGATAGAGCTTGCCCATCCGCACCTGTCCGCCGAAGGGGTTTTTGGCCTGAAGCACAATCCCCTGGGTGCCGTCCCGCGTCGAATCCAGGTCAATCACGGTATCCGTATTCACATCCACGACCACCACCTCGCTCCGGTCGGTCGGCGCCCAAGATGGATCGTTCCGGTCCAGCCGCTGGCAGGCCACGTAGAGGCGCCCGTCGAAAATCGTCATAAATGCTGCCTCGGGCAGCCCGTCCGCGTCGGCCACAAAAGAAAGATCAATACTCCCCAGCGAATCCCCTGTCGCCGGGTTCACCACCAGCACCCGTTCCGATTCCAACCGCGTCACATAGGCCTTCGTCTCACTTGCAAAAGCGATATGCTGGGGGTTGGAACCGTTCCCCACGGAAAACTGGCGCACCGGTGTGGCCATGTCGTCCGGATCGAGCACCAGGATGTTATCCTGTCCCAGACGGTTGACCACGTAAATCTTGCCTCGATACGTTTGAACCGATGCATCGCTGTGGATATTGAGCAGGTTTACCTCCGCCTGGAGGGTCTCCAGGTCCACGGCCGCAAGACTCCCGCTGCTGTAATCCGTCGTCGTCAAAATGGCCCGGTCCCCTGCCCATGCACCCATAGCCTGCAACCCTATCGCCACAAAACCGATAAACAGCCCTCGAAACTTCATATCTTCCCTCCACTATAACCGTTGATGGGTTAAAAACGCTCCCGCACCGTCAGAAAAAACGACCGCCCCGGAAGGGGATATCCCCACAGGTCGGCTACCTGATTGTCCAGCAGGTTCTTCGCCTCAACCACCACCTCCACGTGCCGGTACAGCATATACCGCATCCCGACATGGTGCATGTGTCGCGCCCGCACCGGGCGCAGATTGGCCCGATCCAGAAAATTGCCGTCCTGGAATATATAGTCGTAAAACCCCCTCCAGCGCCCCAGGGTCAGGCCCGTATGCGCATGGGCCTCATGCTGGGGACGGTTGGGCAGCACCCTGCCCCTGCGGTGGGGCACCCGCGACGCATCGACTGCCCGTTGATAGGTATAATTTCCCGACAGCATCCACCGGCCGAACGGCCTGCCCCTCAGCACAGCCTCCACCCCCCGCACGCGCGCCTTCCCGATATTCCGGGCCCGGCCTATCCCCTGGGAAAACTGGACCACCTGGATCAGATCGGTATAACGGTGATCAAAATAGGCCGCTTCCAGAACCGCGCTCCCCCCTTCCGATTGCGCATGGAAGCCCACATCCCAGGTCAGCCCCCGCTCCGGCTTCAGCCCCGTATTTCCGATCACCCCGCCCCGATCGCCGAAAAACTCATAAAAGCTCGGCGCCCGGTGGCTCCGCCCTGCATTCGCCTTCAGCCAGAACCCGGGCCTCAGATCAAAGCGCCCGCCCGCCCGGATGCTTACCAGCGTCTGCCCTGTCGTGGAATCGGGAGCCAGAGGCGAAAACCGATAGGGGCTTTCCTCAAACACGCGGCTGTCCTGGTACGCCACGCGCGCAGACGCCGAAAATACCCCCCGGCGCTTCGGCAGCGCCCAGTCCGTCCCGACCTGTCCGGAGGCCGTCCATCGGCTGCTCTCAAAAAGCCGATCGGCCCGATTCAGCCGTTCCTGAGGCAGGAAGGCCTCTCGCCGGACCGAAACGTCCAGCGCTGCCGCATGCTGTTTCCCGAAAACGGTCCGCACCCTGCCGCGCCAGCCATAGCTCCTCGTGCGGTAGCGGTTGTCCTGCCGCCCCACGCCCACCTCGCCGAACCGGTCTACAAACGCCTCACGCCTGTGGCTGAAAAAGAGCGTCTGCCGCACCGAAAAACGGTCCAGCCAGTCCGGGATCAGAACGCCGACCTTCGTCAGGCTCCAAAAGGTGTTCATCCGGGCATGCTTCGACTGGTTGTTGCTGATGCCCGGAATGCCCTGGTGCTTCCAGTAGAGGTTCTCCTGCACGTAGACCCGCCGGTGCCCGTTGAACCGGTAGCTCCACTTCCCCAGCAGGTCCGAAGAGAAAAAGTCGCTGTTCCGGCGGCTGGTCAGGACATCATCGGCCAGATTGTATTCCGTTCCGTTATCGTCCAGAAAGCGAAAATCGTTGTCGCTTGACGTGTAGTCGGCCACCACCAGATAGGTGGTCTTCCGCCGCTTCTCCGATACCATCGCATTGAGACGCCGGGTATCGAACGAGCCCCACGACCCGCTCCCCCCCCGTTTCCATCCCTTGCCGGG
>JAAXHW010000272.1 GCA_012270675.1 Candidatus Latescibacterota bacterium | reverse complement strand
GGCATAAGTGGCGCACCTCCCCGCTCGTGCTGAGCCTGTCGAAGCACGAGCGGGACTGCCGACACGGGTTGTACAGAGGGAGGGTGAAGTTCGTGGGGGCGGGGGGGCTAGTCGGCGGAAGGGAGGGGTTTGGGTTGCTGCAGGGTCATCTCCTGGCTGCAACAGTTCACCGCTCCCTCCCCAGCCTTGGTGCACAGCACCTGCGTCCCGCAACTCTCGCACACGAATCGTTTGCCTAACAGGTTTGGCATTCCGATATATCCTCTCCGTCAAATCGAAGTGAACGTCCCGAACGGGAGCCGACCGTCACTTCTTGAGGACCATCTCGTTGTTGCAGCACACTATGGCGCCGTTCCCGCCCCGGGTCACGATGAACTCCGACCCGCAGCTATCGCACCTGTACCGCTTACCAGTCTGATTTGCCACGCAACGCCTCTTGGAAGATCGGGCTCGGGTCTCTACCCCCACGCCCGACGAGATTTCCGGCAATTATATCCACGCGCCTTTGAGGGGGTCAAGGGAGGGGGGGCTAGCCTGATTTGCTCACTCCGCCAGTAAGGCTTCCATCCTTTCAGTCAGAGCCTTGTGGTTGGAGCCCAGCCACGCCTCATCGATCATTACAGCCTTTTCTAGGGCCTCGGGAGACGTAGGCAACACGCTTGCGATATCCGGCGGGAATCGCTCCTCTATCAATGGAAGAGCCTGAGTGTTTATGGGACCGTAAGGGATGTACTTGGCCATCTGCATGTTGACTTCCGGCTTGGCAGTCCAAGCCATGAACAGCTCAGCCAGCGTCTTGTTGGGCGATCCCTTTGGAATGTAGAACAGGTCATTTTGGAGCAGATGGCCGCACTCATAGCAGTAGCGGAGAACTCCGCCGCCGTCCTCCTGCTGGAAGTTCCAAATCCGTGCGTTCCATGCTGTACACATGTCAAACTCACGGTCGAGCAGCCCCCACGGGCAGTCGCTTCCCGCGGTCCACCACCATGGAATGGTATGCTCGATCTCCGCCAGCTTGGCGAAGGATGAGTCGATTTGTTCTTCCGTCAGTTTTGCAATCGCTATCTTCGCTGCGCTATTGTCCAGGTACTCCGGACAAAGCGCCATCTGCGCAAGGAATACGTTCTCATTTACCCTTTCCCCCATGCTGCGCTTCCCTGGGAACCTTTCCACGTCCCAGAAATTTGCCCAATTCTGCGGCTTCTGTCCACCCCATAGCTCATCTACCGAGTCGATATTGTAGGCCAGTCCTGTAGACCAGAGTATTCCACCGCCACCGCCCCAAGGAGTAATGGCCAACGATGGGAAATATGGCAGATACCGACCGTGGATGGCCGGTGTCAACTCTTCCAGGTGGCCGGTTAGATTGCGTTGATAGAGACTCCTAACACCGAGGTCGACTACGTCCCAGGTCACGTTCCCGGTTTCCACCATGGCCCCGATCTCAGCGAACTCGATGGGGCTGTCTTCAACAATCCGGATCCCAAATTCTTCCTGGAATGGCAGGAAGTAGGCCTGGCGCTGGGCCGCCTGGTAGGCGCCGCCCCAAGAGGCCACGTTTAGGCTTTGACCCCTATAGTTTTGCAGTTCCGCCTCGATCTCCTCGAAGGTGGCGGGGACATCGGCCGTCCATTCCTGCCGGGGCCTGACATCTCCAGTATATGAAGGCAACACCCTCGACGTAGGCAGCCCCTCGGTTGTGGGAGCGATGTCGGGACACGGGCTCGGCTCCGGTGTGGGTGTAGGCACAGCCGTGGCCGTAGGTATAGGTGGAGGGGTAGGCGTAGGCGGTGGTGTGGCGGTAGATGTAGGCGTAGGCGGGGATATGGCCGTGGGTGCAGGCGCTGTGGTGGATACAGGTGTGACCGTGGGCACAGGTGTGGCCGTGGACTCAGGCGTGACAGTAAGCTCAACCGTGGGGCTTGGAGTCACCTGTAGCGGCGCACACCCGACCAGTAAAAGGCCCAAAGCCATGACTATCAGGGATATTCTCATCATCGTTCCATCCCCCTCCCTAGGCCCGCCCCCGGTTCCCTCGCCTGTAACTGCTGGTCCGGTGGCCCCTACCTAACAGCCCCGTCCAGGGTCTCCGGCCCCTAGTCGTAGTGAGCGTTTATGAAAGCGGTCATCGTTGCCTCATCATACTGGAAGACCGGCAGATAATACTCCCACGCGGCCAGGGTGATGTCCGCCGGTAGCGAGGCCCGGGGCGCGACGATGAATCCCTTGGGATAGCCCGGCTGCGCAGAGATGAACTGCCTTAGCTGCTCGATCTCCGCCGGCGGCGCTGAAGGTCGGTAGTAGGCGATTATCCCCCCGTGTTCCATATTGTGGATAAGTATTTCATCCGGAAAGGGTGAAGAGTAAATGCCCCAATCTGTGGGGGCTATCCCCGGTACGGA
>JAAXHW010000271.1 GCA_012270675.1 Candidatus Latescibacterota bacterium | reverse complement strand
CCCCACTTTGAGAAGATGCTCTACGACAACGCGTTGCTCGCGAAGCTCTACCTGGAGGCCTACCTGGCAACCGGCAACCCCTTCCTGAAACGGATTGTGCAGGAGACCCTGGACTATGTGATGCGGGAGATGACCGATCCGGAAGGGGGGTTTTACTCAACGCAGGATGCCGACAGCGAAGGGGAAGAGGGGAAGTTTTTCGTCTGGCACCCGGAAGAGGTCGAAGCCCTGATGGGAGCGGAGGATGCGCCCCTCTTTTGCCGATATTTCGGCGTCAGCCCGGAAGGAAACTTCGAACACGGCAAGAGCATCCTGAACGTACCGGTCGACCTGGGGGACCTGACAACGTTTCTGAAGGTAGACGAACAGAGGCTGGCCGATGCCGTTGAACGGGGGCGGAAGGCGCTGTTCGAGGCGCGAGAAAAACGGGTAAAGCCCGGACGGGACGAGAAGGTCCAGGTAAACTGGAACGCACTGATGATCTCGGCGTTTGCCGCTGCCTACCAGACGCTGGGGGAACCGGCCTACCTGCAAACGGCCGAGCAGGCGGCCCGGTTTATCCTGGACCGGATGCGGACCGGGGAGGGGTACCTCCTGCATACCTGTAAGGATGGACGGGCGCGGTTTGCCGGGTACCAGGACGATTATGCCTTCCTGATCAACGCCTCAGTCGATCTCTACGAGGCGACGTTTGACCTGGCATGGCTGAAGGCGGCGCAGGGGTTGGCCGAGCTTATGGTCGAACAATTCTGGGACGACGCAGAGGGGGGGTTCTTCTTCACTGGCAAGGACCACGAGGAACTGATCGTCCGGTCGAAGAACCCTTACGACAACGCCATTCCTTCGGGGAATTCCGTCGGCGCGACGGCGTTGATACGGTTGGGGACCATTCTGGGTCGAAAGGATTTCCGTGAGAAGGCCGAGCGGACGCTAAGGCTGTTTCAGCCGCTCATGCGCGAGATGCCGTCGGGGTTTGGACAGATGGTTTGTGCACTTGATTTCTTTCTCCAGCGTCCCGTGGAGGTGGCCATTGTGGGGCCGCTGCAGGCTGACGAGACACAGGGCCTTTTGGCGGCGGTGCGGAAGCGGTGGCTGCCAAACCACGTGGTGATGCTTTGCGACCTGGAAGGGGGTGGTGAGGCCCTGGAGATGATTCCCCAGCTGTCCGGCAAGAAACAGGTGGATGGAAGGCCCACGGCCTATGTGTGCCGGGATTCGACCTGTTCTGCCCCGGTCACGGAGACCCGTGCGCTGGAGGCGCTGTTGGAAGACAGGGGGCGGGGGACAGGGGGCGAGGGTCGCCCGTTGTGATCGCCATTGTTCAATAATCCATAATTATAAAACAGGAGGTCAGGATGGCGGATGTCCTTATCGTTGGCGATGGTCCGGGGGGGTTGAGCGCTGCGTTGTTTTTGGCCAAGAATGCGATGGATGTTACGGTTTTTGGTCAGGATACCACGCCTGTGCACAAGGCAATGTTCTACAACTACCTGGGCATTCCGAAGATGACCGGAAGCGAGTTTCAGAAAATCAGCCGTGAACAGGTCAAAAGTTTCGGAGCCGAGATCCGCGATGTGAAGGTCAGCGCCACGGAAAAGACCGAGGGCGGCTTTGCGGTTACCACCGTGGAGGGAGACCGTCATGAGGGGAAATACCTGGTCCTCGCGACGGGGACCAACGTGCAGCTCGCGCAAAGTCTGGGCCTGACAAAGGGGGCAGACGGACTCGAGGTAGACCGGGATGGCCGGACTTCCGTCGGAGGGCTTTATGCGTTGGGCTGGAGTACGCGGCTAAAAAAAACCCAGGCGATTATCTCGGCCGGCCAGGGAGCCGCCACGGCGCTGGATATTCTCTCTACAGAGACCGGAGAAGCGGGATTTCACGATTTCGACGTTGTGGAATAACGGCAAGAACGCCGGTGAAGCAGGCCCCGCCGATTCGGTGCTCGGTGGGGCCATTCGTTTGAACCGGGGTGGCGGAGACGCCGCCTGAACGATTCACTCGAATTGTAGCGCCTGGCGTTCGATGGTGACGCTTTCCATGACGATTCTTCGGAGGGGGTTGTGATTTTTGTCGCGTTTGACAAGGGAGATTTTTTGGGCCACGTCCAGGCCGTCTACGACGTACCCGAAGACGGTGTAGCCATGGTCGAGGTGAGGCTGAGGGTCCACACAGATGTAGAACTGGCTGCCGTTTGACTCCCGCCGCGGGTTGGCTTCGTCCGGCGCCCGGGCCGCAGCGAGCGCCCCCCGGATGTGGCTGTGTTTGAATTCCGGCGCAAGGGTGTAGCCCGGCCCCCCGGTGCCATCGTTGAAACGGTCTTTGTCCTTGCTGTTGGGGTCGCCTCCCTGGATCATGAAA
>JAAXHW010000270.1 GCA_012270675.1 Candidatus Latescibacterota bacterium | reverse complement strand
GGAATGCCGTCCCCGTTGTGGTCGCTCATATTTGCAAGCATCCGGTCGAAGTGGTCCACGACCTTGTCCAGCCACCGCGTGTCCCCGGTCACCCGGTACATTTTGATATAGGCGTTCAGGTAGTAACTCTCCCCCCAGGCCAGCGTGGCGGAACTTGCATATTCCGAATACGCCTTTCCCCCGTTTCGAGACGCGTCAAAGCTGGTGAACTGCGCGATCAGAGCCTCCCGGTCAAACACCTGTGCGTTTGCCGTCTGTCCGGAGAGGAGCAGCGAGAAGCAAACCACCGTAACCAGGCCGAATGCAGCGCTCTGTTTCATCTCCGCCGTTACCTTTCCAACTTGAACAGGGGGACGCCATCGAGTACCGCGCGGGCGTGGAGGAGGTGCGGGATTTCCAGTCCGGGCCGGTCCAGGTTGTTGAACAGCTTCCAGTAAATATCCCAGATGCGCGAATCCCACCGGCACAGCTCGACCCACCCCCGGATGGTGTTTCCCTCTCCGGCCTGTCCGTCCACACGGCTGCCGATACGTGGGGTCAGCAGCGACCCGTTCCACATCTGGTCCGTCAGCGTCCGCGTGAACCGCAGCATATCCGCCCGGGTGAAGACCACGCCCCTCCGGTAGGCCTCTACGACGAATTCGATGTCGATACGCCCGTGGCTGGTATCCTCGGTCCTGCTCCGGTCCGGCATACCCGCCTCCACCCAGTCCCAGTAGGCCCATGTATACGCCTCTCCCGTCTGCTTGAGGGAGCGTTTGAAATGGGTGGCCATCTGCGTGGCCCGCTTCAGAAACAGGGGATGGTCCGACACGTCTTTCAGCACCAGGAAGGCCCGGCCCAGGGCCAGGTACTGGTTGTGCGGAAGGATGCGGTTGGGAAAACGTTCCCGGGCCGATTCGGTAAACCGGTAGGCCCCCACCTCCGGCGTCACCTCCAGCCAGTAGCGCTCCTGTTTCTCCAAAATCCGCTTCTCCATCAACCGGAGGTAAAAGCGCGCCTTCTCCTCGTAGCGTCCTCCTTGGCTGTTCAGGGCCAGCTCGATAAACTGGGCGATCGGGTAGAGGATCATCCCCTCGTGTACGGCGTATTCCAATGGGCCCACCCCCCACGTCTGCACCCGAAACTTATCCCCGGTCTCCGGCAGCCCGTCCAGCTGGACGCTGAACCCCGCAATGCCGGGGATATCCTGCCCGATACTGTAAGGGCCGTCGTAGACCACCTCCTGCCGGGTCATATCCCGCACCACAAAGCGGTCGGCCCCGGTCCGTTCGACACTATACTCCGCGTCGACCGCTTCGTGGGCCTGCGTGATATTCGTGACGGTCGCCTGCTCCGGCGTGATTTTTGCCGTCCCCCGGTTGTGCAGCGCCTCTGCTCGCATACGGGATACGGAATACCGGTCTGTGTGCCACCCC
>JAAXHW010000269.1 GCA_012270675.1 Candidatus Latescibacterota bacterium | reverse complement strand
GTGGTGGGCGACCGGCGCGTGGTGGGGGTGATCGGGACTTCGTGTTCGGTGGGGGCGGTTGAGGCGGCGCCTATTGTGAGCGAGGCGGGGCTGGTGATGATCTCGGCTTCGAATACGGCGCCTTCGCTGACGTCGGATTTGCGGGGCAATGCAGGCGAGCATAGCCATGCGGGGTATTACCGGACGGCGAACAATGATTTGCACCAGGGGCAGGCGGTGGCGGAGTTTGCTTACCACGGGCTGGGTCTGCGCAGGATGGCGACGGTCGATGATGGGGACCCGTACACGACGGGGCTTGCGGGCGCGTTTGCGGCGGCGTTCGAGGCGCTGGGCGGCTCGGTGGTTGCGGCGGCGCAGATCAGCCGGGGGGAGAGCGATATGATGCCGGTGCTCGGCCGGATTGCGGAGGCGGGACCGGAGGGGCTGTTCTTCCCGGTATTTCCGGACGAGGCGGCGGCGATTGCGCGGCAGGCGGGCGAGGTGGAAGGGCTGGAAGCGCCGGTGCTGATCGGGCCGGACTCGTTGCTGCTGGCGGCGCCGGAGGTATTGGGCTTCTATGTGGTTGCGCCGGAGCTGCGGTTCGGGGGCAATGTGAACGAGGCGACGGGTAAGAGCGGCGATGAGGTGGCGGCTGATTACGCGGCGCGTTACGGGGAGGCGTCGACGTCGGCGTCGTTCGTGCATGCGTATGATGCGACGACGCTGCTGCTGCGGACGATTGAGGCGGTGGCGGTGGTGGATGGGGAGACGCTTTATATTGACCGGGCGCGGTTGCGGGAGGCGTTGAGCGGGACGCGGGGTTTTCGGGGGCTGATCGGGGAGATCTCGTGTGACGGGTTCGGGGATTGCGGGACGGGCCGGGCTTATGTTGTGCAGCATACGGATGCGGCGGTGACGGAGATCAGGGAGTTGCCGGTGGTGTATGCGTATGAGCCGTAGGGGCAGTTTTTAGTAGGTAGTTTTTAGTTTTTAGTGGGGATTGCGAGGGCCCGCTGACGTTTGTCTGAACTGAGGTTTTTGTGAGCATGAGATGGGTGTTCTTCGGAGGGCTGCGGAGGACACCTTTTTTGATCCGCGGAGGCACGCGGAGAACTGCTTTTTCCGCGAAGGGACGCGAAGGGGCGCGAAGAACATCTTTTTGTCTACGAAGGGCCTCGATGTACAACTTGCTGCGGGCTGGTTGGGGAGGGGGTGGGAGGCTTTGATCTCCCGGAAATGGGAGATGGGTGGGGAAGGGGAGGCGGCTTACATAGGGGGTGGATGCCGGTATGTAGGGTGGGAGTCAGGATGTACTCCGGGGGCTGAGGGCGGCGGTCGAGCCAGATGCCACACCTTTCTCTACAGAATTCAAAACTACAACATGCGAAGGAGGTTTGGACGGCGGGAGTTTGGGATAGGTCTATCTTCTGCGGTTTGTGTGCGTGCGATATGTTTTGAGCCCAAAGGAGCGTTCAAGATGATTCTGCAAGGCGGTTATCAGGACCTTGGCGACGCGGTGATGCCGGAGTGGAAGGGCCGGCAGAGCTGCTTGTTCAGATTTGACCCGGTTGCGCCGGTGATGGAGGCGGGTTTTGAGGACTATCTGGACGTTGTGTCCAACCTTGTGCATGCGGCGAATCCGGAGACGCGAGAGGCGTACATGGCGGTGGACGAGCGGATGGTTGAGCCGCTGACGGGGCAGTGCTGCGCCGGGGGGCAGGCGGCGGGTCGGGATTCAGGCAGGGAGCAGGTGTGGCATCAGTATGAGCCGGGGCGGGGCTACTATTTTGACGGTACGATGCTGGAAAGGATGGCGGTGATTGTCATTGCGAATGTTTCGGGTTGCATCGTCTGTCCGGGTGCGTTTCACGGTGAGGCAGGAGAGGACGGGGAGGCACACGTGCTGGCGGCAAATCGGGGATACCTGCTCTCGCCTGAATGTGTGCGAGGGAGCAAGGTTTTTCTGGATCGGAGTGTGAGGTCTTTTCTGCGGATTACGTTTGAAACGGGAACTGCAGTGGTCAGTAGTTAGCAGTTTTTAGTAGTCAGTTTTTAGTTTTTAGTGAACTACTGTGGGCGTTCGGGCTTGGTGGGAGGCAGGGGTCAGGGACTTAAAGCGGAACGGGGGCTGGGACTGCGGTGGTTAGTGGCTGGGGGGTTGTGTGGTCCATTTGGGGAGCTGAAGTTGGTTAGCCGGGGAGGTGGTAGATGATGTAGAGGGGTTGGGTGCTGTCGTGGACGATGAGGCGGCCGCCGGGGTACATGTTCATGATTGTGTCGATTTCCTGCATGTAGGGGCCTTCGAGGAGGTATGTGACCGGGCCGGGGTCGAGTTTTTGGAGGTCGAAGGCACCGAATTCGCGGGAGCGGTCGATGCCGCGGTTTTGGGCGTAGAGGAAGCGGATGGTCTCGTAGGTGAAACTGCGCTGGCCGGAGTAGTAGTAGATTGTGCCCGGATCGTCGAAGGCGTTGGCGGCGTCGAGGGCTTCGAAATAGTATTGGGGAAATGTACGCTTAAAGGCGGGGCCTTGAGGGAGTTCGACGAAGTAGTAGTTGAGATTCCAGATTCCGCCCACAAGTAGGACGGCGGCGACGGCGGCGGTGGCGAGGGCGCGTCCCCATTTGCCGAAGCGGCGGCGGAGCGTGTCGGAGACAGATACGGCGCCGATACCGGCCAGACCGAAGACCCAGGGAATGGCGATGATGGTGCGTCGCATGGCGCCACTGGAGGGTTCGGTCACGACCAAAGCCAGTAGGCCGAAGAACAGGGCCAGGACGGCAAACAGATGAGGCGGGCTGCGCCATATTTTTATCGCTACAATCAGCCCCACGTATGCCAGCACTGCGGTCCCAAGATCCAGTGCCCCCTTCCCTCCTAAACCGTCCACAAAGTCAAGTCTCGTGTTTGCGAAGAGAAACTTCAGTGCGTACCAGGCGCGCTGCGCCAGGAATCCCACGCTTTCCCAAGTGCCTCCTGCCTCCGAGAATTCGCGGTAGTTTCCAACTGATCCGCCCAACATGCGGACGAAGTATTTGTCGGGAGAGTCGAGAATGAGGGAGACGACGGGCCAGGCGACGATCAGGGAGCCGGCGGCGAAGAGGGCCAGGGAGGCCAGTTTTCCTCGAAGCGGTTCTTTGTGCAGGAGCATGTAGTATACGAGCATGGCGGCTACGGCAGCCATGAAGAAGGGATAGGCGAAATAGGTGTAGGGCACCAGTCCCAGGCATGCGCCGGCCAGCAGCCAGGGCCAGCGCGATTTGGCCCGCATGGCCCAGAGGAGTGCGGTTGCGGCGATAGTAGCGACGAAGGCGAGGGCGATGAGGCCGAATCCGAGGCGGCTGAAGTGGAGGTGCCAGTAGCTGAAGGTGAGGGTGGTGGCGCCGAAGAGGGCGACCCAGCGGCCGAACCC
>JAAXHW010000268.1 GCA_012270675.1 Candidatus Latescibacterota bacterium | reverse complement strand
ATTAAAATTTTGTCCGACCCTCGATCTAATATAGAGAGAAACAAAGATAAAAATCAAGCAAAAAAACAACGCCCCGAAAACCCGGAACGAGGGCATCCTGGAGAGGTGGCGAGTACAGGATGAGGGACCTATCCCCCCGGCCCCCTTTCCTGCGAGGAAAGGGGGAGAAAGGCAAAGGAGACGACGGGTGCAGGATGAAGGACCTATCCCCCCAGCTTGAAAGGGTGGAGCAGACATTCTTGTCTGCTCATACCCACCAAACCCATACCCTGCAATCCTGTCTGTGGCCAGGCACAACAACACGCGACGCCCTCTCCCCCATCCGAAAACCCGCCCCACCCTTCCCCCGGCCCCAAACCGGAGGAGGCGGCAAGCCAGGCGTGGACGGACGGCGCTGGAGCATATTTCCGAATTGCACAATGAACAAAATGGGTTATATTTACTTTGTCACCAATGGCGTTGTATTTATAGGCGGTTTCTGCGGCATAAAGGGAGAGCGTATGGATGTTGAAAAACGAAACGGATGAACATCGGGAATCGGTCTGGAGTGTGAATGACAGGGAACGGTTTGCCTATTTATCGGTTGCACTATTTGTTCTCGGATTGGTTCTGCGATATCGGGAAAAGGATGCATTTCAAACCGCATTCGACATCATAAAAGATGTGGGAACCATTGGCATCTTTGCTGTCACAGGTGCTTTTTTCATACTGGAGGGGATAGACATTATGTTGGGAATTTACGAGAGGATCAAGAAAACGCAACATGAAATGGGACGCCGGGAAGGACGTCAGGAAGGACGTCAGGAAGGACGTCAGGAAGGACGTCAGGAACAAATTGATAAAATCAGGAAACGAATTCAGGCTGAAAGGGAAAAAGGAAATCTGAAAGATGTCGAATTGAGGAAATTTGAAGAACTTCTGGACGGCGATGAGTAAGAAGCTGTCTTAATATTCCAGGGGGTCCCCCCCAGCGCGAGCGAAAACGTGAGCTACTCCGGCGTCATATCAACAGGGGGGATCATGGAGAATACCGTGTCACCCCCCCCAAAACCCGCCTGCTGTGCGCCCGGTCGGCAGCCGCCCGCCTCAAAACCCCGGGCCAGATCGAAAACCCGCCGCGCCCGGAGAAAATCCGCGTCCACCAGCGGAATGGTCCGGCTGAACGGCGGCGCATTCCTCATGGGCACGGACGACAACGACGGCTTTCCCGACGACGGCGAAGGCCCCGTCCGGGAAGTCTGCCTGCACCCCTTCTACATCGACCCATGCGCCGTCACCAACGCCCGGTTTGCCAGATTCGTGAAAGCCACCGGGTACAGGACCGAAGCGGAACGGTTTGGCTGGTCCTTCGTCTTCCACAGCTTTATCGCCCCCGACGTGGCGCGGCGCATCACTCAGGTCGCCTCCGATACCCCCTGGTGGTGGCCCGTGGAAAACACCTGCTGGCGCTGCCCCGAAGGCCCCGGCTCAACCGTCCGCGGCCGCCTGGACCACCCCGCCGTCCACATCTCCTGGAACGACGCCCTCGCCTACTGCGAGTGGGCGGGCATGCGGCTGCCCACGGAAGCCGAATGGGAGTTTGCCGCCCGGGGCGGACTGACAGGGAAAACCTACCCGTGGGGGGACGAACTGACCCCCAGCGGGGAACACCGGTGCAACATCTGGCAGGGCACCTTTCCCGACCGCAACACCGCAGAAGACGGCCACGTGGGCACAGCGCCCGCGCACGCCTTCCCGCCCAACGGCTATGGCCTGTACAATATATCCGGAAACGTATGGGAGTGGTGCGCCGACTGGTTCAGCCCCGACTTCCACGTCAATAGCCCCGGCGAAAACCCCAAAGGCCCCCCCTCCGGCGCGGCAAAAGTCATGCGCGGAGGGTCCTACCTCTGCCACGACTCCTACTGCAACCGCTACCGCGTGGGGGCACGCTCTTCCATCACCCCTGACAGCTCAACGGGAAACCTTGGATTCCGCTGCGCCCGGGACATCTGAACCTCGGACACCTGCCTGCGTCCCTCAGACAGGCAGGCGCACAGGCAGGCGCCAAAGCAACCCCCATCACTACCCAAGTCCAACTTGTATTATGGTTACGCAAATAAGCTTACAACAAGGTGGAGCAGACATTCTTGTCTGCTCATACCCATCAAACCGGAACCTTTGAATCCTGTGGCCAGAGGCTCGGACAAATTACAAGCC
>JAAXHW010000267.1 GCA_012270675.1 Candidatus Latescibacterota bacterium | reverse complement strand
CTCCGCCGCCCCCACCGGCCTCCAGCGCGCCGGCGTCCGGATCAGGGCTAGGCGCGCCCCTCCTTGATCTCCCCCGGATAGGGGCAGTGGGAGGCGGCGCGAAGCGTCCGGTGTCGATGGCCGCAAGAGGCGCCCCCGCGGCTGACGTACCAGAAGGGCCGGGGCCGGGGCTTGGGTTTCTGGCTCGGCCCTTCTGTGTGGTCTGAAAAGCGCATGCCTAAGCGTGGGGTTTCCGGCCGGATCGGTTTGGTCATGGTCCTCTCTCCAGGGGGTGAGAAACGGGGGCTGGGGATTCCGCTACGCGAGATCCCCAGCGGGGCCGGGGTGAAGGTGTTAGCCCCCACCCCTCCTCCTCTCTTAGCGTATGCGGCGGGTGGCATCCCACGCTGCCGCGTCCGGGTCTCCGCATTGGTGACATAGGCCGTCCGCGTTGAGCGGGCCAGCGGCCCACCCGCAGACGGTGCAGGCCTGCGCCGCGGGCGGGGCCGTCGCCAGCGCCACCCGCTCGAACCAGGCCCCGGCCTGGACGAGGGCCACGGCCTGGGCGGGGTAGGTGTCGATGAGTTCTTGCGTGACCCATTTCCCGCCCGTCCACTGGGCGCGCACCAGCTCCCAATGCCGGGCATCGACGCGGCTGATGACCAGGCGTTGATTGACGCTCACGTCCTGGCAATAGACACTGACCTGGCCGCGGCGCAGGGTGGTGATTTGAACACGTTGCATATCGGGCTCCTTTCGGTTGTGGATTTGGAGACTCGCTCCAGCCTACCCACCGGAAGATGGGCAGGAGCAACGGTCTATTTGAACAGGCGCAGCGATTCCGGCTCCCGCCGTTTTCGTTCTTTTTTCGGCTTCCGCTTCTCCCTCAACCAGCGGTACTTCTCGTCCGCATCCATAGTGGCCGCGCTCAAGTCTATTTGCCGAAACGTATCCCGCTTCGCTGCCATGATCTCCTGCTTGAGTCTCATGTCCTTTCCTCCCTCGCCCTGTACGACGGACCCGCGCGCTTCTGCCCACAGCAACACTTTTTTCTTTTCAGGGCTCACCCTGCCCTAGTCCTGAAAAGAGAAAAGTCAGACAGTCTCCCTCTGAATGGAGCGCCCCCGCGTTTTCATGACAAATCTCGACAGAGGAGAGTTTGGCGGGAAATAAGCTCCCAGCGGAATGAAGGCTCTGCCTCTCTTTTTCCTGGGGGGCTCGGGGTGGCCCTATACACGGAGCCGGGGTG
>JAAXHW010000266.1 GCA_012270675.1 Candidatus Latescibacterota bacterium | reverse complement strand
TGGCGGGCGGGAATCCAGAGGGGCGGTAGGGAGGCGCGGCGGGCCCGCCGGGGCGTCGCGGGGCGACACGACGTAGCGTATTGCAGCCGGCCCCCCTTTCGTCATTCCCGCGAAGGTGCGTCCCGTATCCGCCTTCGCCTGAGGCGAATACGTCCCCCGCAGGCGATCTGCCTCCGGCACGACCTCTGGAGTATCTGGCGGGCGGGAATCCAGAGGGGTGGACGGGGGGCATGGCAGACAAGCCACCCCCGACCCCAGCGGGTGACAAGCCCCTCGCCTCGCGGAGTCTTCGACCGCACTACATTGACTGCGGAGAAACTCAAACGCATTCACCAGCTGATGGGCAAGCGGCGGCCCGTGCCGCCATGCCACCCCCCCAACAACCGCCGGCTGTCGCAAAAACCCCTGTAGGGCTGGGGCTTGTCCCCAACCGCCCCAGAGCATCGCGGACCGATGACAACACAACGGGCCTGGAGAAAGCCGGCCACGCAGAGGACAAACCGGGGCGCCACAATCCCTACCCGACCCCTGGATTCCGGCCTTCGCCGGAATCCAGGGGTGGTGGTGGGGAGGTTTGGCAAGTCCCGTACGCAATAGTGTGGTGTAACGTGTCTACGGCGACGCCGGGTTGCGACCGAGCAGAATCACCAAATGAAACAACCCTGCGTCTACATCCTTGCGAATAAACAGAACGGCACGCTGTACGTGGGTGTTACGTCCAACTTGGTCCAACGCATCTGGCAACACAAGAACGACCTGGTGGACGGATTTACGAACCGTTACGGCGTGCACAGGCTGGTGTGGTACGAGATACACGAGACTATGGAGAGCGCGATGGGGCGGGAGAGAGCGCTGAAGGAATGGAAACGGGCGTGGAAGGTACGGTTGATAGAGAGGACGAATTTGGCGTGGCGTGACTTGTACGAAGAAATAGTCTGACGGCGAGGAGCTGTTGGAGTGGACGCCGGCCCGCCACAATCCCAACCCCGCCCCGTCCCCCGGGACTCCGGCCTCCGCCGGAGTGAAGAAAGAGGCGCCGGCATGGCGAAGGGGGGCCGGCGGATCACGAGGCAGAGCCGGCGGGCGTGGCGAAAGGGGGGCCGATGTGGAAGACCCTCCGGCGGTTCGATTGTGCGTCGAAAGACCGAAACGGACTCGGTGCCCCATCCGTCATTCCCGCCTTCGGAGACCTTTGCATAACTACTCATGCAGAGGCGAAAATTAGACGAGAGAACCTCAAGATTGTGGGAGGGTAGTATGCATCGGCAGATGGGCCAACCGTCATTCGCAGAGGCGTGGTTGTCGGAGAAATTGGGCCAAAACGAGCGCTTGGAACGAATCGGCAAGGTGGTGGACTGGGGTCGGATCGGTGAGTTGGTTGGGCAGGTGCACTCCGCCGCAGAAGGGAGGCCAAGCTACCCTCCGTTGATGATGGTGAAGGGGCTACTGCTGCAGCAGTGGCATAACTTGTCGGATCCGGGGATGGAAGAGATGCTGAAAGACCGGATATCGTTTCGCCGGTTCGTGGGACTGGGGCTTGAGGATGACACACCGGATCACTCGACGATCAGCCGATTTAGAAGCGGGTTGGCGGAGATGGAAGTGAGTGAGAGGCTGTTCGAGGAGTTGGAGAGACAAATGGAGCAACGAGGGCTGGTACTGAAGAAAGGGACGTTGATGGACGCGACAATAGTGGAGGCGCAGGTAAGACGACCATCGATATCTGAGGGACGAGGGGCGAAGAATCGGTTAGACCCGGACGCGGATTGGACTCATACCCACCGAGGGAAGCGATCTCACTTTGGCTACAAGGTGCACCTGGGGGTGGATGAAAAGACTGGAACGATCCGGAGGGCAAAGTTGACGCCGGCAAAGGTGTACGAGAGCGAGGTAGCGGAGGAACTTGTGTGTGGAGACGAGCGAGCGGTGTATGCGGATCGAGCCTATGAGTCGAAAATAAGACGGCAGTGGCTGAAGTCAAAGGGAATTAAGGATCGGATCATGCACCGATCGCACAAGCATCAAAAGGAGTTGCCTCACTGGCAAAAGCGACGGAACGAGCTAATAGATGAGCGACGGAAGTTGGTGGAGAAGGTGTTCGGGACAATGAAGCGGAGCTACGGATACAGCCGCGTACGCTATAGGGGACTGAAACGAAATGCGGTGGAGATGTGGTTCAAGTTGATGGCCTACAACCTGAGAAAGATGGTCAGATTTGGGGCAAAGCCTGCCCGAAGACTCGGATTAGCCTAGTCAGGCGGGAGAGCTCTGCCACCAGGTGCGTAAAGATGGTAGGGGTCGTCCGGAGGAGAACGTGGGGTAGCAATCTTCCACTTCCGAAGGGCTCAGATCCGGTGCGACAGGTCAGATTCAGGACTCAGAATTCCCCGTTCTAAGCTAAAAGACCTTCCTCGGATGGCCAACTCCAAGTAATTCAAAGGTCTCCCTTCGCGGGAATGACGAA
>JAAXHW010000265.1 GCA_012270675.1 Candidatus Latescibacterota bacterium | reverse complement strand
ATAAGAAGTGCGGACGCGTACTGGCCAGCATTCTGTTGGAACCATTTCGGCCAACAGCACCCTGTTGATTCCCGGGTGCTTGCTGCGTTCCACTTCCCGATTCGTCACGAGTTGCCCGAACTGGCTTCTCCGCTCATGCGGGCAAATAGGGCCTATTCTTCAGTTTGATACATAAGCCCCCTATTAATTAATAGTATGTCCAAGAATTTAGTCTATCTGCTGCCGGTACTGCTTCTATCGTGCGTCGAATCTGACAATACCGACGCGCAAACCGGGGTGCTACCCAATATTCTCTGGATAGTCGGAGAGAATTTTAAGCTGGATCTCGGTATATATGGCGCGAAAAACGTACATACGCCGAACTTGGACTCACTCGCCCGCAACGGACTCCGCTTCACGCATGTCTTTGCCACTTCGCCCGTATGTGCGCCAAGCAGATCTGCGTTCATGACGGGCATGTATCAGACTTCGACAGACACACATAACATGCGCTCGCACCGCGAAGATGATTTTCGTCTTCCGGAAGGTGTGCGCCCGATTACGCATCACCTTCAGGATGCGGGATACTTTACAGCAAACATTACACACATCGGAGACAAAGAGGTTGGCACCGGCAAGCTGGATCTGAACTTTGTAAACGAAGGGCCCATATATCAGTCCGATGACTGGGAAGCCCTGAAGGAGAACCAGCCCTTCTTTGCGCAGATCAATACGCCCGAAGCCGAATATGATATATATGATCGCAAGTCAGCCGAAAAAGACCGGGTAAGATGGGTAGGGGAGGAGTGGCATCCGCAGATTGCGACAATAGAAAACGTATCGCCACCACCTTATTACCCGGATCATCCGATCACCAGGGCCGAGTGGGCCCGCTACCTGAATTCAGTAAGCGGGATGGACGTACGTGTTGGCTGGATCCTGGATAAGTTGCGTCAGGATGGGCTTGCCAATAACACCATAATCGTATTCTTTGCGGATAATGGCAGGCTGGAAGCGCGTGGTATTCACTGGGCATGGGATACCGGGCTTCATGTGCCACTGGTTATCTATTATCCAGACGCGCTGGAGGCTCCCCCTCAATATCAAAAGGGGGCTGAAAACAGTCAGGTAATAAGCCTGCTGGATTTGACAGCGACCACGCTTTGGATGGCGGATATTCCACGTCCGCCCTTAATGCAAAGCCGGCTTTTTTTGGGCGAAGCGGCAGATCCAGCCCGAACGTATGCATTCAGTGCTCGTGACAGGATTGACGAAACCGTGCTGCGCATTCGTAGCGTGCGCGGCCAGCGCTTTCATTACTTGCGAAATTTCAATGCAGGGGCCGGATTTCCTACGCTGAACCGATATAAAGAGAAATGCTTCTTGGTCAAGCCCTTGATGCGTACGTTGCATGCCCAAGGCCAACTGACAGGCGCCGCTTTAGATCTTATGCAATCGAGGCCGCCTGAAGAGTTATATGATACTCTCTTGGATCCCCACGAAACCGTTAATCTGGCTGGTGACTCCGCTTATGAGGGTACACTTCGCGCCATGCGCACTGCGCTAAACACATGGATTGTGGAGACCGGAGATCTGGGTATGTATCCTGAGCCTGAAGAGATCGTAGTGCCGTTTGTTGATGAAATGCATGCCTGGTTTGGGACACCAGAATGGGTGATGGAAGAGTACTAGTGTAGTGTCCCCTGCGCCAGCAGCGGGCCCCGATGTGGTTGGTCGACGAGGCCCGCGTGAATCTGTGGTAAAGCCGGCGAAGCGTTCCCCTCAGGCGGAAAAGAAGGCCCGTACCCCGCGCCCCGCCGCCGCAGGCCGGGCCCTGAGCTATGCCGGCCTGATAGAGCACCGGTCAGGGCTGTGCCGCAACAGGGTAGAGCTCACGTTCGCCCGGGGCCAATCAAACCGGTTCACCCTGATGCCTGAGCAGACCCCCACGCAGACAAAGGCCTTCGAACTGCTCAACATCAAGGTCACATAGGCCGGTCTGAACCGGTCTCCGGTAATAGTAGAATCCACCTCGAAAACGCCCCCCAGACCCCGTTTGGCCGCTGAAAAAAGGGGGTAACTTCTGTCGAATAGGCCGAAGGCGTCACGCACGGTTACCCCCGTCACGCACCACCATGCTCTTGCCGCCTTGGACGTGGCCATCGGCCAAGTTCTCGCCCAATGCAAGCTGCGCTACCGCCATCAGGAATTCCTGAGCTTCCTCAGGTCCATCGACATCAACAGGCCTATGGTCGACTTCAGCTGGAACACGTGGTCGAGATCGACCGGAATATGTAGGCTGATGAATTATGCGGGCCGTCATGTTGCCCGTGGACCCGAACCGTCCGTTTCACTGTGCGAGAAGAAGGACCAAGTGCTCTCGGGCCTCAGATTGGAGGCGGGCATCCGGTTCATTAAAGTCGCACTTTCGCCACGCATCAAGGTCCCCATTGGCCAGCTTCTTGAGGGGCACAGCCAGCTCCGGCGCATCGATATGCGCAGTCAGCCTTATCGCTGCCGACAAGCTTCGTCCCGCAAAAGGCCGTTGATTGCGGTAAATCGAATCCGCACAGGACAGGTGTTTCAAAACAGCGTGCTTGATTCGGTCGCACGTCTGACGGTCCAAGGGCCAAAGATCGACCACGGGCCGAAGAAGCCGTAAACACCCAGCGGTCGTCTTGAGCGACCGGCCGGGTCCGGCCGCGGCTTCCAGGCGGCGAACTTGGTGCCGATCGGGTACCTGTCCGGTAAACCGCGCCCGGAGTCCGAGGGGGCGCGAACGCAGAAGTGGGTTCGGGTGTAGGAATGGGACCCCACATGGCGGACCCAGATGCGCGCATACCGGGCGTCGGTTGCCGGTACGTAAGCCGCATGAAGGGCTCCAGGCGTGGGGGTCCAACGAATTGGGAGGGGCTCCGTTGGGCGATCACCGGTGGTCGGACCGATTAGAGCAGAGGGCGGCGCGGTTGGCGGACGGGACCGGCCAGGGGATCGCCCGGCACACCGCGCCTGATTTGGCAGCGGTCCGGGGGGTACCGGTTACTGGAGCAGCCGGCGGCGTCGGCGGTAACCCCGGAGCATATCCGGGCGCCGCACCGGGCCCGTACGCTGGAACGGAGGCGTAGCCAGGCGGTGGGGCGGGGTGTTCCGGAGGGGACCCCGCTCGACTAGGACCCGAAGCGGGCCGGTACCGACCGGCCGGTCATGGGTCATAATCCGACCGGTACCCAGACCCGCGGTCTGAAGGTGCCGGTGATCTGGGCCCCGACGGTGAACGGTCGGCCCTTGGGGGTTTTGCGGGGCTGTAGGCGGCCTCCGGAGACGGGCCCTCTGGCACCGATGACGCCGCCGTGGCTGACCGGCTACGAGGATATTTGCGCCGGCGCGGAGGCGCGGCCGGAGACGATCCGTGCAGTCCGGGTCTTGGACCGGGAGGCCGACGGTTTGGCGTGGTATGAGGCCCAACGTACGGCGGGCCGGGTGGACGTGCTGGTGCGGGCCCGCCAGGACCGGCCTCTGGCCGGGGGCGGGCGGCTGTAGGACCGGCTCCGCCGGGGCCCGCCGGCGCGGGAGATTCGGGTAGAGGTCCGCCGGTTATCGGCGCGCCAGAAGGGCCAGGGGCGGTCTCACCGGATCGCCCGGGTGGAGGTTCGCTTTCCGCGCCTCCCGTTGAAGTCTCCGACTAAGGAGCGGGCGGGCGTGTCGCTGTAGGGGGGCAGGCGGTCGAGCCGAACCCGCCGAAGGAGGTCGAGGGCCGGTCCGGGTATCGGTTGACCCGTATCGAGGGGTCTACGGCCGACGAGGTGCGGACGATATGGGGGTATGATGGGCGCCACGGGCGGGTAGCGGAGTTTTTCCGGGTCCTCCGGAGGGGGGCAGGTGGAACGTCTGTCGTTGCGGACGGCCCCGCGTCTGGGGTGGGGCCTCGCCCTCTAGGGGGTGCTCTCCTAGCGCCTGATACTTCTGACCCGGTTGGGGCGAACCGGGCCGGCGGAAGTGTTTTTCACCGAGGTGGAGTGGCGCTTTTTGAAGCGCTAGGCAAAAAATACGGTAGGCCTCCTCCCTCCACCCGGGAGGCCACCGTCCGGCAGGGGGGCTTACGGGACGGATACCTAAACCGAAGCCGGGATGGCCCACCGGGACACCCAACCCGGTGGACCGGCCTAGAACGCCGGACCACGGCGACGTTGGTGATGGACAGGCTGGAGCCGGAAGACGATTAAGCCCCCCCTTACCCGGGATACGGCCAGCGTGCGTCCGGTTCACCGACCCAGTCTGCGGACGGGCTCCGAGCCCGGGGCTACCCCGGGCCAGTGCACGGCGTGTTATAAGAACATCTGCTCCATCCATTACAGTGATGCCCATTCCCCCGGCTGCCTCACCAAATAGTGGGCTCATGAGTGCGTCAAGACACAGACCTATGAGTAAAGGGTAGGGCTAGCCGACTGTGGATCCATCTGCTATACGCAGGTGGGGCCCATGGCCGTAATGCTGGTTATCGAATTCGTCGGAGTGGCCATGATCTGAAAACTTGGGCTCACCCGTAGGGCTATCGAAAGACGATGCATGGGCCCTTCATCCGTGCTTGGGACTCCCTTCTCCATGATCCGGTCTCTGAGGCTATGCGGCGACTTCCGGTTGCATCGCCTCCCACAAAAAGCCAGACCGCTCACGGGCGATGGCCGTGACAGCGACCTTTGTGGCCTTGTGTCGTTTAACGCAAGGTAACGCGCGTACAACCGCTTTTGCGCCCTCTGACTGATGGCTACGGTCCGGGCTGAACAGTGCTGCTGCCGCTGGTGCAACTCGGCACTGAGCCTGGGATAACAGGTGTGTGCGCTAGGCTAACTGGCGCCGGACATTGTGTGCAAATCCCGTCAGGAGAAGGGTTAGCTCCCCACTCCGGCTGCGAGCCGTGCGGGCACCCCCGCGAGGGGCCCCGCACGGCGTCGGTAGCGGATTAAGCCGGCCGGCTATGGAGCACCGAAAATATCGAAGTTTGGAATGACGAGACGTTTCACCCCGTCGAGGTCCACCTCTCCGGGCCGCTAGGGCGAGACCACGGAGGATTCCACGGGGTCGGAGAACCAAAGCCGATTTTACGCCCAGCGTCGGGATCGGGGCGGTCTCCCCGCCGCCCCGGGGTCGTACGGGACCGCATCGGGAAAGGGGTCCCCGGTAGCCGATGAAGCCCGGCGGTGAGCAGTCTGATCCGGCCCTAGTAGCGAGGAAGCGGGCGAACCAGGGGGCCTCGGGCCCGGCGGAGTCCGTGGAGCGAAGGGCTGGAGCCAAGGAGGAGTGTGCCACGCAGGCACACGGAGGTGAAGTCATG
>JAAXHW010000264.1 GCA_012270675.1 Candidatus Latescibacterota bacterium | reverse complement strand
TCTTAAATTTAACCGGTTTCTGTCCACCGTTTGGGGAGCACCTCACATGGCGGTCCGGGTCGGGGGCAGCGTACCTTACCCGGATTCTGATTCACCCACCGATGGGAGGTCAGGCCCTCTGCTGTTACCTCTTCGCCGTTTCGTTACTTCGCGGGTCTGAAGGGGCGCCGGGACACGATGGTGACCTGCGTCTACAACGCGTCCAGTGCCAAGTCGGTTATCGCGCTGAGCGCTCCGCACCCGAGGCGGGGAGGCAGCGCCGATTCATTGAACGGGGGCGGCCTCCATTGAACGCCTCCCGGTGCGGTTAGGAAGCGTTCTCCGGCGGCTATATCCGGTATCGTTCCTTGAAGGAGCGGGGCGTGGACGGGGCGGTCATGGCCCCGGGATCGATTCCCGGCGATCGGGTGAACGGATCCAAACCGATCGTCGGGACACCCCAACCCGGGCCGAATACTGGGCGCGGGAATGCTTCGGGCTGCATCCGCAGAGGGAGTCCGCCCGCCTTCTGGTCCGGCATCAGGCCGCGCGGGTCGAAGACCGGCCGGTGCTCCGTGGCCGACCGGCTGCTGGCCGTAGCCGGTGCCATGCTGCGGAGGCCCCTGTTCGATCCGGATCACGCCATCGCTGGATAGAGATGTACCCCCACTCCGCTCCCAGATTTTTTCAATTCTCGCTTGCTTAAATGGTAGGGAGTTCCCCTCCCTCCGCCCCCTAGCGGCCAGACCCGTCGAGGGCCAAGTACCGCGCGTAGGATGCCCCTTTCGGGCGTCCGCGGTATCCCACACGACCCCAGCGGATGGGGCGCCGAAGCCAGCGGCCGAGGCCTCCTGCAGGGCGGAGGAACGCGTGGATGGTCGATCCGTGTTCGGTTCAAAGGCGGTACATCGGGCGCCCGTGGCCGTACTATGTACCTTCCTCTTGTCAAGTGGTCTCCACCGGACGTACCGCCTTGGCACAGAAGCGGCCGAGTTCAATACGCTTCACTCCGTCAGGCGCCTCGGCCGCCGGTTCGGGCTCAATCGGCGCCGCTTGCTTGGTCCCATTGGGCTGAGACGCTGGGAGTACGGGCGGCGCCTTATGCCCGTAACCCGCTCGGCCCCACATCAGTGGCCACGCTTGAATCCGGCTCCTCGGGTACGTTTGTCGGTGCTCCGGTGGGTGATCCCCAAGGCGTCCGATATTTTTGAACCTCCATGACCGTCGAGCCCTGCGTAGCTCTTCCTGGAGCTGCGCATTCTCCTGGCCACATCCGCATACGGGCGCCGCTGGCCCGCCCCCCGGTTCCCCACTGCACGCGGATTGTGCCAACCGAACACCGGAGAACGGTACCCCCTTCCGACGCCGCCACGCCCCCTTTTCACCCGGCGCCGCACCAGCCCCCTACTCCGCTAAAATCCGGCGCTGCTGCTCCACTGAAAATCGCCGCTGCTTCGCGCGGCCCTCTCCGTTGAAGACCTCACCGGTGGATGCTTCTGATCCCTCATGTTTGCAGAAGGCTCGGTGTAAAGCTTGCAAAACTTGAAACCTCCAAGCCGAACGTGCGTCCACAACGCGTCAATCCTTGTATAACATCTTGTGTCACCTTTAACTGGCACAGAAGGACCACGTTACTTCAGTGCTCTCTTCCGCACACATCCGTATATGGTTGAAGTGGACAAATACTCGTGCGGCATCGTCAAGGATCGCAATCGACTGTATTGGGCGGACTTTAAGCGGATGCCAACTTCTTATCCTCCACCGGATGAGCAGGTGCAAATCGCTAATGTTATCGATCAAAGTATGACAGCCTTAGACGACAGGATGCAGCGCATACACTGCCAGATCGCACTACTCCAAGAATACCGCACCCGACTGATCGCCCATGTCGTCACCGGCAAGCTGGAGGTACGTGAGGCAGCAAGCCTACTGGAGAAAGCTGATGAGCAGGACCGGCTAGATAAAGGTGCGCCACTGGTGGACGGGGTGGTCGACAACCTCTACGACACCACCGATTCAACAGAGGAACTGGCAATGGAAAATGAGGTAACCGTATGACGAATTGGGAGGCGTGCCCGGCGGTAGAGCCCGCCCGAAAAAGCTCAGTGGAGCTTGGGTATTTCAAGGCACTCGTGTGCCTGTATCCGCTTTATTCGAAAATCTCAAGGAAGGAGCGTCGATAGAACAATTCTTGGACTGGTTTCCAGGTGTAGGGAAATGGCAAGTAAGAGCCGTTCTTGAGCACGAAATGAAAGCCTTGGCAGATTCGGCTGTCGTGTGAAGCTTCTATTCGATCAAGGCACTCCGAGACCTCTCCGGCACTACCTCGCCGAACACTCGGTGGACACTGCTTCTGAACGTGGCTGGTCCGACCTCGATAACGGGGATTTACTCGAAGTCGCGGAAAACGAAGGCTATGACCTCCTCATTACCACGGACCAGAATATCCGGCACCAGCAAAACCTCGCCAATAGGAGAATCTCCATTGAGGTGCTGCTCTCAACTGCTTGGCCTCTCATCCAGTTGCGGGTCGACAATATCCGCGCTGCAGTAAACGAGATGGGTCCGGCGGGGTCGAAGGAGCTCTCCATTTGAAGAGAGCGAGGAGTGACGTGACCACCGACACCAGCGGGAGGAGGTTTGAGCGCCTCATCTGCACGGCTTGATGGGCCAACCCTTGCGACACGGC
>JAAXHW010000263.1 GCA_012270675.1 Candidatus Latescibacterota bacterium | reverse complement strand
TAGCCGGCCTCGGTGAGGATGGTGGCATCGGCAATGGAGAAGGGAACCTGCAGGATGCGCGCCAGGGTCTGGGCCAGGAGGGTCTTTCCGGTCCCGGTGGGGCCCAGGAGAAGGATGTTGCTCTTGTCGAGTTCCACATCGTCTGTAGCGACCCTGGAGCGGATGCGCTTGTAATGATTGTAGACCGCCACCGAGAGCGTGCGCTTGGCCGCCTCCTGCCCGATGACGTAGTCGTCCAGCCGGGTCTTGATTTCGGTGGGTTTGGGCAGGTTCTTCTGGAAGGATACGGGTTTCTGCCTGGCGTCTTCGAGGAGGACCTCGTTGCAGAGTCTGACGCAGTCGCTGCAGATTTGCACGTTGGGTCCGTTGATGATCTTGTCGACCTGATCGTGGTCCGGGCTTTTTCCGCAGAAGGAGCACCTGAGGTCTGTACGGGAGGACCGTCTTTTCATCGGAATATCCGTTTTGCTGTTGCGGGCACTACGCGTCGTCGTCGGGGATTTCGGCTTCCCCACTGTCGGGGGTAAAGACTTCGTCGATCAGGCCGTATGCTTTGGACTCTTCAGCGGACATAAAGAAGTCGCGGTCCGTGTCTTTGGCAATTCTATCCAGGGGCTGTCCGGTTCGTTCGGCCAGGATCTCGTTGATTTTGTCGCGCCACTGCAGGATCTCTTTGGCGTGACGTTCCACATCGGAGGCCTGCCCGCCTGCTCCGCCCATGGGCTGGTGCAGCAGGATGCGGGAGTTGGGCAGGGCCCGCCGTTGCCCCCTGGTGCCTCCTGCGAGGAGTACTGCGGCCATGCTAAAGGCCTGTCCCAGACAGACGGTTTCCACTTCGTTGGGGACATACTGCATGGTGTCGTAGATGGCCAGTCCGGCGGTGATGCTCCCCCCGGGGGAGTTGATGTAGAGGCTAATGGACTTGTCAGGGGTTTCGGTATGACAAAAAAGCATTTGCGCGATGACGAGGTTGGCGATGGTGTCGTTGATGGGGAATCCGATAAAGATGATGTTGTCTTTCAAGAGGCGCGAGAAGATGTCGTAGGCCCGTTCCCCGCGGCCGGTTTGCTCTACTACCATTGGTACAAGTGCCATAGGATTTTATGCTCCGGAGTATGGGGGCCGCCTGTCGCTTCTAAAGGCAAACCACAAACGACGGTTCACGAACGGCGAACGATGGTTACGCTTCGACGGCTTCCTCAACGTCTTCGATTTTGCCCTGTTCGACGAGGAAGTCGAGGGTCTTCTGCTCGAGGAGTTCGGATTCCATCCGTTCGAGTTGACCCGAGCGGCTGAGGATCTGCCGCAGCCGGGAGCCTTCGACGTTGTGGCGCTCCGAGAGGCCTTCGAGGTGTTTCTCCGTGTCGCCCTCGGTGACTTTGATGTCCTCCTGTTTGGCAACCCCTTCCAGGAGGAGATACCGCTTGACGCTCCGGAGGGCGCCCTCCCGGTTCTCCCGCCGGACAGCGTCGACGTCGATGTCGTGGTCGTGTCCGGCGTGTTCTTTTTCGTAGGTTTCGACCAGGGTGTTCAGGTAGTTTTCCACCATGCTGCCGGGAATTTCGAAGTCGTTCTGCCGGATGAGGGCGTCGATGATGTTTTCATGCAGGCGCCTTCGGGAGGTGTAGTTGACCCGGGCCTGGAGGTCATCGCGGATGTGCGTTTTGAGGCCGTCCAGGGATTCGAAGTCTCCGATGTCTTTGGCAAATTCGTCGTCGAGTTCGGGCAGGTCGCGTTCCCGGACCTCTTTGGCGGTGACCTGGAAGCGGACTTCCTGTCCGGCCGGGTCCGGGTGGGTGTGGTCCTCGACGAGCCGCACGTGCCGCTCTTCTCCGGCAGACATTCCGACGAGCTGGTTGTCCAGGTCGTGACTGGCCGCGTTGGGCCCGCCGATCAGAAAGGTCTGGTCTTCCTGTCTCCTGCCGATGATGGGGAGGCCTGATGCGTCGAGCTCCTGGAGGTCTGCGACCAGGACGTCTCCAAGAGCAGCGGGCCGGTCTACCACCTGTTCCGTGGCGTTCTGGTTCTGGAGAAAGTGGAGTTGTTCCTCAACGTGGGCCTCTTCCAACTTGAAGACGGGACGGGTGGCTCTGAGGCCCCTGTAGTTTTTGACCGTGAGTTCCGGCCTGATGTCCACCGAGGCCTTGAACGTGAGGGGCTTGCCTGCGTTGTAGTCCACCTCTTCGATGGTGGCTTCGGAGACGGGTTGCAGGCCTTCGGCTTCGCTGGCCTTCCGGTAGAATTCCTCCAGGAGGTTCTGCAGGACTTCACCCTGGATGGCTTTGCCAAAGCGTGCTTTGACGATGTTGACCGGAACCCTGCCCTTCCGAAAGCCCGGCAGGTTTAACGATTTGCTGTACGTTTTATAGGCCACCTGAAACCGTTCTTCCACGGCCTCTGCGGCAACCTCAACTTCCAGCGTCCGGCGCCAGGTCCCGGATTCTGTCATCTGGACCTTCATCAACCCCGGTGTTCCTTTCGGCTAAAACACATACGACGCTTTTGCTGACCTGAAATGGAATGATACATAATTGCAGGTAATTTGTCAATGGCAAGCTGGAAGCAGCGCACGGTTTTGGCTCGACGAGGTTGTGTGAAAGTAGAAAGAGAAGAGACAAAAAAAGCATCCGGATGGTTTCACACACCCGGATGCTGAATCTCGGCGGTTC
>JAAXHW010000262.1 GCA_012270675.1 Candidatus Latescibacterota bacterium | reverse complement strand
CCCAAAGCCTATTTTCCAGGCAACAGCCCCAAAAGGGAAATATCAACCTTTTTTCGGTCCCTGAAATTGCGGATGGCGCCTGTTTTTTTCTTCCGCTTCCCAGGTGTCCATCACCTGCCTGGTGCGGCGCAGGAGGTGTTCGTCTTTTTCCTTGCGGACGTCCATCGGGTTGCGGCCGGACCAGTCGTAGTAGCCCTGTCCCGATTCCAGGCCGGTTTTTCCCCCTGCGACCATGTCCTGGAGGTAGGCGAGGGGCTCTTCCCACCCACCCAGGGTTTCCCACAGGTGCCCGGCGACCCGGACGTGCATGCTCAGGCCGTTGATGTCGCGCTGCTCTAAGGGACCGGCCGTGGTGAATCGGGGGGCCAGGCCCAGGCGGAAGGCCAGGTCGATATCCTCTGCTCTGGCCACGCCGGTGGCCAGGAGGTGCACGGCCTCCCGGATGACCGCGTGCTGGAGGCGGTTGATCAGGAAGCCGGGAACGTCCCGGTTGACGCGCAGGGCGAGCCAGCCGAGCTTTTCCCAGATGGCGACAATCCGGTCCATGGCCTCTTCCGAGGTGTGCTCCGATCGAATGACCTCCACCACCGGTACAATGTGTCCGGGCTGGACGAAATGAGAGCCAGCGATGCGGCTTTTGTGCACGGCCCGTTCCGCGAGCCGGGTGATGGGCAGGCCGGAGGTGTTGCTCGCCAGCAGGACATCGGGCGGGACCAGGGCGTCTATTTGCTGGAAGAGAGCCTGTTTGGCGCTCAGGTCTTCGGTGATGGTTTCAAGGACAAATGTTGCGCCCCTTACGGCATCTTTCAGGTCGGTTGTGGTCCGGATCCGCTGCAGCACATCTTCGGGCGTTTCCCCGCCCAGCCTGTTGTGGCGGTGGAGGTCCCGGGCATAGCGCCGGAGGTTCTCAAAGGCCCGGTCCAGAGTCTGTTGCCGCCGGCTGATCAGCCATGTTTCCCGGCTGCCCAGAGCCAGTACGAGCGCGGTCTGACTGCCCATCAACCCGGCGCCGACCACGGCGGTTTTCTCCAAAAAGAAATCCCGACTCATTGGGGGGTGCCCCCGGCTTTGATCTGGCTGAACGCCTCACCCGCGGCCTCCAGCGTGCGGTCGATGTCGTCGTCCGACAGGGCCAATGAAAGGTAGAGCTTTCCGGTGGGGTTGACGAAAATACCGCGTTTGATCAGTTCAATGCCAAACCGCCGGACGGCCTCTACATCCGCTTTGAGGGTATCGGCGTGGTTGCGAATGGTTGCATCGGTGAAAAAGGGCTGCAGCACCGGGCCTTCTCCGATAACCTGGAAGCAGAACCCCATTGCCCTGCCCACGGTTTCCAGGCCGGCTCTGAGCCGGTCGGAAAGAGCGTAAAGCCGGGGGTAGACGCCCTCTTTTTCCAATTCGTCCAGAGTGGCCAGCCCGGCGGTGGTACTGATGGGGTTGCCGTTTGTGGTGCCACTGATGAAGACGGGAAGAGACGTCCGCCTCCGGTCCGCACAGGCCATCACGTCCGCCCGGCCGCACACGGCAGCCAGCGGATAACCCCCGCTGATGGTTTTTCCGTACACGGCCAGGTCGGGCACCACGCCGTAGCGCTCCTGGGCCCCACCCCAGGCAATGCGGAAACCGGTGACGACTTCGTCGAAAATCAACATCACCCCCCGCGCCCGGGTGACCGCTCTCAAGCTTTCCAGATAGCCGGGCTGGGGCCGGATGGCCCGCTGCAGCGGTTCGAGGATGACGGCTGCCAGTTCGCTGCTGTGGGTCTTGACGATGTCGGCTGCCACTTCAGGATCGTTGAACGGAGCGACCAGCACGGTCTGTGACACTCCCCTGGGAATGCCTCCGGAATCCGCGACCGGCGCCGGGTAGTCCGCAGGCTCCGGGGGTGCGGCGGATTGCTGGGCGTAGTCGTGGCCGCCGTGCCACCCCCCCTCAAATTTGAGAATTTTCTCACGGCCGGTAAAAGCCCGGGCCAGACGGATGGCGGAGAAGGTGGCTTCGGTGCCCGAGGAAGTGAACCGGATCTGCTCTCCGCAGGGCACGGCGTTCACAATCCGCTCGGCCAGACGGATGGCCGGTTCGTTGAGTCCGTAAAAAGTGGACCCCAGGCCCACCTGTTCCCGGACGGCAGCCACCACGGCCGGGTGCGCATGCCCCAGAATCATGGGGCCGGAGCCCATCACGTAGTCGATGTATTCCCGGCCGTTCGCGTCGTACAGCCGGCTGCCCTCTCCCCGGTGGAAGACCGTGGCCACTTCATCGGGCATCCGAAACATTCCCAGGCTGCCGCCAGCCAGGTACCGGTCGGCTCGTTCGAGCAGTTTTCCCGCCTCTTCGCAGTCCATCTCTGGCTCCCTTCTGACGACTGTTGTCGATCAAAGGTGAATTTCCCAAAGATATTGATCCGAAAGGCGTTTGTCACGTGTTTTTCAGGCGCCCAAATAAGGCTTGCGCAGCCCTCCGATGTGTCGTAACATACCGGGTGTTCATCCGGGTATGGCAAAGCACCGGAATATCGGCACTATGCCCTTAACGATGAGAGGTTTGCCATGAAGATTACCGATATTGAGGCGATTCCGCTCAAGATGCCCTTTCTACCTGAAATGGCGCCGTTTATGCACCTCTCGCAGAAGACGATGGAGGCGGTCACACTCTACCGGATTCGCCTGGCTTCCGGAGCGGTCGGGTACGGGGACCAGATGGGGGCACCCACCGAAGTGGGCGGGTTCATCGGCCGGGACGCGGTGGCGGGATTGCGGGACATCACGCACGGGGGCGTACAGATGGCCTGTTACGATGCGGTGGGAAAGGCGCTGGGACTGCCGGCGCACGCGCTGATGGGGCGGCAGGTCCGGCGCCGGGTGCCCTTTGCCTACTGGACCATGGACCTCCCCCCCCGGGTGTGTGTAAAGCAGACCCAACATGCCGCTTCCCTGGGACACAGGACATTCAAGTTCAAGACCCGACCCTGGTGGGATATTGTGGAACAGATCGAGGCCGTGTCCAGGGTTGCGCCGTCGGGATTCGCGTTCTGGTTGGATTTTAACGGGCACCTCCGGGAGGCCCGCCAGGCGCTGCCGATTCTCCGGGAGCTGTCCCGGTACGATTGCGTGGGCGGGTTCGAGTCGCCGATTCCACAGCGGGATGCGGAGGGCTACAACATCCTGTGCCGCAAAATCGACCGGCCGATTGCCGCCCACTACGGCAGCGGCTGCTGCCACGTGCGGTCGGACCCGGAGTTTGACAGGGGCACACCGGCCGGGGTTCAGATTGCAAGGCGGCTCTGCGACGGGTTCGTGCTGGGAGGCGACGATGTGGAGACGATCCGGCAGCGTGCAGGCGTGGCCGATGAGGCCCGGATACCATTCTGGATTCAGACGGTGGGGACGGGACTGCGGGCGGCCTGGGTGGCACACATAGCGTCAACCTGCAAGCAGGGGCTGCTCTCCCACCTGGCGGCACACGACATCCGGCAGCGGGATATCGCGTCTCCCCCCAAACCGGTTGCCGGGTGGATGCCGGTGCCTGAAGGGCCGGGGCTGGGGGTTGAGGTGGACGAGGCGGCAGTTGAAGCACAGCGGGTAGAATCGCCCGAGCCCACCCTCCGACGCATTTCCACGGTGGTCTATCCCAACGGCCTGCGGTGGTGTTTCGGAGGCGAACACCAGCGGCACGAGGCGTTTTACTTTGGCGACCTGCCGGGGTTTGTGCGGGGCATCCGGATGGAGATTCAGATGGACGATGGGTCAGAGGAGTTTGAGGATTTGTACAGGCGGTGTACGGAAGCACCGGTGGTGGTGGGAGGTTGACACGCCCACATCGCCCCCACAACGGGACCAGCACCGATCGGCTACCGTCAAACGCATCCAGGCAACCCGTGGCACCCCCGGCACGGCCGTGTGGCAACGCAACAATGGCGAACAGATCATCCGAACAACCCAATGTACTGGTCTTTTTCACGGACCAGCAGCGGTGGGATACGACCGGAGTGCACGGCAACCCGATGGGGCTGACGCCGAACTTTGACGCGATGGCCCGGCGGGGCACGCATGCAGCCCGCTCGTTTACGTGCCAGCCGGTGTGTGGTCCGGCCCGGTCGTGTTTGCAGACGGGACTTTATGCCACGACAACGGGCTGCTTTCGCAATGGCATTCCGCTGCCCTGGGAAAGCCGCACGCTGGCGCACTGCTTCGGAGGGGCCGGGTATCGGACCGGGTATATCGGAAAATGGCATTTATACGAACGGGCAACCATCGGGCCGGTGCCCGAATCCCACCGGGGAGGATACGAATACTGGCTGGCTTCCAATGTGCTGGAGTTTACGTCCGGGGCGTACCACACGGTGCTCTACGACAACAACGGGCGACCGGTCGAGCTGCCGGGCTACCGGGTGGATGCGGTCACGGATGCGGCGATTCGCTACATTGACACGCACCGGGACGAGCCGTTTTTTTTGTTTGTTTCCTACATCGAACCGCACCACCAGAACCACCTGGATGACTATCCCCCGCCGGACGGGTACCGGGAGCGGTATACGGGGGGATGGATGCCGCCGGATCTGGCAGCGCTTGGAGGGTCTTCACACCAGCACCTGGGCGGGTATTACGGCATGGTGAAACGGCTGGACGAAGCGCTGGGACGCACCCTCGACGCGTTGAAGAGCCTGGGGCTGACGGACCGGACGGTGGTGATGCACACGTCGGACCACGGGTGCCATTTCAAGACGCGGAATTCAGAGTATAAACGGTCCTGCCATGAGAGTTCGATTCGAGTGCCCACGGCCTTTCAGGGGCCCGGGTTCGATGGGGGCGGAGAGATCCGGGACCTGGTGAGTCTGATCGACCTGCCGCCGACACTGCTGGATGCAGCGGGGATTCCAGCGCCGGAGGAAATGCAGGGGCGGTCGGTGCTTCCACTGACAGTGGGAGAGGGAGAGGACTGGCCCGAAGAGGTGTTCGTTCAGATCAGCGAGGCGCAGGTAGGGCGGGCGGTGCGCACCCGGCGGTGGAAGTACGGGGTGGATGCCCCGGAGAAAAACGGTGGACAGGATGCGGGGTCGGATCGCTACGTGGAGCAGTACCTGTACGATCTGGAGGCCGACCCTTATGAGCTGACGAATCTGGTCGGTCTGGAGTCCCACCAGGAAGTGGCTCTGGTGATGCGGGAACGGCTGATCCGGCGGATGGTAGCGGCCGGTGAGGAGGCGCCCGGGATTGAGCCGGCAAAGGGTCGGCGGAACGGGCGGCGGCGCGTCACGGCCGAAGAGGCGCGGATGTAAACCGCTTCACTCGCCACACACCCGCTCACGCTCCCCCCACACAATCCGAACCGCTCCGCTCTTATCTTCCAGGCATCTTCTTGTGAAAATCATCTATTCGAAAAAACACAACCAGCATGCTCCGCCTTATCAGTTTTTGGGAGGTAGGCCGGCGCCGTACCCGGAAGTCCCGGAGCGGGCGGAGCGGGTTTTGCAGGCCCTGAACGCGCAAGGATTCACCGAAGTGGTTTTTTCCCGGGCATTTGCGCCGGATGCGGTCCGGGCCGTGCACGATCCGGGCTATCTGCATTACCTGGAGCATGTCCATGCAGCGTGGGTGGATGCAGGCGGAACATCGGCGGCCGGGCTTATTCCCGATACATTTGCGATGCGGACAGTGAGAGGGAAGCCCGACACGCTCATTTACCAGGCAGGATATTACTGTTTTGAGACGCAGACGCCGATCCTGGAGGGCACGTATGAGGCTGCACTGGCATCTGCGGGGTGCGCGCTGATTGGCGCAGAACTGCTCCTGGAAGGGGAACGGGCAGCCTATGCGCTCTGCCGGCCCCCGGGACACCACGCGGGATGGGATGTTTACGGCGGGTACTGTTATCTGAACAACGCGGCGATTGCAGCGGCCCAGCTGAGCCGGGAAGGGCGGGTGGCTATTCTGGATGTCGACTTTCACCACGGGAACGGAACACAGGATATCTTTTACGGTTCCAATGAGGTGTTGTTTGTGTCAATCCACGCCGACCCCAACCGGAAATATCCGTATTTCAGCGGGTTTGCCGATGAGGAGGGCCAGGGAGAAGGCCGGGGGTTCAGTCGAAATTTTCCCCTGGAGGCAGGCGTGGACGAGGCGCGCTACCTGGAGGTACTGGACCGGGCGCTGGACGCGGTCCACGCGTTTGGCCCGGCGTTCTTTGTGGTTTCACTGGGGGTGGATACCTGTCAGGGAGACCCGCTGGGGGATTTTGAACTGTCTTTAGAGGCGTTTACACACATCGGGGAACGGCTCGGACAGATGGGACTGCCCACGCTTCTGGCACAGGAGGGAGGGTACGATCTTGAGACGGTAGGAACATGCGTGGGGAATGTATTGCAGGCTTTCGACAGATAGACCTCGCTTGTAACTTACACGCAACATAGAACGTACTCCCCCCGAACCCCCAAGAGAAGGAGGCCGGAGGGTCGGTCCGGTAGTTAAGGCTTGACGCTCACGGCCTTTGTGATATATTTAGCCTGACTCCATCCCTGCGCACGGCGTGGGGTTTGGCCTCCCGGGTCAAACCACCAGAACAACCATAAAAAACAGGGGACTGGGTGGAGAGACGCACGGCTATACAGCAGACTGCAAGCCGGTCGTGGTTGATGTTGGGATGTCTTGCGCTGGCGATTTCGTGCAGCAGACACCCCGGACAATTTCCCGAATCCACATCGGCCGAACAGGAAGCGTTTTTATTAAGGTTGGAGGCTGTTCAAGCCGAGGTACAGGAGGCGAAACGGACGGCGGACAGGGAACTGGGCAAGGCCGGCAACTTGATTCTAACCTTCGATTCTATGGGTCGAAAGGGCGTGGCCGAGCAGGCCAGGAAACGGTTCAGGGAGCAGCGGGAACAGATTGAGCGGCCGGCCCGGGAAAAGTGGAAACGTTTTTTAAAAGAGATCGAAGGACTGGCCGTTCACGGCTGGTACGGCCGGATCGAACGCCTTCCGCTGGGAACACGGTCGGAGATGCGACAGCCCAGGTGCGAGATCGCATCCGGCAGGGTGAAGTCGGAAGGTCCGGTTGCAGAAAGCCGTCTGTATTTTTACTGCCGTGGAAACAAGCCGATCGAGCGGTTTGGGGAACTGGCAGAACGGGACTGGGTCTATTTCAGCGGTGTGATCCTGCGCGAGCGGTCGAAGAGCGATTTGGCTGCGATGGAGATCGATTTCGAGTTGACGGATGTGGAAAAGGCAGGGCCGCCATAGCGTTTTTTCATTTTTACAATTAAGGTGATTGCTATGATTCTGGCCGAGATGACATCTCCCGAAATCGACGCACTGCCGCGGGATATTGTGGTGTTGATTCCCGTGGCGTCCTGCGAACAACACAGCCTGCACCTTCCGGTTTTTACCGATAGCCTGATCGGAGGAGAGGTGGCCCGGCGCGTGCACGAGCGCTGTCCCAACGATGTGCTGGTTTTGCCCGTGCAGTGGCTGGGATACTCCCAGCACCACATCCGGTATCCGGGCACGCTAAGCGCGGTCTCGGAGACCCACCTGCTGATGATGATGGATATCGTGGCTTCGATGGTGGGGCACGGTTTCAAGAAGATTCTGATTCAGAACAGCCACGGGGGCAATGGCGCGAATATCTCGACGCTGTTGCAGCGGCTGATGGAGCGCTTCGGAGACAGCGGCGCGGAGTTCTATTCACGGTGGGCCTGGGGCGGGTCGGAACGGTTGAACCAGATTCGCGAGTTGGGCTCGAAGGGCTCCGGGCATGCGGGAGAGACCGAGACATCGATGATCCTGGCGATACGCCCGGAACTGGTGCGCACAGACCGACTGGATGCGGACGGGGAACGCGACGGCATGCGGGTGCCGGGCGCGGCTTCCTATTACCGGTTCGACCAGCGCACGCAGCACGGCGGGGTGGGCGATCCCCGGCCGGCAACCGCCGAAAAGGGGGAGCGTATGCTGGATGTTTCCGCAGACGAGGTTGCCGCCAGTGTTCTGGAAATTCGGGCATTGCGGCCGTTTGGGTCCGGATAGAGGGGTTTGGGCGTTAAATCAACGACCACCCACCACCGCGAACAATTCTAATTTTAGAAGTTGTTTTAAAATTCCCGGTGCGTTC
>JAAXHW010000261.1 GCA_012270675.1 Candidatus Latescibacterota bacterium | reverse complement strand
GGTGGGACAGGGGGGGATGGCGGGGGTGAGCGTGGCGGTGGCTCCGGGGGCGGTACTGCTGGTGGATGTGAGGAAGGAGGCGGGGTTGCCGACCGGAACGAGTGTGGGGGTGGAGTACAGGTATGGAGATGGGTTGGCGCTGCGGATGGGCGCAGGAGGGCGTCCGGAGCGCCTGTCGCTGGGGGTGGGGGTTCGACGGGGGGTGTTCACGGTTGACTATGCGGCCGTCTACCATACGGTGCTGGGCCTGTCGCACCGGGTGTCGGTGTCGGTGGGGCGACGTGGGTGCAGGTAGGTCTTTTTGGGCGCACCCGGCTTGACAGCAGCGGCCGGTTGTCCTATTTTTGATTGTTTGCGATTGATACAACAGCACCGTACAGAACGGACCCATCGCTATGTTTAAAATTGTGCTGCGGGAAGCCGCTCTTTTTGTGGTCTGTGCGGTTTTTGTGGGTGCGGTCCTGCTCTTTCTTCTGGATAAGGCGATCATGCCCTATGTGGTCAGGACGGGGGAGCTGGTTGAGGTTCCCGATATTGTGGATCTGACCTCGGCCCAGGCCCGCCGGACGCTGGCCCGGTGCGGGCTCCAGTTTAAGCTGCAGGAGCCCCGGTGGGATGAGTCCGTTCCCGAGGGGCGGGTTGTGTACCAGAATCCCGCGGCTTTTTCGATGGTTAAGCCGGGCCGAACAGTGTATGCGGTGCCCAGCATGGGCACCCGGCTTTACGAGGTGCCGGACCTGCACAAGCGGTCCTTGCGTCAGGCTACGCTCTGGATCGAGCAGGGCGGCCTGGGGGTAGGCGAGGTGAGCGAGGAGGCGTCCCTGGAGTTGAAGGAGGGGTTGGTGATTCGCCAGGCGCCGCTTCCCGGTCAAAAAGTGCCCGCTGATACGCCGGTGTCCGTGGTGGTCAGCAGCGGACCGCCCCGGGAGGTTGTGGAGATGCCCAATGTGGTAGGGCGACCCCTGGATGAGGCCCGCTCGGGCCTTGCTTTGCTTGAGCTTCAGGCTACGGTCCGCTACGAGTTCAGTACGGCCTATATGCCCAATACGGTGATTCGGCAGGTTCCCGAGGCTGGTGAGGAGGTGAAGCAGGGGACGGCTGTTCAACTTGTGGTGAGCAAGCTTTAAGAAGTTGCCTGGAAAATAAGAGTGGAAGGATCACCCCCTTCCTCCCCACCCTTCCCCCCATGCCTTCGGCGAGGCCTTTTTCACCCGCGCCCAAGCTCAAGAAAAAGGCCGAAAAAGAAGGGCGCCGCTCA
>JAAXHW010000260.1 GCA_012270675.1 Candidatus Latescibacterota bacterium | reverse complement strand
AAGATGGTCTGCCCATAGGAAAATAACCATAAAACCGGAAAAAGAAAAACAAAAATGGAGCCCAACCGTCTTCTTAGAAGTTGTTTTAAAATTCCCGGTGAGTTCCCGAGCGCGAGCGAAAAAGTGGCGGTCAAGGCGGGCGAACCCGCCCGTATCCTGGAGATACGGGTGGATTCGACCAACGCCGACAGGCGCTTTTGCAGCCGCGCGAAGACCGCTGAGGGTTTTAAGACAGCTTCTTAGAGGGGAGGGGAGAGGAGAGGGAGGGGATTATGACACCACAATATAGTGCATGTTTGTTCATCACGTCAAGGGATTTTTCAGATTTCAGTCCCTGGGAATCCGATTCGTGGAGTACTGGTTCTTGTAGTTGCGCATATTTCCGGTGGCGTTTGTCTGGCGGATGGCCCTGTCAGGGGTCAGGTGGAGGAACCAGTTGTTGTAAATTTCGGCCATCTGCTCGGGACGGCCCCGGATGACAATTGCGCGAACGGAGGTTGCTTCGAACGTATTGTGGTGAATCCAGATCTTTGTGCCGGCAATATCGGTTCCATCGTCCCGGTCCGCACCCCCGTGCATGTCAAAGCTGTGGCTGTTGGCATTTGCCAACACCAGGTTATAGCGCGCTTCATAGCTGGTGCCGGGCCTGCCCGTTCCCGCAATGTGGTGGCGGCACCAATCGAACAGATTTGCCTCAATAAGGCCTTCCGACTGGTTCAACACCACGCCGTAGCCCAGTCCCTGACGCTGGTTGTGGTGAATGAAGTTGTGGTGAATGTGGCCCGTGGAACCGGTGGCGAGATAGATGGCGGCGTGGCTCCAGGCCGAAAGCTCGCAGTTGTCCACTTCCAGGTTGGGATGGGTGGTCTGAATACCCCGCGAGTTGGGGATACTGTAGTAGCGGCCCTCGGCGTAGAGCTGTCTCATCTGCTCGGTCCGCCGCTCCGGGTCCGGACCCTGCAGGCGCAGTCCGGTGACCCGCACGCCGGGTCCGCCGGTAACGAAGAGGGGGATGGTTTCCAGTTCGGTGCTGTAGATCAGTCCCCCCAGGGACCCCTCCCTGCCCCGCCCGCTTGCCAGGGTGACGCCGCCGGGGATAACGACGTTCTGCAGGCCGCTCAGGTCAATCCGGGTGGTATCGGCCACGTAGATGACCTGCCCGCTTTGGGCCGAGTCCAGGGCCGCGAGCAGTTCTCCCCGGGTTGTGACCTGGTAATCGGATGCGATAATCAGGCTCCGGTAGCCCTCTCCACCCCCAATCGGATCTCCGGTGGGATTTACTTCAGCGCCGAATTTGTCGTCTCCACGCAGAGGCAGCTCAGAACTCCCCGAGTCAGTGGGGTCGGAGGAGTCCGGGTTGTCTGCGCCGCAGCCGGAACAGGCGGCCAGAAGACCTATTATAATAGTATAGGAGACGGTCCGGAGAATGCTTATCGTCGACATTGCAATTCGGTATCCGATAGGTTTAGAAGTTGTTTTAAAATTCCTGGTGAGTTCCCGAGCGCGAGCGAAAAAGTGTCGGTCCAGGCGGGAGAACCCGCCCGTATCATCAAGATACGGG
>JAAXHW010000259.1 GCA_012270675.1 Candidatus Latescibacterota bacterium | reverse complement strand
CTTAACCCCCTTGTTGGCAAGGTAACAGGAGGTCCATTCGGAAAGCCGCGCACGCTCAGCCCCCTGAAGGCCCCTACGCTTTCGGGGACGAAGCCGGTCTTCGACCCGTGCGGCCCGGGGCGGACTAGATGACGGCGGATTCCCACTGTGGATTCGGCCCGAAGCACTCGGTCCATCGCCTCGCGGCCCGTGTTGGGGTGTCCCGACAATCAGTTTTGATCCGGTCGCCCAATCGCCGGAGAATCGACCCGGAGGCGATGACGGCCCTTCCACGTCCCGTTCCTTCAATGAATGATCCCGAACCTGGTCACCGGAGGACGTTTCCGAATCGCCCCCCCCAATTGGGCCTGACAGGGTCCATGCCCCCGCCTCGGGTGTGGAAAATTCGGCGCGATAACCGACCCAGTGCCTGGACGCGTCGTAGATACCGGCGACCCTCGGGTCCTGGAGCCCCTCCAGACCCGCGAAGTGACGAAACGGCGAAGAGGTGACAGCCGGGGGCCGGCCCTTCCATCGGTGGGGGAATCAGAATCCGGGTACGGTACGCCTCTCCCGACCCGGACCGCCATGCTATGACAGCTCATTAGTCCATACCTTGGAGCGCGCCTTTCGGGGCAGCAGACCCGTGTTGCGGGTCCTAAAACGGGGCACTGCAATCTTGCAAAGGTCTTGACAGCCCCCATCGCCGCTGTACAGGGCCCCCTCGACGAGCTTCCGATCCTTCCACCGTCCTCTTTCGCTGTGGCACACCGCTCAGCCACAGCACGCAACACCCGCTCATGCCCGTGGACGGGCTGGGCCGGCGCCGCTCACATTCACAGACATCATCTCCGGGCATCCCTCCGGAATGCCCTGTGCAGCTTGACGCTTCGCAATCCCGGCGTACTTTTGATACAGGGCCTCGGTAAAGGCCCAGCCACACACCGGGTCCCTCCCCCTAACCGGCCTCTGAGTGCCGCCGTGGGGGCGTCAGGCGCCGCGACCAGCCGGGGTATCCATCGGCTCCCAGGGTTTGGGGGCCAGCATCCCCTCCACACGGGAGAGCCGGTTGTCCAGTCCGGACACGGCAGCAGTGAGTGCCTTCATCTCCGCACGCAGACTTTCCTGACCCTGGAGCATCTCCGCACGCAGGCTCTCTTGGCCCCGGAGCGTTTCCGCACGCAGGCTCTCCTGGCCCCGGAGCGTCTCCGCACGCAGGCTCTCCTGGCCTTGCGATATCTCCGCACGCAACTCCGCAGCAATCGCGTCCATCCGCCGGTTCATCGCGTCAATGCGCTTGTTGGTCGACGCGGAGATACGCCACAACAGTCCCCCCAGCGGGACGACCACGCCAAGCACGGTTACCAGCACACTGAACACGCCCTGATCCATGACCCCCAAGATACGCCGTGACCCCCCAATAGTGCCTGCCCGGCCCGGAGCCAGAGCGGCGGCCTGTGCCCCAAACGTTTCCGCCCCCCAACCGCATTGACGCACAGCCGTATATCGAGTTGCCGCCATACCCCTGCACATAGGGCTGTCGGGCTTGTGATCCTGACCCGGCACCGTTGAAGCCAAAAAGCGGTTGCCTGGATTTCCACGGCCGCCTGCGCATATTCCGGACACTCGTGGGCCGGACGAAACACATTCACCACGTCGACCGGTTGTTCGATATCGCGCAGGGTGGGATAAGCCCGCTCGCCCAGGATGGAGTGGGCCTTGGGATGCACCGG
>JAAXHW010000258.1 GCA_012270675.1 Candidatus Latescibacterota bacterium | reverse complement strand
CTGGGTTGGGCGGGCGGGGTCGATATAGAAAGCAAAGCTACCGACATAGTGCGGGTCTTTGATCGAGGTTTGCGCGTCCGCGCTGGGGTGGTTGAAAAAAACCCGCACCCCTACCGCAGCCTCGGGTACTTCCAGCCCTTCTATGGTCAAGCGCAAGCTTGGCGCGTTCTCTTGATGCGCCGCGACCTGTCGCAGCGCCTCTTGGACGGCGGGAGTCGGGCTCAGAGAAACGGTGACCGGTTTGTCGCCGAGCAACGGTTTGTGCGGCATACCCATAAGCATGAGGGAGGGACCGGAGGAGACCGCCTGGGACGGCTCGCCCCGGCCCGGACTGCCCATCCCGAGAAGCGTCAGCATGACCGCCAGACAGATGACACGCCGTTGGTGCGTTTGCATGCTCACAGCCTCCCACAAGACAGCCACGGCAGAGCCATCACGCCGCCACCCCGACCTCCGGCTCTGTGTCCGGCACCGCAAGATGGGTCAGGCTGATGCGCTCAGGCGTGGGCACGCCGGCAGGCTCGCCCGTCTCCCGGGAGACGGCCACCATCTGGACCAGGAGCGGCGCAGCATCGTCCCAGATGCCGGCCCGCCGCAGCTTGCGGACAGTGGGGAAGAGATCGAACAGAAAGGTCTGGCGGTCCTGCTCAGCGCCGTGCCCAGCGTCATGCCCGGTATGGTGGAAAAACGTAAAGGAGCCGACATGGTGGGGATCGTGGGTCGGCGTCGCGTAGTCCAGATACCCACAGTTGATAAAGACCCGAACTGCGATGTGTTGATCGGGGGGAACCGGGACGCCCTCCAGTGACAGGCGTAGCGTCGGGCGGCGGTCCTGCGGGGCTTTGGTCGGGACCATGGCGAGTTCCTCACCGAGCGGGATGGGGAGATGCAGGGTGGCCTCCAGCGGCGTGTCCGCGGTGGCAGGGCTGATGGTAGCGGTTGTGGTGTGCAGTTCCCGAGGGGCTGGCGTAGCGGGCTGGGTCAGAACCGGCAGGATTCTGAAGGCGTCCCTGGCCGTTGCGCCCGGCAGGCTGGCGCCGGTCGGGGCGAAGCCGTCGCTTTCGGACGACGAGTCCGGGTCCGTATCGTACCGGTAGAGGAGAGCCCCGGTGTCCAGGAAATCGCGCACCGCGATATCATTGACCGCGTTGCCGTTGACATCGGAAAACTGGCCAGCGAAAGAAGCGTCAAGCCATGCCGAATCAGTGGTGTTGGGGTGGGTTCTGTTCCATTCACTCCACAGGCGGTCGACGTTGGCGTGGTGCAGCCAGAAGAGTATATCGCGGGCGGCCCGGGGAACGTTCCTCATATCTCCACCGACCCAAGTATGGACAAAATTGTGCGGACCACCTTCCAGACGACCCCCACCCCGGGGGGAGCCGCCAGCAAAGGTCGCAAAGTCACTGATTTGCAACATCGGGCTAATCACTTCATCCATACCGACAGATTCATCGTCCATGGCATCCGTGGACAGTGCCGTCCTGGTAGTATTGTTGAAGACCCCCTCCCAGAAGGGCGCCGGTATACGCCGGTCTTCCGTCCAGTTCCAGTACGGCAGGGCAAATCTGCTATCGCCGGAGATATCGCGGATGATCTGCTCAAAATAGTACAGATAGGCCCGGTGCCAGGGCAGGAAACGCCAGTTCGCGTGCTCACAAGAATTGGCGTGGATATTCGCTTGCGCGCTCCAGCTCGTCGGGTCCGAATCGGGGCGATCTAACATGGTCGTCATTGCGGTGCGCAGGGCGCTGAGCACGGGACCGTCCGGGGCGAGGTCAGCGACATCCGAGCGGGCACGGATACTGTAGAGGGCCCCCTCCTCCGTCGGACACGGTGCCCCTGACGGAAGGCGGCCGAATATGCACTCTGAGTCCGTGTCACACGATGGCCCCGCCGGGGCGTCGCACCGCCCCCAATTACCCGTCTGGGCTTCACTCAACAGCGTCCTGCCTATCGTCGCGCCGCCGACTACGGCTCCGGTTATTGTCAGAAAGTCTCTGCGGGATGGCATTACGATACTCCTTCCTTCGGGGGGATGCGACGTACCACGTCCAAGCCAGCCAGAGGGGATTTTCCGGGCGTCAACGCCTGGAATGCGTTCCCCATAACCCACTGACACCGCCCTTGTCCCCTCCAAAATTGGAGAAAAATGCATCGCCCGCTGCTCAGGCGAACGCGGCGACCGACAGCACCTGCCGCATCACGTCCACCTGCCGGGAGATAATCGGCGGGCGGGAGACCTATTCAGAGACCAAGCGACGGCGCCTGCCATGCGCCCCGGCCTGCCGCCAAGCAGACTGCCCGCTGGCTCTCCATAGGTGACGCAAAAAGGAACCCACCCCGCCGCTAGCGCGGCGCCCCTCCCAGGAGGGGATGGGGTGGCTCCCCTCCTGGGACGTGTGATGCAAATTACAGCGTCCACCGATAGGCTGCCCGGAGACCCCTCACCCCAACCCCTCTCCCTCACGGGGAGAGGGTGGCCCG
>JAAXHW010000257.1 GCA_012270675.1 Candidatus Latescibacterota bacterium | reverse complement strand
CCCTGTACCCCATCACCAGAGGTAAGAAGCTGTTTTAAAATTCCTGGTGAGTTCCCGAGCGCGAGCGAAAACGTGGTGGTCAAGGCGGGAGAACCCGCCCGTATCCTGGAGATACGGGTGGGTTTGACCAACGCCGACCGACGCTTTTGCAGCCGCGCGAAGACCACTGGGGATTTTAAGACAGCTTCTTAGAACAGGAGGACATCCCATGAAAGACGGAAAATTCGGCTGGGGCATCATCGGCACCGGCATGATCGCCGCCCACTTTCGAGCAGGCATCGAAGCCTGTAAGAACGCGGAACTCGTCGCCGTTTGCAACCGCACCGAAGAGAAGGGCAGGCGGTTTGCCGAAGCATCCGGCGGCGTCAAATTCTACAGCGACTACGAAAAGCTGGTCGAAGACCCCGACATCGACATCGTGGGCGTGACCACCCCCTCCGGCCTGCATGCCGACAATGTCATTGCCGCTGCACAGGCCGGCAAACATGCCTTCTGCGAAAAACCCCTGGACATCTCCCGCGAGAAGATGTCCGCTATGATCCAGGCCTGCCGGGAGGCCAACGTCAAGCTCGGCTGTGTCTTCCAGAGCCGCACAAAGGAAGACATACGCAAGATCCACAGCGCCATTCAAAGGGGCGAACTGGGCAAAATGGTCCTGGGCGACGCCTTTCTGAAAACCTACCGCTCCCAGGCTTACTACAACGAGGCCGGCTGGAAAGGCACCCTGGCCTTGGACGGCGGCGGCGCCCTCATGAACCAGGGCGTCCACGGCGTGGACCTCCTCCTTTGGCTGATGAACGATGACGTGGAATCCGTTTTCGCCCGCGCCGACCACAAGGTCCGCGACATCGAAGTCGAAGACACGGCGGTCGCCTGTCTCAAATACAAAAGCGGCGCTTTCGGGACCATCATCGGCACCACCTCCTGCAACCCCGGCGAGTCCTCCCGCATCGAACTGCACGGCAAGTATGGCACCATTACCATCAGCGACGCGCAGATCACCCGCTGGGCCGTCACCGATGAAGAGGACGGCCTCGCCCAGGACAGATTCCCCCCCCAATCCTTCGAAGTCGCCGGCTCTGTAGCCGACCCAAAGGCCATCAGCAGCGACGGCCACATCTACCTGGTCAACGACATGGTCAACGCGATCCGGGAAGACCGCGCCCCCTACATCCCCGGCGAAAGCGCCCGCAAAGCCGTGGACCTCATCCTGGCCATCTATGAATCCGCAAAGACCGGACAGGAAATCCTGCTCGACGAGTGGTAAACAGGGAAGGGGGTCAGGGAGGCGGGTCAGCCCACGCTCACCGCCCGACCCGTCTCTGACGATTCATAGAGTGCTTCGACGACCTCCAGGGCCCGCAACCCGTCAATGCCGGTCACTTCGGGCCTGCGGCCGGCAAGCATCGCCTCGGCTGTCTCGTGCAGGTAAGCCAGGCCCGAGATCCCGCCGTAGCCCGGCACGGCCCGGGAGCCGATCTGCAGTGTGCGCACCGGCCCGTCAATATAATCGGGATGGTCGCTGACAATGAACACCTCGTCCGCGGTGCCCCCCCACGCAGGGCTCCAGGACAGGGTCCCCTGCGTACCCCGAACGCTGATGAACAGGTCCCGACCTGCGGGGAAGAATTTTGGCACAGAATAGCTGATATCCAGTGCAGCGGTCGCACCGCCTGTAAACCGCAAAATCCCGAAGCTGCTGTCCTCCACATCCAGACGATGCTGAATATGGCTTACCATCCCCGTCACCGACGCCACCTCCTCCCTCAGAAACCATCGGAACAGGTCAATCCAGTGCACCCCCAGGTTGTGCAGCGGTCCCCCGCCCGCCGTCGCCTTCCGGACCAGCCAGGGGGAAATCCCGTTCTCCAGGTAGCGCATTGGAGACCCGGCCGCGCACCGGCCCTCCAGAGCAACGATCTCGCCCAAAACACCCTCGTCAATGAGCCGTTTGATCTGTCGAGCGGCTGGATGGACGCGCCAGGTATAGGGAGCGGACAGAAGAACACCGGCCTTCTCCGTCGCGGCGATCATCCGGCGGATGCCGTCCGACGTGTCCGCCATCGGCTTCTCCACAATCGCATGCACCCCCGCATCCGCCGCCCGCTCCACAGCCTCCGGGCATTCCGAGTGCGGCAGAAAGATCACCACCAGGCCGATATCGTCCCGCTCCAGAAGCGCCTTGTAATCAGCATACCCCGGAAGGCCGGTCTCCCCGCAGACCCGATCCAGGTACGCCCTATCCGCCTCCGCGATCGCCCGCACCTCCGTCTGGGGAATCGCCTCGAAGTGGGGCAGGTAATCGACCGGATGGAGGTGATGCAGACCGATGATTCCGACGCCGAGCGTCTGCATGGATTCAGATTCTCCTTTTATTTTCGGCGTTTCGGTCGGTCCCGCACCACGAAGCAATTGTCCGCGCCAAGATTTCCGCTCCCTTTATCAGGCTCTCAACCGGGATCTGCTCCTGGCTCGAATGCGCCACGCCCAGGCTGCCCGAGCCGATCACCACCGTCGGGATGTGCAGGAGGTTGGTATAAAACCAGGCGTCGCAGGAGGCCGGCATGGCCGAAACCTCAGGATCGTGTCCGCTGTCCCGGCAGGCGGACGCCATCGTCTGCACCAGCGGGTGGTCAACCGGAACCTCGTTACAGTCGTGCCGGTACATAAAGTCGATATCGAAATGCTCCGACAGCCAGTCCCCCCCCTCCGCCTTCAACGCCTCTCCCATCTCCTGCATAATCTCTTCCTTGACCTTATTGGGCAAAAACCCCAGCACCCCCTTGAACGTCGCCCTGTTGGGCGCCATCGCCGGCCAGTCTCCCGCCTCCATCGTACCGAACGTAATCGGCATCGGGTTCTCGTATTGATCGTAAAGCGGATATCCTTTGGAAGCCGCCAGCAGACGTGCGTGATACCCCTCCAGGATCTCGATCGCCCGGATCGCCTCCTTCAGCGCGCTCACCGTCCGCCCGGCCTGCCCACTGTGTCCGGCGCGTCCGTAACAATTCACTGTAAACCAGACCGCGCCCCGAATCGAAGGCAGGATCTTCAACTCGGACGGCTCTAAGACAATCGCGGCATCGGCCCGGTCCTCCCCCCGAACGAAGGCCAGCGTACCGTTGCCCCCGCACTCCTCTTCGATCACCAGGTGCCCGATCACGTCCCCCTTCAGGCCCACCCCCATCTCCTTGAGCGCCGCCAGAGACAGATAGAACATCGCGGCCTGCCCCTTGCAGTCGCACGCTCCCCGCCCGTACACAACCCCGTCTTTAACCTGTCCCTCAAACGGCTTCTCCTGTCCCGGAGACGGAGGCACAACATCTAAATGCGTATTGACAATCAACGACTTCCCACCCCCGCACCCGCGCTTCACAACCCGGAGGTTGGGCCGGTCTGCGTACGTACAATCCTCCAGCTTAAACGAATAATCGGGATCGTCCTGAATCTCATCGGAAATCTGAACGAGTTCACGCGTATCCGCCACTGCCTCCATCCTGTCGTGAAGGCAGCGCACCACAGGCCCTTCCTCGCCTCGCGTGGAGGAAAATCCGATCAGGTCGCGCAGCAGGGCAATTGCCGCATCTTGATGCGCATCAAGCGCGGCCCTGAGCTCTTGGCTGTCCAGTTCCAAACCGAATCTCTCCGTTCCTCTCAAAAAGGCCCTCACCCCCGAGTCCGTCGAAAGCAGGGCCGGGAGGGTCAGGTCGCTTCTGTCAACGCCCGGTCGATAATATCGATCCCCATCCCCGCCTCCTCTTCGGTGACCACCAGCGGGGGCGCAATGCGCACCACATTCCCATAAATGCCAACGCGGCCCAGGAGCAGGCCGTATTCGCCTGCCTTCAGGATCACCTTTCCGGTCAGCTCGGGCGCGGGCGTCCGGCTCTGCCTGTCTTCCACAAACTCCAGCCCCAGCACAAGCCCTTTTCCCCGCACGTCGCCCAGGCACTCATGCTTCTTCTGAAGCGCCTTGAACCGGGCCATCATATACGCCCCGACCCGCAGGGCGTTCTCCGGCAGCTTTTCCTGCGCCATCACGTCCAGCACCGCATGCGAGGCAGCGCTGGCCAGGGGATTCCCCCCGCAGGTACTGGACATCTCTCCGACTCCCATGCACGCAAAAATCCGGCGCTCGCCCACCAGCGCAGAGGCGGGCATCCCGCTGCCGATCCCCTTGCCCAGGCAGACCATGCTGGGCCGCAGGTCTTCCCACTCCAAGGCAAACATCCTCCCCGTCCTGCCGAAAGAAGACTGAACCTCATCCAGGATAAAGAGAAGACCGCGATCATAGGCCCACTTTTCCAGCTTCTTCAGCCACCCGTCCGGCGGAAAGATAAACCCCGCCCCACCCTGGTAGGGCTCGGTAATCACCGCCCCCAGATCCCCCGTGGAGGCCGACTCGATGATGCGGTCCAGACGCTCAATACACCGCTCTCCGCACTCCTCCTCGGTCTTACTGTTATAAAAATCCCGGTAGAAATAGGGGAAGGGCGCCAGAACCGCGCCCGGCAGTTGAGGCCCGAACCGGCGCTTCGTCTTCATACTCCCCGCCACACTGATCGGCCCGTAGGTCCGCCCGTGGAAGCCGCCGTAAAACGACAGAATCTCGTGCTTGCCGGTGTATCGCCTGGCAATGCGCAGGGCCGCCTCCGTGGCCTCCGCGCCAGTGGTCAGCAGAAACGCCTGGTCCAGGTTCTCGGGCAGCAAATCGACCAGCCGCCTGGAGAAAGTCACCCGCTCGGGTGTGGGAAACGAATAGCAGTTCATCAGGCGGCCGGCCTGGTTCTGGATGGCCTCTACGTGGAGCGGATGCGCGTGCCCCAGGTTGGTCACAAGCACCCCCGAGGTGAAATCGATGTACTCGTTGCCGTCCACATCGACCACCCAGACCCCCTCTCCGTGGTCCCACACCACGGGCAGTTGATCGGCCATACACGGAGGCTCGTACTGCTTGGAAAGCGCAAGCAGCTCCGCTGACCTGGGACCCGGCACCTCTCGCTTCTTCAACGCTTTCATATCCGACTCCAGATCCTGATGACTACGCCAGTTCCCTGTTAATCAGAAATCGGGGCGGGCGCCCCTCGATAAAACGGACGAAGTCTTCCATCACCTTCTCCCGCATGCTCCAGTTCGCCTCTTCGGAATACCAGGACAGATGCGGTGAAAGCAGGGCGTTTTCAAGTCTGAAAAGCTCAAAATTCGGATCGGGCGGCTCCTTGTCGTACACATCGATGGCAGCACCGGCAATTCGGTTCTCCCCAAGCGCCCGGGCTAAAGCCTCAGTATCGATAAGCCCTCCCCGGGCCGTGTTGACCAGGTAGGCCGTCGGCTTCATCAGCTGGAGCTGTTCCTCACCGATGATGTGGTATGTCTCGTCGTTGAGGGTGGCATGAAGCGTGATCATATCCGACGCTTTCAGCAGCGGTTCCAGGTCCACGGTCTCGATACCCAACTCCGCCTGCCGCTCCCCGGTCAGATACGGATCGCAGACCAGAATATCCACATCGAACCCGCTCAGCTTTTTCAGCGTTAAACTGCCGATCCGGCCGCAGCCGATAATGCCGACCGTCTTCCCCTTCACGGAATAGACCGGATAAATCGCGTTAAAGTCCCAGATCCCGCTCTCGCTTGACGCCTCCAGAATCTTTCGCCCCACATTGAGCTTCCGCCAGCCGGCCAGCATCAGTGCAATCGCATGCTCGGCCACCTCGTCCATACAGTAATCCGGTTCGTATGCCACCCGGATGCCCCTGGCCGTAGCCGCCTCAACATCCACATTGTCGTACCCCACCCCGTGCCGGAGAATGAGCTTGCACTTCTCCAGCTGATTGATCACGTTCTCCGTCATCTTCACCATATTCACAAGGACCATGTCCGCATCCCCGATCGCGGCAACCAGTTCCTCTTCCGGCTTGAATTTCAGCTGATCGTACCTGAAAGTCACATGCGCATATTTGGCAAGCTGTTCCTCCTCCCACTTCAAATCCGGTTCTATATAATCGGTCACGAAGATCTTGGTCGGTTGCATAACGTGCTCCTTCACATACGGTGTACAAAAACGCCCAGGCCGTCAACTCAGCGGAAGGTCCACAGGCTTTCCGGTCCTGGCCGACTTGTAAATGGCCAGGATGAGTTCAATGGCTCTGCGCGACTCCGGACCGTCGATCGCCGGTTCGCCGCCCTCATTTAAAATCCGGACCATCTCGGCGAGCTGGGCCTTGTGCCCCTCGGTGCCAAACGTCTTCGAGTCCGAGGCGGCCTTCGCCAGATCGGTCAACCGGGCATCCGCAGCTTCGGAGGCTTCCCCTTGGATATCCCACAGGGTAATCTGATCGGCCTCCATCACAATTGTCCCCTCGCTCCCGGAGAACTCTAACTTTGCGGGCAGACCGGGGTGGGATGACGTGGTGGCCTCAATAACGCCCAACGCGCCGCTCTCGTATTCGAGCGCAGCCACAAGGGTATCTTCCACTTCGATATCGTGCACAAGCGTCCCCATCCGTGCGTAAACCCGCTTGACCGGTCCCATAACCCACTGGAGCAGGTCTACGTTGTGGCTGCCCTGGGTCATCAGCGCCCCACCGCCCTCCAGCGCCCAGTTGCCCCGCCAATCTGCGCTGTCGTAATACGCCTGAGGGCGGAACCACTTGATGTAGGCGTCGCCCAGGACCATCCTCCCCAGCTTCCCCCCCCGAACGGCCTCCCGCACCCGGTTGATCGCCTCTCCATAGCGGAGTTGGAAGATCCCCATCAGCTTCACCCCGGCATCCTGTGCGGCCTGGATGATTCGGTCGACATTCTCCAGGGTTACGTCAAGGGGTTTCTCAATAATCAGGTGCTTGCCTGCGGCTGCGGCATCCGTAACCATCGGGATGCGAACGCCGCTTGGGGTGCAGATGCATACCACGTCAATATCCGGAGATTCCAGCATCTCCCGGTGGTCGGTATACCATGCAACCCCGTGCTGCTCACCCGTCTGCCGGGCCCGTCCCTCGCTCCTGCTGTATACCGCAACGAGTTCCGCACCCTCGGTATCCAGCACGGCGCCGATGTGGTAATCTGCCACGGTACCACTGCCGACGATCCCGAACCCCACGGTTTTTCCGCCCATAGTCGTGTCCTCCCACACAATCGATCCGTTATTCGCATCCAACGCGTTTCGGCAGTAATATACTTCAGGAATTTTACCGATCCAAACCCAATTCCAACCCATGTGCGGAACGTTCAAGAGCCGGGGAAGTGGCTCCGAAACCCACAATTCAAATACCTATCCCCAGCTCGCCCCACATTTCATCCACCCTCTGCTTCACCTCATCGCTCATCACGATCCGCTCCGGCCACTCCCGGGTAAACCCCTCCTCCGGCCATTTCCGGGTCGCGTCAATCCCCATCTTGGACCCAAACGTAAACGACGCACTCGCGTGGTCCAGCACATCCACCGGTCCTGGGGTAAAATGCACGTCCCATTTCGGGTCAATATTGTTGAGGGCCACCCACCAGGCCTCCTGTGGGTCCTGCACATTTACATCTTTATCCACAACCACGATCACCTTCGCCAGCATCATCTGACCCAGCCCCCACAGCCCGTTCATCACCTTGTAGGCGTGTCCCGGGAAGTGCTTATCGATCGCCACAAATACCAGATTGTGGAAAATTCCCTCCGCCGGCATGTGATAATCCACAATTTCGGGCAGCACCAGCCGCGTAAGCGGCAGAAAAATCCGCTCCGTGGCGTGCCCCATCCAGAAATCCTCCATCGGCGGGCGGCCCACGATCGTCGTCTGGTAGACCGGGTTGTGCCGCATCGTCATCGCCGTGATGTGAAATGCGGGATAACCGTCTGCCAGGGAGTAAAATCCCGTATGGTCTCCAAAGGGGCCCTCCTGGAGCATCGCCTCGGACGGATCCACGTACCCCTCCAGCACCACCTCCGCTTCGGCCGGCACCTCCAGGTCCACCGTCACCCCCCTGACCAGTTCCATGGGGCGGCGGCGGAGAAACCCGGTAAAAATAAATTCGTCGATCGCAGGAGGCAGGGGGGCCGTCGCGCTGTAGATCGTGGCCGGGTCTCCCCCCAACGCAACCGCCACCTCCAACCGCTGATTCCGCTGCCTGGCCAGCTCAAAATGCCGTGCGCCCACCTTGTGTCGCTGCCAGTGCATCGCCGTGGTCTTCCGGTCGAACACCTGCATCCGATACATCCCCACGTTGCGCACCCCGCTCTCCGGATCTCTGGTAATCACCAGCGGCATCGTAATATAAGGCCCGCCGTCTTCGGGCCAGCAGGTGGCCACCGGCAGCCGGCCCAGGTCCACCTCGTCCCCCAAAAGCACCACCTCCTGGCAGGGACCGGACCGGACCTGCCGGGGTGGGTAGCCCGCCATCTCTTTGAGCATTGGCAGCATTGCCAGCTTGCCCATCAGGGAATCGGGCACCTCCAACCTGAGCATCTCGGCCAGGCGGTCGCCGATCTCATCCAGGTCCTTCACACCCAGGGCCATCGACATCCGCTGCCGGGAACCGAACAGGTTGATCCCCAGGGGGATGGCGCTGTCTTTGACGTTTTCGAACAACAGCGCCGGCCCACCGCCCGGGCTTTTCATCGCCCGATCGGCGATCTCGGTCACCTCCAGGCAGGCATCCACCTCCAGGCCAATCCGCACCAATTCGCCGGCGCGGTCAATATCCGCGATAAATTCCTGCAAGTTTTTGTATGCCATATCGTGATCACCTGTGAAATGACTTCTGTCTTCGGCCTTCTGTCTCCTGTCTTTCCAGTTCCGCCCGGTAGTCCTCCGGCGTATCGATATCCCGCAAAATCCGCACATCGTCCACCGGAAGCTCCAGCGTATCGCCCGGGTGGCCGCGCATCACCGGTTTCAGCCCCGCCTCCCCGGAAAGCCCGGCAATCTCGGCGCCGTACTTCTGCAGGTCCACCAGCGCCGGATGCCCCCGTTCGCCCTCAACCGTCGGGATCACGATCCCTTTTTCCCCCTCCCGGTAGGCCGCCACCACACGGCGAACCACCTCTCCAGCGATCCGGGGCTGGTCGCCCAGGGCGATCAGGGCTGCATTGGCCGAACCGGGCAGTGCGCAGATTCCACATAAGATGCTGGAAAACATACCGTTCCGATAGTTACTGTTAACATGGAAATCCACCGGTCGTTCCCCCAGACTCTCCCGCACCGCCTCCGCATAGTGCCCCAGAACCACCATAACCCCGTCCAGCTCTGCCTCCAGCAGGGTATCTACAACCGTCTGCAGAATGGTCTTGTCCCCAAACGGGAGCAGCTGCTTGGGCGATCCCATCCGGGTGGACATCCCTGCGGCAGGTACAACTGCATAGACCTGTTTGGACATCTGAGGACAATTCCGTAAAAGTAATCGACAATGGCTCAGGTCTCAAGTATAATAAAAAAGGGGCGCGTAAACCACCAAAAAGGATCGCTGGAATCGGCAGGGGAATATAAAATAAGGGTAATATTTACAACAAAATATTCTTCTTTTACCAGCGGTCTGTGTACCTCCCCTCAACTCATACGGGACCAACCGGGGCCATCGAAGGCCTATTTCCCATAAAATAAATAAAATTATATATTTGAACCATATATACACCGCATTTGTCTTGACTTTTTGAATCTAAACGTTAAATTTTTGCCGGGATTCATCGGTCATTTCGTCCGGGAAAGGGCCCGAGTCTGCACAGGAAGAACGCCTTGCTCTGCGAATGTTGTGGTACCCGCCCTGTAACGCGCGTTTTAACGCGAATCGTCAATGGACAAAAGCAGAGCCTCTATCGATGCGATGCCTGTGCAGAAGCGCAGGAAGAGGCTGTGAACCCTCCACTGGAACGCCCCTGTGACCAGTGTGGAGAACGGGAAGGGCGGATCAAATTGATACGTCTTCAAGATCGATACCGGACGGTAGTGTCTTTTGACAACTTAAACTAATAG
>JAAXHW010000256.1 GCA_012270675.1 Candidatus Latescibacterota bacterium | reverse complement strand
TCGGGCCTTGCGTAGGGAGGGACGTTTCCCTGTATTGCTGGTCCTTCTCGCAGGGACGATATGGGCTAGCTACAACTTGCTCTATTTGTTGTTCTGCTCTCTCCCTAAAGGCTTAGCTGTCTCATGGAAACTAGGCGCGATAGATCTTGGTGTGCTGGGTGCATTTTTAATAAGTTCGACCCTTTTCTTCTTGTTCGACTGGAAAAAGATCGAGTTTCAAAGTCTTCACCCATCCTTGTTAGCCACCAGGAATCTTGTGATCAAGGCCCTTGACGAGAAGAAGGACGCGCCTTCTCGTCGCCACCTGTGGGCAGAATTGGAAGCCCGACGCATAGCATTGAAGAAATTAAAAATTTGTGGTCCTAGCAATTTTGATGATCTTCAGGAATGGTCTGAGTTTCTAAACAAGGTAACAGAGCTCTCATCGTTGGGAATGAAAAAGGAAGCCCAGAAGGTCCTCAAGGAGCGCCCCGAGTAGGAAAGAGAGACCCAGGGAGCCGGGACCGCGCGATGATGGACCGGAGCGCTGACGAGACGTCCCCGTTCCGCCGCGCACCGCAAGCGGCGGCTGGACGACGTCCAGGGGCCTATACCTAACCCTTCGTGTCGTCGTTTCAGGCCAACAGAGGCCGTCTACGGAGACCCTTTTTCGCGGATCGGTCCGAAACCCGACTGGAGACATCGAGGCGGGCTTATTCCGGCCTGGATCCACTTCACCACAAAGGGGGAGGGATCGGGAGAGGCTCGGAGACGGGAAATCTCAGGCGGGTGGAGGGCCGCACCGCCGTTGTGGTCGGACCTGTGTGGGAGACTCGGCCCGTCATACACATGAACAGCCGTCCCTATACACGAAACCCCGCCACTGGAGAGGGCGGGGTTTCTGTAGACCTTCGCAGTGGAAGCTGCAAGGTGGACGGCCTCGGCATCACCCCTGCCGAATGCAAAGAAAATCTACCCTATCACTCCGACTAAAGACAACCGCGAGGCCGCCGCACCGCGCCGCCGCCCGCCAGGCCGGGGGGGATTGCGCCAACATCCCCCGCGATTGGCGATCCTGGATCGTGGGGGACCTGGTGCGGGAGCAGGCCGGGCCGGTCTACCTGGACCGGGCTTGCCGGTCCGCGCCCCGGTATCGGCGGCGGTCCTGGTGGCTGGACACGTCGCCTCCGGCGCAATCTCGCCGGGCCGTAAAGCGCTGGCACGGGCGCGCTCAAGACCTCTGGGTGAGAAACGTCCAGATCGCCGCCTGGGTGGCTCTGGGCTCGTCTCAGGCGCACGTGGGGGCCAAGTACGGACTCACCCGCCAGCGCGTGGGGCAGATCGTGAGGGAGTTTGAATGGGTGCAGGAGGCGGTCCAGGAGCGGGTTCAGAGCCTCGATGAGACCAGTGGGGGGGGAGGGGGAAAGTGCCAGTCTTCTCTTAGGGGTAAGGGGGGGTCCGGTTCTTCGGTTTTAGAGTCTCTAGATAGGTGTTCCGGCGAATTTCGGCCGCTTTCGCGGCCCGGACGGGTGCGCTGGCGGCGAGTGTGCGACCGGAGAGGGGCGGGATCGAGGCGGCGGCCGCCGGGGTGTGCGCCGCCAGGGACGCTGGCGGCGGCGCTGACCGCCTCACTGGCCTTGGCCGGCGCTTTCGGTGCCCCTCCGAGGGGGGAAAGTGCCAGTTTTCCGCCCCTGAAGATGGGGGGGAAAGTGCCAGTTGGCGTGATCCCGGCGCTGGGGGAAAATGCCA
>JAAXHW010000255.1 GCA_012270675.1 Candidatus Latescibacterota bacterium | reverse complement strand
CACCAGGAATTTTAAAACAGCTTCTACGCTGCCGACCCCGGCCGCCGCATCTCCACCCCCTCCTTCTCAAGGATATTCACCACCTTTGGCACGGGACACTGAAACCGCCTGGCGATCTGGTCCAGCGTTTGCTCCTCCTCGCGGTAGAGACGCACCACCTCACCCCTGGAAAGCACCGCCTGATATCCCTTGTTCCCCTTTAAACCCGCGTGTTTGGTCACCTGAATATCCCCCGTCACCTCCATCTGACAGGCGAGACGCAGGTTGCCCTTAAGCAGGAGAAAGCGAAGCTTCTCCCTGGCCCGTTTGACCGTCGCGCCTTCCTGGGGAACAACCTCGACCGTGCAGGTACCGCACAACCCATGCCCCTCGCAGTTAAAAAATCGGGACATCCCGTTGTAGAGATCAATATCGTTCTCAATGGCCAGTTCTCTGAGGTTGGTATGGGACTTGCACTCCACTGTCCTGTTCCAGTTGGCAAAGGTCACCTTGTGGCTCGTCTTTCGCTCCGGAAGGCGGAGGATAGGGGTCGGCATGGGCGTCTCCTGCTGCTTTGGGAGTTCTAAACAATCGTCGGCGCTCTCTGAAGCTGTTAAAAGGTAAAAATTTTTACCTCCAAAAACAAGGAGAAACCCGGGGGGGTTCGGGTCCCCGGAAAATCGTCCGAAAAGAATTGCCAAAAGAGACCATTTATCCGTATATTTGCTCATCTTGAAGGGAGAACGCTTTGATCCGAACCTGCAGGCCTTCAGACCTCGATACGCTTCGGGAAATTACAATCATCTGCTTCGACGGCACCTCGATTGACCAGCGCATCGAAAACGCCTTCGGCAGGATCGGCGAAACCGACTGGCGCTGGCGAAAGGCCAGCCACATCGACGCAGACGTCCGGGCCAACCCCGAAGGCATCTTTGTGTACGAAGAAAGTGGAACCGTCATCGGCTACATTACCACCCGTATTGACCCGGACACCCGGATCGGCTCCATCCCCAACCTGGCCGTACTCCCGCAACACCAGGGCAAGGGCATTGGCAAAGCCCTCATGGCCGCCGCGCTTGACTACTTTGAAACCAGCGGAATGGTCCTGGCAAGAATCGAGACCCTGGAACAAAACAAAATCGGCACCGTATTCTATCCCCGAACGGGCTTCCGGGAAATCGCCCGGCAAATCCACTACGCCATGCCCCTTAAAAACCGAAAACTGTAGGCTATGGATACACCTGCGGAAAACGCCTCCCCTCCATCACCTCTCCATCCCTCACCTCCACAAACGGCTTCATCACATGCTCGCCGCTGGCCACGAACCGGGTCTCCTGGGTCATAAAATGGATGGCAATCGCCCGCCGGGGCCGGATGCTGGTATTGGCGTGCGACGCATGCCAGGTCAGTGCATGGTGGTAATGCACCTCTCCCTTCCGGACCGGACACCGCACCACCTCCACCTCGCGCCCGTCGAATTCGGACGGCATGGCTTCAACGTCCTCCAGCCCGCGGAGAAAATCGACCCGATTCCCCCACCTGTGTGACCCCGGCACCATGCGCATACAGCCGTTGGCCTCATCCACGTCATCCAGGGCAACCCACGCGCTCACCTCGGTCATCGGCGCCAGAATCGGCCACAGCGGCGCGTCCTGGTGCCACGTGGTTACGCCCCCCACCTCGGCCGGTTTGTACTGGATCTGGTCGTGCCAGACCCGCAGCTCGGCCGCCCCTGTCAGCTGCGCCACCTCCTCCACGACCTTCCGTTCAAACATCAGCGTCCGGTAGGGCTCGCTCGCCTCCCAGATATTCACAACCTGCCAGACCGGCGTCCCGGCATCCCGGTTCAGGTTCCGGAGCAGAACCGGCTGGGGTACATCCGGTCTGTCTTTGTCCTCGATCACGCGCGCCAGCTCCTCCCGCAACGCCTCCACCCGATCGTCATCCAGCAGACGCCCCCCGTTGAGAAACCCCCTGACATGGAATTCCGCGACCTGCGCCTCAGTCAACATCACCAACTCCTCATATCTTCTTCATCCATCAGCTTAGCAGGGCTATCACTGCTTCGCGATCTGCAACCTCAACGATGAGTTGTGCGTATTTCTCGTGCTCCAGGTCGATGACAACGGCCTTATTCGGATCTGACACATCCCAAAACCGCCATTTTCCGTCGCGATAGAATGTCCCCGCGGTGATCACTCCCGGCAGCCATGTTCCCGGAAACCTGATTCCCTTCCACCATCGCCTTACGACCTGATCGTCAACACGCGCACCCAGGATGTGTGCTCGTGGTATGTCGAGCCGCTTCTTCAACGCCCACAGCTTGTGGAGCCCCATGACCTCGAAAATAACACGGTTGGATTCTTGTGTAATCGCCACCATATCAACCTCCTTCGATTCGGAGTCCCGGAGGATTGCTTCCGGTTGGGCATCCGCTCCAGAAAATACGTCGGGGCGGGGGGAAGGGACTTTTCCGCGCAGGCCCCTCCAGCATCGCCCTCTTCTCTTTCCAGCTATTGCGCATCCTTCTGATCAGGCTCACCCCTGGTTGGGTCCAGCTTCTGCTTCAGGGCCTGCAACGCCTCCTCTATCCGCTTCTTCTGCTCCAGCTTTTCGAAAGCCTCATCCAGCATCGGCTTCGATCCTGCCACCTCCTCGTAGACCTCTGCCGCGGCCTCCTCGCCCGCCACCTCCTGGCAGAACCCCTCAAACCGCTCAAAAACGTCGGTCCTCACCCCCACGGCACACCGCACAACGCCCCTCCGGGCCTGCGCAACCCGGCAGCGGACCACAAGCGTCCGCTGGCGCGCCCGCGCCTCCTCCAGTTTCGACTTGAACTGAGCCAGCTGCTGCTTGAGCTGCACCGTAACCTGCCGGGCCTCCTCCAGGGCCGCTGCCAGGTCCTGTGCCGCTCCCATCGCCGTCACCTTCTGCTGCAGTACCTGCCGGGCCAGACCGTCCTCTCCCGCCTCAACGGCCTGAGCCGCCTTCGCCTCCCAGGCCTCCTCCTCCGCCTGCACCTCCCGCAGCCGCCGTTCCAGCAGCTTCTCGTTGCCTATCGCCCTGCCCACCGCTGCAACCGCCGCCTCCACCGCCTCCTCCATCTCCAAAATCATCTGCCGAATCAGATTCTCCGGGTGCTCCATCCGGCTCAGCAGATCGTCGACATCGGCCTTGATGATATCGGCCATCCGGGACAGTGCTCCTTTCGCCATGGTCTTCGCTCCTTCGTGTGATAAAAGCGGGTGAAAAACCTTCTGTTCAATGTGCAACTTCTTCCCCATACAAATGCCGTGCCAGAAGACCCAAAGAGGTCAGATATCGACTAACACATTATTTTTTTGAATCTTACAAACATCCTCCATAAAAAGAACCGCCTGGAAAATTGGTAAAAATCACCAACTCAGACGGCCAAATTCACCTCATGCCCTCGCCTGACACACCGCCCGGGAAACACCGACACGCACCCCATCAGGCAACAAACCTACGGCGCAGCGGCGGTCCTGGGCGCCGACAGAGACCGCACCTCGTGGGCCGGTTTGCCCCCGGACCGGCGCACCTGGATCAGTTCGGCCACAACACTCACCGCGATCTCCTCCGGGTTGTCCGCCCCGATATCCAGCCCAAGGGGCGCATGCACCTCCTCCAGGCGCTCCCGGGGGATGCCCTTCTCCTCCAGCTCCTTCCACATCAGCGCAATCTTGCGCCGGCTGCCGATCATCCCGATGTAGGCCGCGTCTGTCTCCACGGCCTGCTCGACCACGGGCTTGTCGTGCTGGTGCCCCCGGGTCACCGCCAGAATATAGGACAGACCGTCGATTGTCAGGTGCTCAAACGCCGTCTCCATCTCCAGCGTGAGCGTCTCATCGGCCATCGGGAACCGCTCCCGGTTGGCAAACATCGGCCGGTCGTCGATCACCACAATGCGGAACCCGACCGTATGGGCGACCCGGGCAATGGCAAAGGAGACGTGCCCGCCGCCAAACAGGTAAAGCGTCGGCTCCGGGCAAATCGACTCTAAGAAAACCTTGAGCGCCCCCCGGTCCTCCGCCGCCCCGCCCTCCAGATCGATCACCTTCAACAGGTCCTCCGGAATCGCGTCCATCCCCTCCACCTCCGCCAGCACCGCCGCATCCGCCGCCGGACAGCCCAGCGTGCCCAGCGTCGTGCGGTCTGCGCGCACCAGCAGCTTGGCGCTCTGTGAGGCCTCATCTCCCCCCGACACCAGCGTGGCCAGCACCCCCGACCCCCGCTCCGCCCGAATCTTCGCAATCTCCCTCAGGACCTCTTCCGACCTCCCGGCATAGAGAGGCTCCGTGAAGATCTCCACGTTCCCGCCGCAGTTCAGCCCGTCCTCTCCTGCGTGCTCCTCCGTCAGAATAAACCGCTGAAGCGTCGGCTCTCCCGTCTCCATCACCTGCCGCGCCTCTGCCCACACATCCGCCTCCAGGCACCCGCCCCCCACCG
>JAAXHW010000254.1 GCA_012270675.1 Candidatus Latescibacterota bacterium | reverse complement strand
TGTGACACAGCGTGCTCGTACTCCAGGACCGGAAACGCGTGTGCGTATAGCCCACGTCGGACAGCAGCTCGTGTCCCCTGGCGAACAGGGCCAGGTTCAGATTATCCGCGTGTTCGTGGCCATAACCTCCGGAGAAATGCAGGTGGACCTGCACCTGGTCCTCCCCCTCGCCCCGCCCCAGCCAGGCGTGTCCCACGCCCGCAAACAGCGTCGAGACCGAGCGCGCCACCACCCTGGTATGCCTGAAGTGGGCCCAGTTATCGTGCACCGGCAGCCCCCGTCCGTCGGGGTAGCGGAAAAGGTCGGGAACGCGCTTTGCCCTGGCGATGATCGGAACCTCCTGCTCCAGATCGATATTGTCGAACCGCGTACCGTCTTCCGGGTGCACATACCCCGGAGGGTCCGAATACCCGCGCAGCGCCCTGAACACCCGCGCCATCCCCCCCATCGTCATCCGGTGGTACCCCACGCTTCCCTCCCTCCAGAACCCGTCCTCGTAGAACCACCGTTCAAACAGCCCCCGGCTCTGGCGCACCCCCTCGTGGACCAGCCCGGGGTCTCCCAGCACCCGCCCAATAGCGATGTAGCCCTCGTAAATACGGGGCGCCGCATTGCCGTAGTCGGTCTCGTGGAACCCGTCCTGCCGGATCGCCCCCCGGAAAAAATCCTCCTCAATCCGCGCCTTCACATCCACTCCTGCCTCTTTCGACAGCTGCTCCAGTTCCCCGCTGGCGTAGATCCAATCGTACGCATACACCAGGTCCAGGGGCATCTCGTCGTGCCGCCAGCGTCCCCACTTGCCGCCCCCATTGGGATAGGGCGGTTGCAGCGCAAACCCCTTGGGCCGGTGCGGCCAGTCCCGGCTCACCAGGAACCCCGGATAGTACCGGGCAAACGCGTCCAGAATCAGCGCCGCACGCCGGGCATACACCCGGTCCCCTGTCATCTGGTAAAGCTCCCCCAACGCCTTTGCCTTATTGGAAAAGTAGGACCGGGCCGCCCGCCAGCCCCTTGCAGTGAACAGGTATTTGTATCCCGTCTCGTCCTCCCAGTAGGGATACGTCACCTCCTCCCCCACCGGATTCACCACCCGCATCACCTGATCTTCGGGGTACGTTTCATTCGGAAAAACCATCCCGCAGTACTTACACCTCACACGGTGCGGATCGTCGATTGACCACCCAAGCTGCCCCTCCTGTGTTCCCTCTTCGCAGTTGGGGCACCCCATAAACCGGAACCCCGTCCGGTCCGGCACCAGTGCGACCATCTCCTCCTCGGACATCGCCATGATCCTGGCAACAGACCGCACCAACCGCTTGATTCGATCCGCAGACGCCTCAACAGCATACACCGGATGGGCAGCTTCCGCCGCCAGACCCGACCTCACACTACCCAAAAGCAGCATCGCCACACAGCCTGCAACCACAGCGCAAAAACCCACTGAAACGCTCATCGCTTCCATCGGACACCTCCAGGGTAACGTTCTACGCTCCCAGCACGGCCCGGGCCACGCGCAGCATATTCCCCCCCAGAATCTTCTGAATATCCTCGTCCGAATACCCGCGCTGGACCAGCCCCACGGTAAACATCGGCCAGTTGGTCCACGCCAGACTCTTCACCATATGGTCCTGCCGCCACTGCTCCCCAAACGCATCCGGCGGCCAGAAATACGCCCAGCGGGGCCTCGTCGACCGCCGCTTCGGAATCTTCTTCCGTTCCGCTTCCCCCGCCCGGGACGCATAGGCGGTATCCGTCCCGATTGTCACGTGATCCGCGCCGAAGGTCTTCGCCGCATAGTCCACATGGTCCAGCAGGGCGTTGATATCCCCACTCCTCCCCAGAAACGAAGGAATGCAGCAAATCCCCAGATATCCCCCGGTATCCACTATCGCACGGATCACCTCGTCCGGCTTGCCCCGGATGTGTTCGTTCACCGCGCAGCAGCCCGAATGGCTCGCCACCATCGGCAGAGCGGACGCCCGGGCCGCCTCCAGGCTGGTCTGCCACCCCGCGTGCGCCACGTCCACGATCACTCCGACCCGGTTCATCTCCGCCACCACCGCCCGCCCAAAATCGCTCAGCCCCCCGTTGGCCGGCTCCGCGCACCCGTCCCCGATAATATTCCGCCGGTTGTACGTCAGGTGCATCATCCGGATGCCCAGCTGGAAAAAAATTCGGATATAGCGCAACTCCTCCTCCACCGAAACCCACTCCTGGGTAAGCGGCACCCCGTTGCCGCTCATGTACAAACAGTGCTTGTTCTGCGCTTTGGCCGCAACAATATCGTCGGGCCTCACCGCCCTCAGCAGGTAGTCCCGCATCATATCCGTCACGTACGTAAACCGCGCCAGCCGCTTCATCAGCCGCATCGGCGACTGCCCTTCCTCCCCCGCATTCTGAAAAATACACGTCACGCCGGCCGCATCCCAGGCCTCCGTGAACTCCGCCCGCTCCCCGGCATCGGTCGCGCACCGGGTCATCGACATATCCTCGTGCATATCCTGCAACTCCGCCTCCGAAGCCCCCGCTTCAACCGCGGCGCCCATCGCATCGCCATCCAGAGCCGACCGGGGCGCAAAACCGTACGTATCGCACACAATCGCGTTTTGATGCAATTCCAGCCCGTGCTCCAGGTCTTTCGCACCCGGCTTCAGAATCCCCAGCGCCACATCCCGTGCATTTTGAATCTTCTCGTTCATCTCAAACTCCTTCTCCCAGCAGCTTTCGGGCATTTTTGTACTTCACCTTCTCGAACGCCTCTTCCGGCAGGTCCAGGCGCAACAGAACATCCATCAACCGCGTGTGGAAATGGTCGCGGGCGAACAGCAGCTTGTCCTGAAATTCGATCAGAAAATCCCGGCTGAACGCCTCGTCCCGTTCCAGCGCCGGCACCCCGTTGCCGGAGAGGTCCGCATACAAATTGTCGTACTTCCGCAGCATCTCCGGCACCCTGCCTCCCGGCAGCACCGGTCCCCCGGGAGCGGGGATCTTGTCGAACAGGTCGTCCCCGGAGATATGCGCCCAGAACCCCTTTGCGTGCCCGATGAAAACCGTCTCCGGACAGGCCACAATCGCCCGCTCCAATGCGTCCATCGTCCCCCCGTACCAGGTGTTCGGACGGGGGTAGGCAGGTCCGCGGTCAATCGCGTACTCAAGGTGAATCGTAATCGGCAGCTTCGCCTCTCCGCAAAAGTGATACATCCGGATCAGGTCCGGATCGTCAAACGGCACGCGCACCTTCAGTTCGCCGGCCAACCGTACCCCGTGGATCTCCACCGCCGCCCTCAGCCGGTCGATCGCATCGGGACGTTTCGGGTCCGGCATATACCCCAGCACAAACCGCTCCGGCGCCTCCCGACCCACCTGCAGCACGTCCCGAAACGGGATCACCCCGCCCCCCGGCGGCAGATGGGCGTTGAGGCCCGGACTGTAATCCGTCTCCGGACACTCCCACGTGAGCAGCCACATCTCATCGATGCCCTGTTCGTCCATATTCTTCAGAATCTTCGGCCCATCGTGCCCGTGCCAGTTCGGATGGTTGTGCGCATCGATCAGCATCGCTCACCTCTTGAACAGTTGCGTCAGATTTCCCCCAAATCCACGTCGTGGGCGTTCTCATCCGCTGCCTTCTGAATCGCAATCGCAATCCGCGACGCCCGGATCACCGACCCGGTGCACAGCTCATCCGCCTCCGTCTCACCCCGGACATCCCGCACAAAAGACTTCAGATGTCCTCCCGGATTGCCCGCCGGTACCGCCCGTCCGCCCGCCGCCTGATCCGTACCCAGCGCGAGCACGACCTCGTCCGCATTCTGGGCAATCTCCAGAACGCCCTTGCGACCCCAGAACGTCGTCCGCCAGTACCACGGCAGCTTATACCCCGCGCCGTCGGGCATAAAGTACGACACATCGCCCAGCACCCCGCACCCATTGTCCATCGTCAGCATCATCTGCGCCCCGTCTTCAAAATGCGGGGACTCCGGCGCAAACGCGTTCCAGCACCGGGCCGCGTTTACCCTCGCAAATTTCAGGCCGGTCATCCACGGAATACTGTCCACTGCGTGGATCGCAATATCGGTAATCGTCCCCCCGTGCTTCCCCGGCTCAAAATACCACCCCGGCCGGGAACCTGAAAGCAGCGGGTGCTGCCCATCGAACCCGATGGCGTGCACCTCCCCGATCGTCCCGTCCAGGATCAGCCTGCGCGCGCCGATGGCGTTGCCCAGGTCCCGCCGCGTCAGCATACAGCCCACCTTCAGCCCCATCTCCCCGGAGAGCCGTTCGATCTCGTCCAACTCGCCCGGGTCCGTGCACAGCGGCTTGTCCGCAATCACGTGCTTGCCCTCACGCAGCGCCTGTACCGCGATGCTCCCCCGTCGGGCGAAATAGTCTCCGATCGCCACCACGTCGCACGGCGCCTCCGAGAGCATATCCTCGAACCTGGAATGGGTCATCTCAACCCCCTTCCGGACGGCCTCCTCCCGCGCCGCCGCATCCTCTTCGCACGCGGCCACCAGCTCGACCCCCGCCACCTCTTTTTCTTTCACCCGCTTGTAAAGCGTCTGAATGTGATCGTGCCGAAAACCCATAAAGGCGAACCTGAGAGACATCTAAAACGCCTCCTTTCGCGTTAAAAACCCCCTATCCGGAACCTGAGAATTGCGCCTCCCCCACAGACCGGACCTCCGGCTCTCCATCACCCAGTCTCACAAACGCCGATGTCCGGACCCGATACCTCACGCCCCCTGGCACCCTGCGGCGCGGACAAAACAGATACTGCATACCGCCCTCCGCCACCGAAATG
>JAAXHW010000253.1 GCA_012270675.1 Candidatus Latescibacterota bacterium | reverse complement strand
TCCCACCCGGCGGCCAGATCCACCGGTGGCACCGTCCGCACCCTTCGGCCCAACAGGTCCGTCACCTCGACGCTGACCCGGGCGGGCCAGGGCAGGTCCAGCACGAGACGCACGGCCTCCCGGAAGGGATTGGGATAACTGCCCCGAACCGCGAACGCCGCCGGCAACCCCGCCCGGGTCACCCCGGTCGGGGGCGCGATCACCTCTATGCTGAAGGTCAAACTGTCGGCCGACGCATAGGCATCCGTCGCCCGGTACGTGTAGGGGGTGGGGTTCAGGGTCACCGTGGGGGTGCCACTGATTGTCCGGGAGGAGTCCGTAAAGACCAGCCCGGCGGGCAGCGCGGGGGTCAGCGTGTAGGTATAGAGCGGGGTCCCTCCGACGGCCTCGGGAAGCACGAGCGCGGCAATCTCCACCCCCATCGTGAACGTTTGATCGTCCACGTGATCGGTAAACCCGAATGCGCAAGTGGGGCCGTCCGTATTGGGAATGCGACTCAGCCACGCTTGGAAAGCCGCATCCCCGGGCGCGCAGAGGCCGGGGTTACCACCAAAGTACAGCACTTGCAGATTCTCCAACTGCATAAGACTTCTCGGCAACGGACCCGTCAAAGCATTGTTGTTCAGCAGTAGCTGTGTCAATTGGGAGAGGTGGCCCAGTGTGCTGGGAACTTCCCCGGATAGCGCGTTCTCATGCAGCCATAACCGTTCCAATTGCAGAAGGTTACCCAATGCACTGGATATTTCTCCCGAAAGCGCGTTTCCGGACAGAGATAAAAACGGAAGTTACCCCCTTGTTTGGCCTGATCGCGGCCTTTTGGTGGTGTAATCGGGGCTATAGCACGGGATTGGCCTGCTAGTGTAGTGTATTTCAACTACGTTTACTCTATTAGATGGCCTCAGACTTACGGTTAGCTTTGAGGCCTCGAGGTTGTCCCCTAACGCCCTTGGTTCGGTCCGAGGCGGATCGGGATCCATGACCGTCGCTGGCGCCATCTACCGCCCCGCCACCTGGCCGGGTCCCGCGCGCCCGAATGGGGTTGGCGTGGGCCGAGGGCGGG
>JAAXHW010000002.1 GCA_012270675.1 Candidatus Latescibacterota bacterium | reverse complement strand
CACCGGGAATTTTAAAACAGCTTCCAACAGCTTGAAAATGATAAGTCGTTGAAAGACAACTCTTTTTGAACCCAGCCGGTTTTCTTCAAACCCAGGGAGCAGGCTGCGTGTAAGGGAAAAAAGGTCGTCTGGTTATAATCCCCGGGTTGACCTGGATGCATACGCTGAAAAACGGTTTACCACAGTATGTGTTCATCTGGAGGTTTCTGCTTGAATTTTTCAGGTTGGCGAAGGGCGCAAAACGTGAACAGTCAAATTCAAATTTTTCTTGACACAACCCATTGATTATGTTAATTTAAGCGCTCCATCATCATCTTTCCACCGAAATGACATCACCCTCTTCTCAGACCTTTTGCGTTCCTTTTGGAGAAGCAACCTGATTTCGTCAGCCAACAATCCAGAGGCGGGTGGATTGAGACTCCCCTGTCGAATAACAACCGATTGCTCAGATCAGGTCCGTAAGTGAAATTGATCGACCTTCTATGCGATATCCAATCCCCGCACAAGGCGATATCGATCCCCAGCAAGGAGGTAACCATTGGCGACGACCACAAAAAAGGATCTTGCGTTGAGGGTAAGTCAGGATACAGCCTGTAAAAAAAATCTGGCCTCAAAGATGGTGGATACGGTCTTTGAAGCCATGCGAGAGAGCCTCATCAACGGCGACCGGATCGAAATCCGGGGATTTGGGGTCTTCCAGGTCAAAGAAACCCGTCCCAAACCAGCAGCGAGAAATCCTCGAACCGGGCAAATCATCTATGTCCCCGCTCGCCGGAAAACACACTTCAGACCGGGCAAACTCCTCAAGGAGGAACTCCACAAGCCGATAGAAGCGCAGAGCTGATTTTCACCAGACCCAGAAATGAACCATCCAGAACCACAAGCCCGCCGACAGAAATAATCGGCTGGCTTTTTTCCTAAGAAGCTGTCTTAAAGTCCCCAGCGGTCTTCGCGCGGCTGCANNTGGTCGAATCCACCCGTATCTCCAGGGTACGGGCGGGTTCTCCCGCCTGGACCGCCACGTTTTCGCTCGCGCTCGGGAACGCACCGGGAATTTTAAAACAGCTTCTGAGCATCCCATGACAATACGTTGTAACCCCCGGGTTGACCTGGACGCATACGCAGAAAAACGGTTTACCATATTGCCATGAAACAAGTCCTGGAAACCCCGGAAGCCTACCATCACCGGGGCGCGGGCGGGGTTGTGGTCAGCAGCCTCACCCCGGACGCCCTGGTTGCTCTCCTCCACCGTACGAACGGGGAATGGACCCTCCCCAAAGGTCATATTGAGGGGGATGAGTCCTCCCAGGAGGCCGCCCTCAGAGAAATTGCTGAAGAGATCGGCCTCCAGAAACTCGAAATTGTCGGCGACCTGGGGACGATCCGCTACACCTTCCAGGATCCCGACACCTCCAAGCCCCACCACAAAGAGGTCATCTTCTACCTCGTTCTCTCTCCCCCCGGATGTCTTCCCCTCACACCGGAAGATACCCCCAAATTCGACGATGCCCGCTGGATGTCCCTCCACGACGCCGAACACCTCTGCACCTATGATACCACCCGGAAAATCCTGCACCGTGCCCGAAAAGCCCTTCAGAATCCCCTCCCTCGCCGGGAATTTTAAAACAGCTTCTCAGCATAAACGGATAAGGCAAAACGGATGTCTGAAAAGCCGGCAGACCGCATTGACGGACTCGTCAGGGAACTCAACGAACACAACTACCGGTACAATGTCCTGAACGCCCCCATCATCCCGGACCAGGACTTCGATCGGCTCCTCCGGGAACTCATCGAACTCGAAGCCGAACATCCCGACCTCGTCCGCCCCGATTCCCCCACCCAGCGCGTCGGTTCCGATCTGAGCGAAACCTTTCCCACCGTTGTCCACAACATTCCGATGCTCAGCCTGGACAACACCTACTCGGAAGACGAACTCCGGGAGTTCGAAACCCGCATCCGCCGCGAACTTCCCAGCGAAGACCTGTGTTACGTCGCCGAACTCAAAATCGACGGCGTGGCCCTCAGCCTCACCTACGAAAACGGCCTCCTGGTCCGCGGCGTCACCCGGGGCGACGGCGTCCGGGGCGAAGACATTACGCCCAATGTCAAAACCATTCCCTCCATCCCGATCCGCCTCAGAGAACCCGTTGACCGCTGCGAGGTTCGCGGCGAAGTCTACCTCGCTCACAAAACCTTCCAGGCCATCAACCGCGAACGCGAAAAAGCCGGTGAAACTCCCTTTGCCAACCCCCGCAATGCGGCCGCCGGGTCGCTCAAACTGCGGGACCCCCGCCTGGTGGCCAAACGCAGGCTCAGCTTTTTCGCCTACTTCTTTCGCACTCCCGACCCGCCCTTTCACACCCACGCCGAAACCCTCGACTATCTCCAACACCTGAGATTTGCCGTCAACTCCGAACGTGCTGTCTGCGATACCCTGGACGACATTGTGGACCACATCCACGCCTGGGACCGAAAGCGCGACACCCTCCCCTACGACATCGACGGCGTCGTCGTCAAGCTCAACGCCACCTCCCAGCAGGACAAACTCAGCGCCACCTCCAAAGCCCCCCGCTGGGCGATCGCCTTTAAATTCTCCGCCCAGCAGGCCGAAACCGTCCTCCGCCGAATCGTCCTCCAGGTCGGCCGCACCGGCGTGGTCACCCCCGTTGCAGAACTGGAACCGGTCCTCCTTGCCGGCACCACCGTCAGCCGTGCCACCCTGCACAACCGGGAAGAACTCGAACGCAAAGAGATCCGTGAAGGCGACACCGTACGCCTGGAAAAAGGCGGCGACGTTATTCCCAAAGTCGTCGAAGTCATCCGGGAAAAACGCCCTGCCGGGTCCAGACCGTTCCGGTTCCCGGACGCCTGCCCCGTCTGCAACACCCCCCTGGTACACGACAAGGTCGAGGTTGCCATCCGCTGCATCAACACCCGCTGCCCCGCGCAGGTCAAGGCCAACATCCTTCACTTCGCCTCCCGCACCGCAATGGACATCGAAGGCCTGGGGGTGGCCCTGGTGAACCAGCTTGTGGACAATACCAACACCCGGGTACACGACGCCGGCGACCTCTACAGCCTGGACATGGAGACCCTGGCCGGCCTGGAACGAATGGCCCAGAAGTCCGCTCAAAACCTGCTCGACGCTCTGAAGGCCAGCAGGGCCCGGCCCTTTCACCGCGTGCTCTTCGCCCTGGGCATTCGTCACGTGGGCGCCACTGTAGCCCGTGCCCTCGCCGACGCCTTCGGCTCGATTGATCGGCTGCGCGAAGCCTCGATTGAGGACCTCGAAGCCGTACACGAAATCGGTCCCGCGATTGCCCGGAGCCTGCACGATTTTCTGCGTGCCGAGCAAAACCGGGCCGTGATCGAGAAACTCCGCGCCGCCGGCGTGCAGCTCGAAGCCGAACAGCAGGCACACACCGGTCCCGGACCCCTGGAAGGCAAAACCGTCGTCATCACCGGTGCCCTCTCCCGCTGGGGCCGCCAGCAGGCCCAGGACCTGGTCCGATCCCTTGGCGGCAAACCGACTTCCAGCCTCAGCAAAAAGACCGACCTTGTCGTGGTCGGCGAGAACCCCGGCTCCAAAAAGGACAAGGCTGAAGCATTCGGCATCCGGATCCTGAATGAAGAGGCATTTGCAGAGCTGATCGGCGAAGGGTGATTGCCGCCCGAAACAGAGGGTGACGGCAAGCAAAGAACCGGCTTCACACGTTGCGCTGAAGGGTAGCGTTTTAAATTTTCCACGCGCGTGGAAAATTAGAGACGGTCGAGTATTATGGCCACACAGCGTCTTCGGCCAATAGGTTGGAAAACCGGGGTGCACTGGTCTGGGAACTGGCGGATGACGTTAAAACCGAAATCGACACTCCCCGAACAAATGCGTCGGCGGAATTGATCCCCTTTTCCCTTGACAGAGCTCCCTATCTTTATTACACTTCCTCCACATTGCATACGAGGTGGGGCTGTAGCTCAGATGGGAGAGCGCTTGACTGGCAGTCAAGAGGTCGTGGGTTCGATCCCCATCAGCTCCACCAATAAAAACAAGGGGTTACGTGAACAAGGCGTAACCCCTTGTTTTTTATGTGAGCATTCTGTGACCAAATGCTGCCAAATTACAAACGAGATCCGGTTCCGGGTGCCTGATTTTCCAGGAAGTTTTGCAGATGCGCCCTCAATGGCGCGATGTCGCACCTCCCATCCCTGGAGGCATAGGGGAATGCACCCTTCTCCCGTATGAGGTTTCCGTTGCGTTCGTGGAAGCGTCCGTCTCTGGCCATCAGCTGCCCCCACCAGTTGAAGGCGTAGCCGACCTCGGCGACGGAGCGATCGTCCGCGGCCCACCCGGGTGGGAATAACACCAGGAATGGAGGAAACGAATTCAGCCAGCTGTTGCAGCCGATTTGCCGCAGTCCCGGCTGCCTGGCGCAGGCCGAGTCCAAAAGGTTCAGCAATTCGGTGGCCCGCGCTTGCATGTCCCGAAACGGTGAGTCTGGCATGCAGCTGTTTGCGATATGGATATCGAGGAAATCGCTGCTCCGGGAATGCTCACACGCGAAGATGCCAGATAGCTGATTTTCGGGCAGGGGGTATGGGGTATATCCGGAAGGGAGCCACGGCCATGCCCTGATATCCTTTTCCATTCGGGGCTCGAGGTGCGGCAGGAGGAGCTGGAGGCCCGTTTCCTCAATATGCTCCGCTGTTGTGGAAGCATCCCGGCACAGGGCTTGTAGCTGAGCGGTAATTTGTCCAAAAGGCGACGACGCCCACGGGAAGTCGGCCCGGGATGGATGGGACACCCCATTCCAGAATTCGGTCAGCCGGTATACCGGCGTCCGGCTGCTCAGAACCTCCACGATGGCGTTCCCGCCATTGGAATGGCGCCAGGAGTACCACAGACTCAAACGCGTGATTTTCAAGACGAAGTCGCGTCTATTCGCCAGTGTGTAGGGTGATTTCGGTGTCATTTTGGAACGCATCCCGAGACCCGCACGAATTTCTGCAGCCGTTGTCCCCGATTGATTTCGGCCACGTAGATACTCCCTTCATCGTCCACGCAGATCCCGTGCGCGGACTTAACGTCTGGGCCTGAGAATCGGCTGATTCGTTCTCCCTCCGGCGACCAGACGCTGACGCTGTCACCTCCATGCTCTGCTACATAGATCATATTGTCCTTTGCAATGCACACCCCCCCTGGACCGACCAGGTCCGTCCACTCCTCGATAAACGCACCGTCCGAATCAAAGATCTGGATCCGGTTATTCTCCCGGTCACAGACCAGCACCCGGCCCGTTCTGTCGCAGCCGATGTTGTGGACCACGGCGAACTGGCCGGGGCCGTTGCCCCCCTCGCCCCACGAAAACAGGTGCTTCCCCTCTTTTGAGTACTTGTGCACGCAGCGGTTGCCGTAGCCATCCGAAACGTACATCGACCCATCCGGACCGATCGCGCCCCCGGTCGGTATGTTGTACTCGCCCCGATAGTGTGTCATACCGGCCACCCCGGGTCTTCCCCACTCTCGTTCCATTTCGCCCAGCCGCGTGTACCTGCGCACGATGTGCTGGAGCGCATCAACCAGATAGACCTTGTCGCCAGGACCGATAAAAATCCCGTGGGGCTCACTTACCAGAGGTGAGGTGGGGCCGAACTCTCCGTATCCCCACGACGTGATGAAATTCCCCGCCTTATCGAACACAATTACCGGATGCTTCCCGCGTGTGAATGCGTAGATTCGTCCCTGGGAATCGACCGCCGCATCGGAGACCAGGGAAAAGACCCATCCCTCTGGAAGGTTTCCCCATCCCTCCACGGCTTCGTATTTAAAATCTCCCTGTCCCAATACCATGGTAAACCTCCTTACCGGCTGTAAAATAATGGGTTGGAATACCTGACTTTGCCATTAAGGCAGGCTCCATTATTTCAGAAGATATATGTGCGACTACTTATTTCCCCCTTTTTTGTACCTTAGAAGTTGCCGTACCCGACGTCACGGGCGGGGGGCAAGATAAAGGACGATTTTGTCGCCTTCCAGGAAGACGGGATACGTTCTGACCCGGAGGGTTTCGTCGCACAAAGCACGTCCTGTTTTGATGTCGAACTCCCACTGGTGCCAGGGACATTTGAGGATCTCGCCTTCCTGCTGGTGGGCAATCCGGTAGACATCGGATGCGATCACAAGGGGGCGGAGCCTGCCGCGGCACAGGGGGCCTCCCCTGTGGGGACAGAGGTTTCGGAGGGCGTGGAAGTTTCCGTTGATGTTGAAGATGCCGATTTCCCGGCCGGCGATCTTGACGATTTTTCGCTGGCCGGGGGGCAGGTCGGCGGCATCCGCAACGACGTATCGGGTCTTTCCACCCAGGTCAGAATCCATAGAGTTCCGCGGCATTTCCGGCCATTACCCGGCGTCGAAGGGGTTCGTCGAATCCGGTGAGAAGCGTGGTGGGTTCATCCCAGTCCCAGTGGGGGTAGTCGCTGGCGTAGATCAGGACTTCATCGGCGTGCAGCCATTCTAAGAAGGTCTCAAGGTCGGCGGTCGTTGGGGGCTGAAGCATGGGCTGGGTTCCAAAACGGATGTGCTGGCGGAGATAGTCGCTGGGCAGGCGTTTGACCCAGGGGGTGTAGTCTCGCAGGGCCTTCCAGTCGGCATCCATATGCCACATCAGGCCGGGTACCCAGAAGATGTCCTGCTCGATGAAAAAGAACCGGAAGTCGGGGAACTTTTCGAACACCCCTTCGCAGATGAGGCTGACCACGTGTGCCATGGCGACCTGGGGTCGGGCCATTCGCATCTCCAGGTAGTAAGAGGGATATCCGGCTGCGGTAGGGGGACCTGCGACGCCGGCGCCCTCGCTGCCGAAGTGGACACAGACGGGCAGCCCCTGGCGTTCGCAGGCGGCGTAGATGGGGTGGTAGAAGCGGTTGCCAAAGGGGAGACGCGCTCCGGCAGGCATTAGAACCTGGATAAATTCGGAGCGAGGGCCGAGGCGTTCGATTTCGTTGACAGCCTGCTCGGGGTCTGTGGGTGCAATATGAATGGATGCCCGAAAACGGGAATCGGCCGAGACCCAGGTTTCCAGGGTCCAGTCGTTAAATGCCCGGCAGTAGGCCGCTGCGTAGTCGCAGTCGGGGTGAACGGCTGCCGCGTAGGGGCCGCCGGTGAGGACGGCGATGTCGATATCGTAGGCGTCCAGGTGTTTTTGACGGGCCACGTCGACAGCCGTGGCGGGGTTCACATCGGAATCGGTCCAGAGGTCGTGGCGGCTCCCTTTCCCGGGCATATTGGTGTACCCAATTTGAGGCATCATGCTGTCGAAGTCCTGGATGTATTCAACATAATGCCTGGGAAGGTAGGGGAAGAGGGCTTTGGGACCGGGCAGCAAGTGATGCACATCGCAGTCGATCAGGTGGATCGGTTTTGCGGTTTCCCGGACAGAGGACGGCTGCAGCCTGCGGGTGGGGTCCGCGATTTTGTTCACAGGGGTTGACATAGGGGCCTCCGGGAGAGGGTTTTGGAAACGCGTTGTGCAGTTTCCTCTGCAGTTCGCAAACCGTTGAATATCAGCCCCACCGGGCCATGAGCGTTTTTGGGTAAGCAAGAGGATGCTGCAAAATATAAGCGCGCCATTTCCGTGTCAATGCCAATCTGGTCCGCTCCTGCCGGATTCTCCGGGGTAGGGGAGATTCTGCTTGACAGATGGATGGTTTGAGGGATAATTATGGGCGCGTGCGCCGGTTCAGGCCCGGAGGCGAAACGCGTGCGCGTGCGTGTACGGTTACAGCACAAGAGATGCAGAGAAATGCGCCGCCACATTTTCGCTCGCGCTCGGGAACTCACCGGGAATTTTAAAACAACTTCTAAGGAGTTTGCCTTGAGGTTTGCTCGTGCGTACGTGCAGTTTGTGAATCGGTTGAACGAAATCATCGGTTTTGGGGTCTCATGGTTGACCACGCTGCTGGTGCTTGTGGTTTGTTATGATGTGTTTACGCGCTATTTGCTCAAAAACAGCGTCGTGGCCGTGCAGGAGCTGGAATGGCATCTGTTTGCCGCTATTTTTTTGATCGGCGCGGCCTATACCTTAAAACAGGACGGGCATGTGCGGGTGGACCTGTTCTATACGCGGTTTTCCCCCAGGACCAGAGCCTGGGTCGATTTTACCGGAAGTCTTATTTTCTTGATCCCTTTCTGCCTGATTGCCGTGTGGAGTTCGAAAACGTTTGTTGTCAACGCCTATATGATCGGTGAAACTTCGCCGGATCCGGGCGGGCTGCCGGCGCGGTTCGTGCTGAAGGCGATGATTCCGATCGGGTTTTTTCTGTTGATTTTACAGGGGTTCGCACTGGCGCTTCAATCGCTATTTGGGGTTCTGGGTATGGAAGGCGACGACGGGGAGGCCGGCGCATGATTGAGGCGATGCCCCTGATTCTTTTTGCGGTGCTATTCATTCTGCTGTTGTTCGGGTATCCCGTGGCGTTTACGCTGGGCGGCGTGTCGTTCATCCTGGGGTATTTGACCTTTGGTATACATTTTTTTAATCTGCTCCCCTTGAGAATATGGGGGGTGATGACCAATTATGTGCTGATTGCCGTGCCGCTGTTTGTCTATATGGGGGTGATGCTGGAGAAATCGGGTCTGGCGGAGGAGCTGTTGGAGACGATGGCGCTGCTGTTTGGACGGCTGCGCGGCGGGCTGGCGATTTCGGTGGTGGTGGTGGGCGCGATGCTGGGGGCTTCAACGGGCATTGTAGGGGCCACGGTGGTGACGATGGGGCTGTTGAGTCTGCCCACGATGCTGAAGCGGGGCTACCGTCCGGAGCTGTCGACCGGGACAATTTCGGCGTCCGGGACGCTGGGGCAGATCATTCCTCCCAGCATCGTGCTGGTGCTGCTGGGCAGTATTCTCAACGTTTCGATCGGCGATATGTTTATGGGGGCGGTGATTCCAGGGTTTGCGCTGGTCTTTCTGTACCTGATCTGGATTGTGGTGGTCGCAATGACCAAACCGGATTGGGCACCGACCATGCCCAAAGAAGAGTTGGATCGGTTCAGGGGCCGGGCGATGGTAAGGCGGGTGCTGCAGGCGTTTGTCCTGCCTCTTCTTCTGGTTTTTGCGGTGCTGGGGTCTATTTTTGCCGGGATTGCCTCGCCGACCGAGGCCGCTGCTGTGGGGGCTTTAGGCGCTACGGTGTTGACGATTGTTCAGGGGAAATTTTCCTATGAGACGTTAAAATCGGTTATGGCCGGAACCACCCACCTGACCTGTATGGTATTCATCATTTTAGTGGGTGCCACGTCGTTTGGGCTGGTGTTTCGGGGGATGCGGGGGGACGACTATCTCACCCGGCTCATCATGGACGCGAATATGGGCCCGCATACCTTTCTGGCCCTGGTGATGGTGATTATTTTTATTGCCGGATTTTTCATCGATTTTATCGAGATTACGTTTATTATCGTGCCGGTTGTGGCGCCGATTTTCGTTACGTTCGGCGTGGATCTGCTGTGGCTGGGAATTCTGATTGCGATGAATCTGCAAACGTCATTTCTGACGCCGCCGTTCGGGTTTTCCCTTTTCTACCTCAAAGGAGTTGCCCCTCCCGAAATCCGAACCGGGCAGATCTACCGGGGAATTGTTCCTTTTATTGTGATTCAACTGGTCGGGCTGGGGCTGGTGATTTTCTTCCCGGAGATGGCGACCTGGCTGCCGCAATACCTGATGAGATAAGCAGCCACCGATCGCTACAGAAAAGGCCCCGGGTTTTGCCCAGGGCTTTTTTTAAAAGATGAGGGAGTTGTCCCTACAGGCTGATCCTGGCGTAATACACTTTCTCGGAGACCTGGGACCAACCCGTGACGTTTTTTCGGAAGGCGCTGAAGGATTCGAATACTTTCTTGCTCATCGGGTCGGTTTCCACGACTTCGTCCACGACTTCCTGTGAGAATTTCCTCAGGGTTTGCAGCACTTCATCCGGGAACTGCCGGAGCTGGACGTTGTGTTCGTTGATCAATTTGTTCATATAGATGTTGTTTTTGGATTCAAATTCAGAGAGGGTCCACACATTGGACCGCGCGGCAGCGGTCCGGACAATGGTCTGGAGGTCTTTCGGCAGCTGCTCAAAGGCGTTTTTGTTGGCGAACAATTCGATGACGGTGCCCGGTTCGTGCCAGCCGGGGTAGTAGTAATACCTGGCGGCTTTGTAAAATCCCATCAGATAATCGTGATAGGGGCCGACCCACTCGGTTGCGTCGATGACGCCGCGCTCCAGGTTGGTATAGAGCTCGCCTCCGGGAGACAGGACGGGCGATCCCCCTGCTTTATCGATCACTTTGCCGCCCAGGCCGGGGATCCTCATTTTCAGGCCTTTGAGGTCGCCTACGGTGTTGATTTCTTTGTTAAACCAGCCCCCCATCTGGAAGCCGGTGTTGCCCACCGGCATGGGGACCAGGTTGAAGGGCATGTAGAGTTCCTCCCAGAGCTTAAGTCCGCCTCCGCCCAGGATCCAGGCGTTCATCTGCTGGGCGTTCATGCCGAAGGGGACCGCCGCAAAGAATTGGGACGCGGGCGCTTTGCCCGCCCAGTAGTAGGAGGCGCTGTGGCACATTTGGGCGACACCCTGGCTTACCGCCTCAAGCCCCTCAAAGGCAGGGACCAGTTCATTCGCGCCGTAGACGTGGATTTTGAGCCGGCCCCGGGACATTTCTTCCACCCATTGGGCCAGCATATCGGCGCTTTCGCCCAGGATGGGAAAGTGGGGAGGCCAGGTGGTGACCATTTTCCACTCATAGGTCCTGGTTGAACGCACGGTCGGGGCTTCCTGCTGTTTGGGGGAGGCGCAGCCAGCCACCAGCGCAGCCCCACCGGCCAGGGTGGCGGCCGAGGCTTTTTTAAGAAAGTCACGTCGTTCGAGTTTGTCCATTCAGATCCCCTTTTTCTATGGGAAAACGTCTGAAGTGGCTGTCACGCGTTTTGGAATCCTGCCAAATATAATGTGACTCCGGCCTTCGTGCAAGAAAAAGGCCACAGGGTCGCTCCTCCCGGGGATCGGCCGCCGGGCGGGGGGGCGAGGGGCGCTGACCCGGGGGGTGTCATTTGGCCTTCATTTATCTCTGGATATCCCGTTCCATATCACGTAACTTACATTTCGTTGGTTCAACCCATCTGCGGTTAGAGGGAGGGCGTATGGGAACTGTAAAAAGAGCGGATCTGGCACGTATTCTTTCCAGCGAGTTGGGCTGCAGCAAGGCACTGGCCCGGCCTGCCGTGGATACGGCGTTTGAGGCCTTGATCGGCGCCATCAGCCAGGGCAACCGGGTTGAGATCCGAGGGTTTGGGGCCTGGACCGTTAAGGAGACGAACGCACGCCCGGACGCCCGTAATCCCAAGACAGGGGAACGGGTCTTTGTGCCTGCGCGGCGGAAGGTGGCTTTCAAATCCGGCAAAATTCTCAAGGAGGCGCTTTCAAGGTCTCCCGCTTCGGAGGAGATATTGGATCAGGGTTGAGAGAAAAGGGGAGATAACGTATGGCGGATTTTGCCGAACGAAACGTTGGCGCATTAACGGTTCGTATTGATCGGATGACGTGTGCGGCCTTCAAAGATTGCATCGGAATAGCCCCCGAGGCGTTCGAGCTTGGCGAGGACGATATTGTGGCGTTCAAGCATCCCGAACAGGTAGACCGGGAGAGGTTGATCGAGGCCTGCACCATCTGCCCTGTCAATGCGCTTATTGTTCTGGACGAGAATGGCAATCAGATTGTACCGTAAAACACAGCAGGCAAGGCATATCGCGTTCCGCAATCCGCAACATGGATGCCTATTGCATCGGTGAGAAGGCGGTGGGGACGAGGACGTGGGAGATCACTTCGTCGACGATGGGGCCGTTGGCCTCGGTTTTGTCCCGGGCTGCGATCCAGTCGGGATCGGCGCGAAAGGCGTCCCAGGCCTTTTCCATGGCCTCCTCGCTTTCGTATTTGCAGATGTAGACGAGTTCGTTGACGTCCGTCCGGGTCCAGAAGCCGACGACCTGGATGCTGTGCCTGTCGAAGAGGTCGAAGGTGATCGTTTCAAACCGGTTGAGGATGTCCGACATCCGTCCAACGGGGATTCTGTAGGTGCGAAGTTCATAGACCATTGGGGCCTCCTTTTTGTGAATATTGCCTTTGATTTTCAGACATCAGGGAAAGCTCTCCAGATCTTTTGCCTGCATCCACGCCCGTCGCCACTCTCTACGCCTCACTTCGGACGGTCAGTTCGATTGGCCCGTCGAGGCGGCGGTTCAGCCACAGCCAGAGTTCGTCGTGCCGCGCCGGTTGGACGAACACGTCGCCGTGGCTGGCTGGCCGGCCGTCGAGGGTGCAGTGCGGCTCCGCACCCGTCGGCCAGTTGCGGACCGTGAAACCCGCGGCCCGGCGGGGGACGGCGCCCGGGTGCAGCTTCACGTTCAGGGCACCGCTGTTGGCCGCCACGACGTAGCGCCCCGAGGCGCGGTCGAAACAGCCGTTGAAATCGATCGCCTCGCGGGGCTGCTCCAGGGTCGGGTCGTAGGTGACGGTGTGGCCCACGACGGCCTCGACCCCCATTGGGGCCGTCCAGTCGTCCCTCAGGTTCAGCACCTTCTGCTCGGGGTCGGCTTCGCCGCGGCACCAGCTTACGAGGATTGAGCAGGCGTATTCGATTCCAGGCGTGGTTGGAGCGACGCGGAAGTCGTGGCTGGCCGTCAGGCCCCGAGGGCACTGCCAGGCGAACAGGCTCGTGGGCAGGTCCGCATCCGCGGGGTAGCGCAGGTCGATCACGGCCAGCAGCCACCACTGCGAGCCGCCCAGATCGAAGGGAAAAGCGGCGGCTACGGGAAAGGGCATCGCCCCATGGCGTATCCGTTGCGTATCGCCGGTGGCGGGCAGGGTCCAGGGCCGAAAGGACCGCTCGCCCGCCAGTGCGACGCGGGCCGGCCCGGCCATGATTCGCCCGAGAAGGTCGAAGTCCGGCCCCACCGAACGCCGTACCCAGGTCAGGACCTCGTCGGCGATGACGATTCGGTCCGGATAGAAGTTCACCTGGCCGCGAGCCGCGCCCCGGATGTCCCGGGACTGGTCGAAGAACTTCGGCATCGGGCCCTGCCAGGTCACGGTGGTGGCGACAGGCCCCGCAGCCACGACCTGCTGGCGGGCGTCCTGCGTGAATTTCAGTTCCGAGCCGCCGATGTGCCCGAACTGGATTCCACTTTCCCAACAGAGGTTCTGGTCGGGGGCTTCGCTTTCAAGAAGCTGCAGCAGGGACACGTTTCCCGGCCTCAGGACCGCACGGTAGGCGTCACGCCTGATCGTATGTCTCGGCACAGGCTGTGTGGTGGTCATGGACCATCGGTGCCAGTGGACGCTTCCCGCCGTTGCGAACAGGCCGGCGATTGTGACGCCTCCCATGAAACCCTCGTCCGCCTCGAGCACCACGGCGCCGTCGACGCGGACCTGCTGCTTTGATCCATTCAGATTCCAGACCAGTTCGGTCGGTCTTCGGCTGCCGCGAGCCTGGCCCTCGGCGACGGTGACGCACGCCTGCTTCCCGGCGGTCCCTTCGGCACGCACCAGTCGCAGCCGCAAGACATCCGGCCCTCCACGGCACTCAAGTCGGACATGGGCGAACGCGTTGTAGTGGCGGGCGATCAGGCCCCAGGAAACGGTTTCGTTCGGCGGGTCGTCGCGCACGTACCGGGCCCGTATCTCGCCGTGCATCTCGCCCTCGGCGAACAGATAGGCCGTGTCTGAGGCGGCGCCCAGGCTCTCTGCCCCCGGCTCCCACCGGCCACATGCCTGCCAGCGCCGCGTGAGGCTCAGCTGCTCGGCGCTGACCGATGTCAGGTCGAAGTCGAACAGGGTGCGCGCAGCGACGTTGAACGACGCCGCGTCGGACCCGCCCGGCTCCCACGTGTACCGATACTGCCCCGCGGGCAGTACGCTGCCGCCCACGAGCGGGCCCACGAAGTCGCCGTGGTGGGCGTCTACGCGGACGGCGTCCGTCTCTGGCGCCAGTCCGTGGCTGCGCCATACGGGGCGTCCGTCGTCCACCCGTTCGACCTGCACGCGGACAGCGCATCTCTCACCGATCAGCAGCGTTGGATTGCCGTGAGACATGGGGGCAGCCTCCTGTCCCGCTTCCCGCCTGAATACCACCTTTGCTCCGAACAAGAGGATTGTTCACCGTTTCAGAAATCCCCCGTTTACGTCGATCGTGGCCCCGGTGATGTACGAACCCATCGGGGAGGCCAGGAAGAGGGCGGCATAGGCGATGTCTTCGGGGGCGCCCAACCGGGCGAGGGGGATGATGCTTTCGATCTCTCTGCGTTGTTGGGGGGTGAGGCCTTCCGGGTTGGTGTCGATGACGCCGGGGGTGATGGCGTTGACCGTGATGCTGGAGGGGGCCAGGTCGCGGGCGAGGGTTTTGGTCATGGCGATCATGCCGCCCTTGGAACTGGCATAGTGCACCCCGCCGGAGACGCCGCCGGTCTGGCCGCTGATGGAGGCGATGTTGACGATTCTGCCGCTTTTCTGTTTTTCCATGAGCGGGGCGACCGCCCGGGCGCAGAAGTAGGCGCCGGTGAGGTTGGCGGAGATGACCCGGTCCCACTCTGCCGGGTCAATGTCAATGTACGGGCCGGGGCTGATCAGGCCGGCGTTGTTGACCAGAATGTCGATTCTGCCGAAGGTGTCCAGGGTCTGCTGCACGACCTGGTTGACCTGGGCTTCGACGGCGACATCGGAGGGGAGGGCGAGGACGGTGGCCTCCTCATCTTCCGCCGAGAGTTGGGCGGCGACGTCCTGCAGGGGGCCGGGCGTGCGTGCGGTGAGGGTCAGGTTCGCGCCGGCCTGTTTAAAGACTCTGGCGATGCTTCTGCCGATGCCCCGGCTGGCGCCGGTGATGAGGGCGACCCGGCCGGAGAGGTCCAGCAGATGGATGAGAGATTGTGCGGGCATTATTCCTCCGGAGAAATTCAGGGTGGGCGGGAACGGATTCCGCCTTCCCGTCGGAGCTGTCGAATGGATGGTTGTATAATATACGACCTCGCCGTATAATAGCAAGCGCGCCTGGAGGCGTTTATCGGTCCATATGAAGACGTACCACGGAGACCCGGGAACCGCAGAGAGAACCGGATGGTAACCCTTTTTTGTCTTTTCTCCGCGTCCTCTGCGTCTCCGAGGTTCAAAAGGGGAGGGCTGTGCACGATGGCGTCGGAACGTTGCGAGAAGCTGGACCTGCTGCTGAAAGGGGGCCGGGTGATCGATCCGGCCAACCATGTGGATGCGGTTCGGGATGTGGGCATTCGGAAGGGGAAGGTCGCCCGGGTGGAGGAGGCGATCCCGGCTGATGCGTCGGCGCATGTGGTGGACGTATCGGGATTGCTGGTGACGCCGGGGCTTATTGATATTCATATCCACGCCTACATCACACGGCAGCCCCGGAGGCCCGGACTTTTTATGGCCAGTTTGAACGCGGACGCCCACTTCCCGGGGTCGGGCGTGACAACATGCGTGGATACCGGCAGCGCGGGGAGCGAGGAGATGGCGCATTTCAGGGAGACGGTGATCGAAGGATCGGTCACGCGGATTCTGGCTTATGTGAATATTTCCGCGCCGGGGATGGGAGACCCCGAGCAGAATATCCGGACGTTCGATGTGGACGCCGCAGCCGGGGCCGCCACGGCGCACGCCGACGTGGTGGTGGGCATCAAGACGGCGCACTACTGGCCCCGGGAGCCGTTCGACGCGGAGCACCCCCCCTGGGAGTCGGTGGAACGGGCGGTGCAGGCGGGAGAACGCTGCGGAATGCCGGTGATGGTGGATTTCTGGCCGCGACCCCCGGAACGGTCCTACCCGGACCTGCTTCTGAAGATGCTCAGGCCGGGGGATATTCACACCCATGTGTTCGCCCGGCAGTTTCCGGTCATCGATGAGAAGGGAAAGGTCTACCCGTATATGTATGAGGCCCGGGAGCGGGGGATCTGGTTCGACCTGGGCCATGGAAGTGCGAGCTTCTGGTTCCGGAACGGGGCGCGGGCGATTGCCGAAGGGTTCGTGCCCGATTCGATCAGTACGGACCTGCACATGGGCAACATCCAGGGGCCGGTGTTCAGCATGCTGGATACGATGTCCAAGTGCCTGGTGATGGGCATGCCCCTGGAGGAGGTGATCTACCGGTCCACGGTGACGCCCGCCCGGGCGATCCGGCGTCCGGAACTGGGGACGCTGAGCGTGGGGGTCGAGGCGGACGTAGCCGTGCTGGAGCACCTGAAGGGAGCATTTTCCTACCGGGATTGTGGGCACACCCGGATGGACGGCGAGGACCGGCTGGTTTGTAAGCTGACCCTCAGAAAAGGAGAGGTGGTCTGGGACCGGGACGCGATGACGGTGCCCGGGTGGGAAGACGCCCCGCCCGATTACTGGGAGGTGCCGGTGGTGCCGGTGAAGGTCCGGCGGCACTGGCGGGAGTGAGCGACTGAATTTCAGGTCTCGTCGCCTGGCAGCGGCTCTCGATCAGGTACTTTGTCCAGTACGCTCTTAAACGCGCTTTTTTTTGCTCTCCCGGCTCGTGTCGTCAGATATTCTTCGGTCATGATTGCAGAGATTTTTTCGGAGACCGCTGTGGATATGAATTGGTTGATCGACACGCCTTCTCTTTTGGCGATTGCTTTGATTTGTCGATGGATAGAGTCCGGCAGTCGCAAGCTCAATGCACTCATTCTATTTCCTCCAATAGCTGTCTTGGGGTTACGGCTCGAATACCGAATGCTTCGGTTTTCTCAAAATCCTTAATGTTATGGGTTACGATCAGGGTTGTTCCAGCAGCCACGGCCAATTCCAGAATGTGATCGTCTTTGGGATCTGGTAGTTGGGGCCTCCAAAGGAAGTAGATCTTCTGGTGATCGCTACACTTGCACAGGTCGTCCAGGAGTTCCTCGATTTCTCTGTCGGACAAATCCAGTATCGACTGATGCCTTTTTAGAATATCTTCATACTCAAACAAAAGTGTCGTCGACAGGGCGATTCTGATTCGACCGTGTTCAATCGCCCGCAAGACTTTGTATGACGCTCCTCTGGACGAGTATAATCCTGCATGTAACACATTTGTATCAATAACCACCCTGATTTTGTTCATAGTATAATACTACATACGGTATCACTAAATGTCAATCCTTAATTTATCCCGTGAAGCCTTTTTCGGCAAGCCTCACCTCAACGGGTTCAGGATCGGCTACGCGTTTCTCCCCATAAAGAAGATGCAGCAGGGGGTTGAGATTCTGGCGGACGAGCTGAAGAAAGCACTTAGCGGATGAGGAGACCTGTAAGATGACCCAGCTCAGTGTAAATGTCAACAAGGTTGCGCTGCTGCGAAATACCCGGACAATCGGGATTCCCAGCGTGACGCGGGCGGCGCAGATCTGTATCGAGGCGGGGGCGTACGGGATTACGGTGCATCCACGGCCGGACCAGCGGCACATCCGGCCTTCGGATGTTTACGAGGTGGCTGAGATCGTGACAGGCGTGGAGTTCAACATCGAGGGGAATCCGTTTGAGACCGGGTACATGGAGATCGTGCGGAAGGTGAAGCCGACGCAGTGTACGCTGGTGCCGGACTCACCGGAGGCGTTTACGTCGGACCACGGGTGGGACCTCTCAAAGGACGGTGAGCGCCTCGGCCCGGTCATCCAGGAGATGGTGGACCTGGGCAGCCGGGTGAGTCTGTTCATGGATTATGATTCGGATGAGATTCCCAGGGCCCGGATGGTCGGGGCGGACCGGATCGAGCTTTACACGGAGCCGTATGCGGAGGCGTTCCGGGAGGGGAAGGACCTGGAGGGCGTTTTCGAGGGCTACGCAAAAGCGGCGAAGATCGCTCAGGACGCGGGCCTGGGCGTGAACGCCGGACACGATCTGAATCTGGAGAACCTGGGCAAGTTCTGCTCGATTCCAGGCATCCTGGAGGTGTCCATCGGCCACGCGCTGATCGGCGAGGCGCTGGAGATGGGGCTGGCCAATACGGTGAAGGCGTATCTGGAGATTCTGGAAAAGACATGAAAAGCGTTACGGCACAGAAGGTTCTGGTTTTTGCTCGCGGCGGTAGATCGTGGGGCAGTACGCTGGATTGTCGATGTAGGCCATATGTCCTTCTTTGGACCGGGTCGCCGGACTGGATTTCTCCGTGCGCATGTGGATCGCAAAACTCCGCCTCGGTTCTGCTGATCGGTTGGGACCGCTGCCGTGGTAGGTCAGGTTGTGGTGGAAGCTGACGCCTCCGGGCGGCAGGATGACCTCGACCTCTTCCCAGGTCTGGCCGGGAGGGATGGCAATTCCCCCGCGCAGTGCTTCGAGGTCTTGCTCGTAGAAGAAGCCCTGGTCGAGCAGGCCCCATTTGTTTGACCCGCGCACAAGCTTCATGGGGCCGGCATCCGGGGTGACGTTGCTGAGGGCGACCCAGGCAGTGAAGAGTTCGCTTCCCGCCTCCCAGTCCTTCCAGTATTGTGCGTCCTGATGCCAGCCAATGTTTTGGCCCCCTTCCGTATTCCGGGCAAGGGGGGGCTTGTAGAGCAGCTGCCCCCACCAGGCCTGGATCCATTTTGCGCCCGTGATCGCCGCGGCCAGTTCCGCAATGGCCGGGTGGGTGAACAGGTCCATGATCGCCTGGTTGGACCCCTGGGGCACGTCGATTTTGCCGAGTTTTTGAGGGTCGTCTCCCGGCTTCCAGTAGCATTTGTGGGGCGGCAGGCCGGTTTCGTAGTGGCCGAATCTGACGGCATCCATGCCTGCGATTGCGCGCTGAATGAGGTCGTCGGGGATGACCGGCTGTGCGCAGATGTAAAAGCCGTCCGATTCAAATTGGGCGCGGGCTGTTGCGAGTTCCCGGTTGTGCATCGGTCCATGCCTCCGGGGGTTTAATCTGCGTTGGTGTGACAGGTCAGGGGGTGCGGGTCTTACCATCCGACCGCATATCCGTCCCGCCTCGGGTCCGAGCCGCCGATCAGGGCGCCGGATTCGGGGTCGATGAGTATGGCCTGCGCACTGCCGGGACCGCCCCAGTCTTTCAGGACCTGGAGGTCATGCCCTTTTTGGGCGAGGCCGTCACGGACGTTTTGGGGGAAGCGCCCTTCCAGCTGCAGCACGTCCGCACAGGTGTGGGGGACCGTGGATTCCATCGGGTTTTGCAGGCTGCGCCAGCGGGGGGCCTCCACGGCCTCCTGGGGGGTCATGCCGAAGTCGAGGATGTGCGTGATGAGCTGGAGGTTGGTTTGCACCTGCGTGTCCGCGCCCGGGGTGCCGCAGACGAGGAGGGGTTTGTTGTCTTTTGTTACGATGACGGGATTCATGGTGTGGCGCACCCGCTTGCCGGGCATGAGGCAGTTGGGGTGATCGGCGTCCAGGTGCCAGTAGGTCATCCGGTTGTTGAGCAGGATGCCGGTATTTCCCGCAATGAGGCTCGAGCCGAACCCGGACTGGATGCTCTGCAGGACACAGACGGCGTTTCCCCATCGGTCGGCGACGCAGAAACAGGTGGTGTCTTCAAACGATTCGGGCGAACCGGAGGGGACGTCGGTGAGCGCCCGGTTGAGGTCGATGCGTTCGGTTTGCCGGGTGGCGTAGGCTTTGGAGAGCATGCCTTTGAGGGGGATGTCGACCCACCTGGGATCGGCCAGGTATTTTTCCCGGTCTGCAAAGGAGAGTTTTTTGGCTTCGACCATCATATGGATGCTTTCGGTGGTGTTGCAGCCCAGGGACCGCAGGTCGAAGTTTTCGACGATGTTCAGTTCCTGCAGGAGAATGTGGCCGCTGGAGTTGGGGGGCGTTTCGTAGACACGGTAGCCCCGGTAGGTTGTATGGATGGGATGGTCCCAGTGGGCGTGGTGGTCAACGAGGTCTTTTTGGGTGAGCAGTCCGTCACAGGCCTCGCTGAATTTGACGATTTCGCGGGCGATTTCTCCTTCGTAGAGGGTGCCGCGTCCTTCTGCCGCGATTTTTTGCAGGGTTCTGCCGAGGTCTTTTTGATACAGGATTTCTCCGGGGTTCAGCGGCCGGCCGTCGCGGGTGAATACGGCGCGGGTGCAGGGGTGGGAGGCGAAGCGCTTGTTTTCGCCTTTGAGCGATGCGGCGAATTTGTGGCTGACGGGAAAGCCGTTTTCACACAGCGATACGGCAGGGTCGAATACCCGATTGAGGCTGAGTACGCCGTAACGCTCGTGGGCGATGAGCCAGCCGTCCACCAGCCCGGGGACCGAGACGCTGCGGATGCCTTTCATCGGGATGCCGCCGCTTTCGATGTAGAGGTCGCGGGTTGCCGCAGCAGGGGCGGCGCCGGTGGCGTTCACACAGGTCAAGGCGCCTGTTTCCGCCCAGTGGATGAGGAGGAATCCGTCGCCGCCAACGCCGGAGCTGGCCGGCTCGACCACGCCCAGCGCAGCGGCGGTTGCGATGGCGGCGTCTATGGCATTGCCACCGGCCATCAGGACCTGGATGCCGGCCTGAGAGGCGAGCGGATGGCCGGATGTGACCATGCCGTTTCTACCCATGACCGGGGGACGATATGCTGAAAAATGAACACCGTGTGGAGATTGCATAGCGTTTCCTGACTGCAGGGGCGATGCCTGTGATCGTCCGTTGCATTTTACGATTTGATTGTTCGCGGTAGGGGTTTGACCCTCCGGGGTTTAAAAAGATCGAAACAGCTTTGCATAGGGCATCGGATCCGAGAAAATGCCGCCGCTTTGACGGTAGTACTCATTGTCCAGGATAAAAGCGCCGGACCGGGGCCTGAGCCAGGCCGCGTCCGGGATGGGGTATGCCGCCAGAAGGTCGGGCCAGGTGGCGTAGGTTTCAGGGCCGTTGGATTCCAGGATGCCGCCCCTGACACCGGGGAATGCGGGCAGGCGCGCGGTGACGTTTTTGTTCCATTCCACGAGGGTAGGCACACAGGCGTTGTCCGCCACAAAGCAGTAAGCCCCGGCCTCGGCGGCGGCGGCGGCCATCTGAAAGGTGAGGGAGAGGGTCTTGCCGGCCGGTTTGAGGGCGACAGCCCCGTATCCCTGCTGGATTTTGGTGTTGATGTCCCGGACGGTGTGGAGGCTCTCGTCTGCGGCGAATCTGGCCGGGAGGTCCGTGACGTCGACTTCCAGGGTTTCGTCAAAGGGTTCTTCGAAGAGGAGGATGCGGTCGAGCATGCCGATTTTTCGGGCGTGGTCGAGTAGCCGGGCGATGGTTTCTTTTTTTTTGTACCGGCCGTTGGCGTCCAGGTAATAGAGGACCTTTCCGGAGTCGGTCATCGGGGTCTCGCAAGCGCGGGCGGCCTCGTGGATTCGGGTCAGGCAGTCTATGTCCTTGCACAGCATTTCGGATTCGCTTCCGGGCTGGCCGATCTTGATCTTCAGGATACAGGCACCGCTGTCCAGGACGCTCCGGACGACGTCCATAGGGAGGGCGTAGGAAACCAGGGGGACGCTGGCAAGATGGGTCTGGCGGTGGGAGAGGTAGGGGCGATAGGGCAAGGGGATGAGGTCATCGAAGGTGTGGATGCCGTTTTCCCTGGCGTAGAGCATCCAGGCGGCGTTGTCCAGGGCGACGAGGGAGATGAGAGAGAAGGTGAGCCGCAGGTTGGGGTTGTGGGTCACGGTCTTGCCATAATCGTGCACCTGCGGGAGGAGATCGGCCAGGATGGCCATGGGGTCTGTATAGTCCCGGCGTTTGACCTGCTGCAGGGCGTATTCCAAAAGGGCGGTCATCAAGACGTTGCCGCCGGTTTCGGTATGCGCTGAGAAGACGTCCCTATCGGCCCACAGGACGGCCAGGCCGCCCAAGCCGAAGGCCTCGTGTTGGGCATCGTCTCTCAGGCGGACGACAAGGTTCCATTTTTCGTGGAAGGCGGCGCCTTTGAAGCCGAAGGGGTGCGCAAAGGGTTCGCGCTGGATTTCGAGGTCGGTGTGAACAATATGCATGGTGAATTTTTAATGTCCAAGTCCATCCCCGGTGAGACACCCCGTTCCCAGGGTTCCGTCCTGGACCTGGAAGATGGAGGGGAACCGTTCCGCCCACCCGGTGTTGGCCTCAGGGCAGTACTGCCGCGCGTTGCCTTCGATTGCGGTTACCGTGGGCACACGCGCGGCCAGCCCGGCCGAGTGGAGGAAGGACGCGCCGGGACAGGTGAGGTCCTGCACGCATAGGAACATGCCGTATTTCTGCGCGGCCGCGCCCATAAGCAGGGACCCGGACTGCCCTTTGCAGGCTTTCAGCGCCACGCCCGAATAGCCGAGTTCACGGGCGAGGAGCAGGCTTTCGAAGTCGTCCAGGGATTCGTCGATGACGACGGGCCGGATGTGCGCGGCCCGGTGCATTTTGTTTTCCGGGTTGGCTTTGAGGTCCCGCGCGGTGGGCTGTTCGATGTAGGCGACCCGTTCGAAGGCACCCGGGCTTTTTTCCTGGATCCGGGCGAGGAAGTCGAGGAGGTAATCGACGTTCTGGCATTTTTCGTTGAAGTCCAGGGAATAGGCCCAGTTCTCCACACCCCGGGCGGCCTGCGCCCCGGACGCGACCCGGTCTACGCTGCAGACCCGGTCCACGTCCCAGGCCAGGTCGTCCCCGTTGAGTTTGATTTTGAGGTGGGTGAGCCCGTCGGCGGAGATCCACTCGGGGAGGGTTTCGGGAAGGCCGTCGTCGATGCGCTGGTCGATGTCGGCGGCCGTGAGGGGGTCAAGCGCGCCGACGAGGTGGTACAGCGGCATCCGGGGCTTGGGCTGGCGCGAGGTGTACCGGCCCAGGTATTCGCCCCGAAAGTCATCGTTGAGGTAGTGGGCAAGGTCGTGGGCCATGCAGTCGCTGCCGAGTCCGTCGTAGCTGTTGATGCCGTTCACTTTTCCAAAGGCATCGTGGAGGGCGGCGTCTATGGGGCTGGCGGTGACCAGGGTGCAGAGTTTGGGGATGGGATCGGCAAGGTCGAGTTCTTTTTCGACTTCCACCGCCAGGTCGAGAAACCGGTGTTCCAGATCGACCATCAGGTCAATGGGGTGCCCGCTGTCCCGGAGCTGCCGGGTCATTTCGGCCATTCGGTTGCCCAGGCGCCTCATGGCCGCCATCGATTCGTTGAAGCTGACGCGCTGGGAAGGGAATGACCAGGCGTTTCCCAGGGGCATTGACCCGAATCCTCCGGACTGCTTTCCCTCACCGTTTTCAACCTGAATGGTGATGTTCATCAGCACACAGTGGGTGGTGACAACCCCGCCGAATTTCAGGGGGGTGCGGTAGGGATGGTCTTCAAATCCGATTTCGACTTCACAGATCCGGATGTCCGTCTGTTTTGACATGGAGGAGCGCCTCCTCTGCATCGTGTGGTGCCGCACGATTGTCGGCTGTTCTATCTTCCTCCCAATTGCCGTACGATTCCGGCCTTTAACGCGGCGTTGATGCGGGCGGTGGTCTCGTCCAGGTGCGCCCGTGTGTGGGTGTCGAGACCGGGGGTTGAAAGCGTTTTGTCGATGGCGGCCTTAAGGGCGGCCAGGTCGGCGCGGGCCAGGGTGGACGCGTCTTCGGGGGTGCCCCTGGCGGGGTTGACCACGAGCCGGATGAGCCGGTTCAGATGCGCACGCTGAAGATTCCTGCGGAAGCTGTTGATGTTTTTTGCGTTTTCCAGTTCGACCCAGATGGCGTTGCGGACGCCTTCGAACAGTTCCGGCATGGTGAAGGGGGTTTCGTTTTTGTCGTATCGGAGCTCGAGGTCGAGCAGGCGGCTGAGGCGGATGGCATCATAGAGGTTGTACAGAGATCCCTGCTGGATGGAGAGGACGACGTCGTGGATGGGGTAGTCGATGCGGCGCATTCTCCAGACGGCGCCGGTGAAGTCCCAGAACCGCTCCGGGGCGAGCTTGTTGAGCAGGGAGGGCGGGAAGTTGAAGGCGTCCGGACCGAAGATGTTCGACGTCAGGAACTCGAGCGCTTCCCGCTGTTTTCCCGCGGGGACCGGTACGAAGGGGAGGCGGCCGCCGGGGTCTCCCACGTGGTCCCGGTGGTGGTAGATGCCCCCGATGTATTTGGCCACATTGGACGCGGCAGTCCAGTACTCCCGGAAACCACGGGCGAATACCTGCCGCAGCTTCTGGTACCGGTTTCCGCCTTTCTCGAATTCCGCTTCTGTTTTGCTCCAGAGTTCCCGGGAGAGGTCCAGACGGTTTCGGTGGTAGCGCATCGGATCGCCCCCCAGGTCCCAGGCGCTGGCGGTCGGATCGATGCCGCGTGCGCCCCGGAAGGCGTCTTCGTCCGTGCCGTAGGACAGTTTCGGGTCGGCCCCCCGGGCGGCGATTTTTGCCAGCGCTGCCGCTTCTTTTTCCGGATTGTCGGCGTTGATGGGTGTGTACGCGTATTCAATCGCCCAGTTGTCGTAGGGACCGAGGCTTGTCTGGAAATAGTGGCCCTGTTTCTGGCCTTCGGGCGCGATGTTGACCGGGTTGTAATCCATGACCGAACTGGTTATTCCCTGTTCTGTGGTCCGTTTTTTGTCCTGAAGCCGGTCGACCGGATGGAGGGTGCTGGCTTTGAAGTTGTGACGCAGGCCCAGGGTGTGGCCGACTTCGTGGGCAATCAGATAGATGAGAAGTTCGTCGATGTATTTTTTGGCATCGGCTTTTGTGCGGCTTACCAGGCCCCGGGCGGAAAGGAGGCTCCAGCCGAAAGCGGCCTGCCGCGAGGCGCCGATAGCGTGATCGCAGAAGCCCCGGCGAACGTTATTGATGAGGCCCAGAGATGCGGCAATCGAGTCGCCGATGGCCACCGGTCTGACAAATTCTTCGTGTTGCCGAAAGATGTAGCGGAGGAAGTCGGCGCTGATGCGGATGTCCGCATCGTAGATCTCTCCGGTAAAGGGATTGGCGCGTGAGGGTCCCACGGCGTAGCCCCCGCCGGGTGTGACGATCCAGCGCACCGTGTTGTAGCGTACGTCGGCGGGGTGCCAGTCCGCGTCGTCGGGCTGCTGTTTGACGAGGATGGCGTCTTTGAAGCCGATACGCGCGAAGGCTTTGTTCCAGAGAAGAATGCCCTTCTTCACAGCGTCCCGGTATTCCACCGGGATGGTGTTTTCCAGCCAGAAGACGATCTGTTTTCCGGGCAGGGAGCGCCCGGCTTTGGGATCGGCCTTTTCCAGGTGCCAGCGGTTGACGTAGCGGTTGTAGGGCGAGTCCCGCAGCACCGTGGTGTAGTCCTGGTACATGGTGAGGAAGTGGCCCACACGGTCGTCCGCAAGCCTGGGCCGGTAGGTGGTTTTGGGCAGGGTGGAGAGGCTGTAGTGGTAGACGTGCTGGAAGGACCGCGCGTCGGGAACCGTGGGGAACAGTTTCGGGTTGCTGCTTTTGAAGTGGAGGACGACTTCGATTTCAGTGTTGCGGGGGAACGACTTCAACAGCCCGAAGTAGCTGTTGTCCTTGTCGAAGCTGTACCTGGTCCTTTTGATGTATTCGCTGAAGATATAGCCGACCATCCCGATGTCCTGGATGAAGAACCCGCCGGGGTCGACCAGGATGCTGCCCCGTTCCGGATGGGTCTGGCTTTCAACGATTTTGGCCGTTCCCACGATGGAGCTGGACACGCCCCGGCCAATGGCCCGGTGGATGGCCGATTCCCTGTCGGCGCGATAGTAGACATTTTTGTGGATGAGCTGGACCTTTTTGCCGATGCGTTTGAGGATGAAGGGGAAGTTATGCATCATGGCGGAGGAGTCGAAGTAGTAGCCATCGGCTGCCTCTCGGGTGATGGAGCAGAGGTAAATTTTGTCAAGCTGGTCCGGCTTGATTTCCATGTAGACCTTTGCCTCGTCGTCCTTCCGGTAGAGCGTGAACAGCCCTTCGATGACTTCGAAGTCTTTGACGACTTCCTCAAAGGTCTTCTTTTTGTCCTTTTTGTCCTTTTTGTCCTCGGCCCTGCCGGTGTCCTGTGCGGCCCCTTTGACCGCGACCCAGGATGTGTCCTGAGCCGTGGTGTCGGGGGTGGCCTCTTCCGCGCTGGCAGGTGTGACAGGCGTTCCAACGGGCAACAGCAGGAAGATCAGGACGAGAATGGACCAGCGCATGGCGTCCTCCTTATTTTTTCATACAGGTTCCAAACCGGAGATTGTCGAACGGGTAACAGTATAAGCAACCAGGGGTGTTCACGCAATCCCCACATTGAAGGTGCGTAGAGATATGCAAAAGCCCCGTTCCAGACGAAGGAGACGGGGCTGGTGATTTTGCGTGATGGTTCAGGGCACCTCGTCCACCAGTAACACCGGCAGGACCTGTTCTCGTTCGGTGGCTATCCAGCGTCAGAAGCCTTCCTCACCGCGCCAGCCAGGCGCTGAAGCGCTCGTTCATTTCGTCTGCGTGATCGCTCCACCATTCCCAGTCGTTGTGCAGGGCGCGCTTTACATTCTGCGGGCTGGTGGGCATGTGCGGGACCATGTCCACGCCCTTTTCGGCGTGGGTTGAGATCAGCGACATCGCGGAGCGGCGTGTGGGGCTGTAGGAAATGTACCGGCCTACGCCGGCTATGGCCTGCGGGGACGCGGCGAATTTGAGAAACTTCAGGGCGGCCTCGAGGTTGCGGGTGCCCGCGACAATGCCGAGCCCTCCCGTGTCGAGGACCTGTCCGTCCCACACAATGACAAACGGCTGGTTCTCCAGCACCTGGGCATTGAAGATGCGCCCGTTGTAGGCCGTGCTCATCACCACCTC
>JAAXHW010000252.1 GCA_012270675.1 Candidatus Latescibacterota bacterium | reverse complement strand
GTTCCAGAGGGCACCGCCGATTCCGGCGGCAAGACGATAGAGGACGACCTCAAAGACGGTCTGTGCCCAGACGAGGGCCAGGACGGAAAGGGCAACGCAGGTGACGCCGAAGACCATAACCGGTTTTCTGCCGATTTTTCTGAGAAGGACGCCGGTGGGGAGATCGCCTGTCAGGTGCCCGATTCCTTCGGCGGCCAGGATGAGTCCGATCAGGCCATAAGAGGTGGCAAACGATTTGGCATAGAGGGGCAGGATGGGAATGATCATCCCGCGACCAAAGGAGAGAATGAGGGTGGGGAGGTAGACGGGAAGGATGAGGTGGGTGCGGTTTTCCTGGCTCATGGATTTTTGGGCGTTGAATTGGGACGTATGAAGCTGAATAAGGCTCATATAGTAACGACCCGGGGAAGGGTTGTCAAGGAGGAGTTGGGGTATTGACGCCCGAGACGGTCTTCTATGTGAGTGGGGTGATGTGGCTGGCTGCGAGCCTTCAGGGGGTGGCGGGGTTCGGGTTTATGATGCTGGCGGTACCGGGGTTGATCCTGGGGGCGCCTGCACAGGTGGTGGTTCCAGCCCTGATCCTGACCTGGCTGCCGCTTGGAACGGTGCAGGTGGTGCAGCTTCGGGCGAATGTAGACTGGGGGCTCCTGGCCTATCTGGTGGGCAGCGCCGCGTTTGGGCTACCTCTGGGGGCGGTCATTTTGCGGGAGACCGATACGGAGACCATGCGGCAGGGGATTGGCGGGGTGTTGTTGGCGCTGGCCTTACTTCTTCAGATGAAGCCGGGAGCGCCGCTTCGGCATGAGGGGGCCGCCCGGGTGGGTGCAGGGTTTATTGCCGGGGTACTGGCGTCCGGCACGTCGGTGTCCGGGCCGCCCCTGGTGCTGCTAGGGGTGAAGCAGCGGTGGCAGACGGACCGGTTTCGGGCGACGCTGCCGGCCTATTTTCTGGCGGTCTCCGTATTGTGCCTGCCCATCCACTGGGAAATGGATTTGCTGAACCGGGCAAGTGTTCAGCTGGCGGTAAGCGGCCTGCCCGGTGTGGCCCTGGGATATGCGACGGGGATCTGGCTGAAGGAGCGGGTCGGCGGAGCGCGGTTCCGGTGGGTGGTCCTGGGGATGGTGATGGGGGGAGGGCTGGTGGCGGTGATGCTGTGAAACAGGATATTGTTGTGCCACTTCACCGGAGGGTGCGGTGGACGCGGATATATGGGGGATAGGACCGATAAATCCCCTTGACATCCGGGGGAAAAGACCGTACATTTTACATTGAATCGAGAACCGATGGGATTGCGGCAGCCATCCGAAAAGGTTCGGGTTTCGGCCGGGCGGTTTGTGTTCCATACATCCTTTGTCAGAGCTTTCGCTGACGGGAATCCAAATTCCAAAAGATGTGGATGGCGCAAGCCAAAAGCCTGAGTGAACAGGACCGCGGATGGGAGTTGCGGGCCGTGCAAGCCTGAGATAGGAGGGGAATATGCCACCGGACAGGTTTGTGCGGCCGCGATGCGATGAGAGGTATCAGGAATTTCATCGCGGCCGCTGAAACAAGGAGGTCATATGCAGTCGGTTGAATTTGTGCGGCCGCGACGGTGGTGAGCAGGGTTGTTCTTCGTCGCGGCCGCAGTTTTTTTCAGTGGATATTCAGACGCTGATACGGCTGGCGGACGTGTGGAATCAACCCCGGGGGAGTATCAGCATCTCAGAAATAGCTGACCGTCCGGGTGCGTCCAGGCGGTTTGTGCTTTGTAAGAAAAGCAGGATCGCGGATAATTCGGTGAGGGGAGGACGTGCATGAAGATTGTACTGTACCCACCGGTGAGCGAGGACCTGTGCGAGCGGGTGCGGCAAGCAGCGCCCGACGCCGAGGTGATGATGGCGGATGGGGAGAACGTCATGGCGGCCGTGGCCGATGCGGAGGTGCTGTTTGGGTTTTTTTCACGGGAGGTGATTCAGGCTGCACAAAGGCTGAAATGGATCCAGTCCACCAGCGCAGGGATGGAGAAGCAGCTCGATATTCCGGAGGTCCGGGACAGCGATGTGATCATCTGCAGCGCCAGCGGTCTGCACGCGATCCAGGTGGCCGAGCACGCCTGGGCGCTGACGGCGGCGCT
>JAAXHW010000251.1 GCA_012270675.1 Candidatus Latescibacterota bacterium | reverse complement strand
CGGATGGAGCTGGAGCCGCCGCAGATCCCGGTTGAGGACGTGACGCTGACGCTGTCGGATTTTCGCGGGGGGACGGGGATGCAGATGGGGCTTTTTGAGGATGTGAGGGAGACGGCGGGAAGGAGGGTGATGGAGATGGAGAAGCGGCTGCAGGTGCGGATGAACGGGAACCACGTGCTGCACCGGATTGCGGAGGTGGCGCCGTGGCATCCTGCGCCGGAGATGCGGGCGTTGCAGATTCCGATCGATCCGGCGAAGCGGGATGATATGAGGCCGTTGCATGCGCCGGCGCGGGTGGCGGTGCGGGAGGGGTCGGGGGGAGAGCCGGTGGAGGTGGAGCTGGGGCGGCGCTGGCGGCGGGTGGTGCGGGTGGCGGACCGGTGGAGGTTTGATCTGTGGTGGCTGGCGCAGCCGATTACGCGTGCGTATTTTCGGGTTGGGTTGGTTGGGAATGGGAGTGGGTCGGATGATGGGCAGGTTACGTTGTTTCGGGATGAGCGGGAGGGGGGTTGGTATCGACAGAACTGCAGTTTTTAGTAGGTAGTTTTTAGTTTTTAGTGAACACCTTTTTTCCGCGAAGGGGCGCGAAGAACTGCTTTGTTGTCTGAATCAGGATTTGCGGGATTTGGATGGATTTTCGGGATGGGGAACACCAGTTTTTAGTAGTCAGTTTTTAGTTTTTAGTGGACTTCTTTCTTTATCCGCGAAGGGACGCGAAGGGGCGCGAAGGACTGCTTCGTTGTCTGAATCGGGATTTGCGGGATTTTGATGGATTTTCGAGATGGGGAACACCAGTTTTTAGTAGTCAGTTTTTAGTGGACGGCGGCGTGCTCGGAAGGACGCCTGTTTCGTTGTCTGAATCGGGATTTGCGGGATTTGGATGGATTTGCGGGATGGTTGGTGAGGGACTGTGGGTTGATATCTGGCACGAGTTTGGGTAGGGCGAAGCACTTTGGAACAGGCACGATGCTGGAACGAGGCACCCGGTCGATGAGGCTGGTTTA
>JAAXHW010000250.1 GCA_012270675.1 Candidatus Latescibacterota bacterium | reverse complement strand
TCGTCCATATTCACCAGCGTCTGCATGCGGTACCCATAAGGCTGTCCGTCCGGGGCGGTCCCTTCGGCCAGCGCCCGTTCGTCCCGGTAGGCCACCGCGGTCTCGTAACGGTGGTGACCGTCTGCGATAAAAAGCGGCTTGTCGGCCAAAAACGCCGCCACCTCCTGGATCGTCTCCCGGTCGGCCACGCGCCAGAGCCGGTGTTGTACCCCCTCCCGGTCTTCAAACCTGCACAGCGGCTCACCTTCAAGATGCCCTTTCAGGATATCGCGAACCCGGCCTTCCGGGTCAGAATACAGCGAAAAGATCTGTCCGCACGTCGCCCCGATATGTCGCATCAACGCCAGGCGGTCCGCTTTGGGCCCCGGCATCGTATGTTCGTGCGGCAGAATATATCCCTCTCCAAACGGCTCGACCCGGACCAGCGTCACAATCCCCAGCCGGGACTTGAGGACCGGCCCGGCCGGTGTGATCGCCTCAAAGTCCTGTGCGTAGAGGTAGACCCCCTCCTCCTCGTCCCGCCGAAGCACCCCCTCCGCCTGCCAGTCCCGAAACGCCTCGGCCGCCCGGGTGTAGCGGTTGTTCGCGTCGGAGTCACCCGCCTCGTCCCGCCCCCGGATAATCCGCACCACATTGTTCGGATGCGTCTCATAAAGCGCCTGCTGCAGCGCATCGTCAATCACATCGTAGGGAGGGGCGACCACCCGTCCTGCGTCTCCCACCCGGTCGGCGTTGTAGCGGATGCCTCGAAAAGGTCTGATCTCAGCCATAAAATCCCACCCTGTCTTATTGTGCCCGCCGGCCCAACAGGGGATACCCGAGCGCCTTGTCCACCTCGTTCAGGAGCGGTTCGCCGGCCAGGTAGCGTTTCAGGTTCTCGCAGAAAAATTCCACCGTCCGTCGGTGGCGGTAGCTCGAGCTGCCGGCCGAGTGGGTGGTCACGATCACATTCTCCATATCCCACAGCGGGCTCTCCGCAGGCAGCGGCTCCACCTCGAACACATCCAGCCCCGCACCCGCGATCTCTCCCGCCTTCAGAGCCTCGATAAGCGCGGCCTCATCCACGACCGGTCCCCGCGCCGTATTGACCAGGAACGCCGTCCTCTTCATCAGCTTCAGCGCCCTCGCGTCGATCAGCTTCTCCGTCTCCGGTGTGTGCGGGCAGGCCAATAAGACCACGTCCGCCTCCCTCAGCAGATCGTCCAGGCGGTCGATCCCCCACAGCGACTCCACAAACGCCGGTTTGTCTCCCCCCTGGACGTCCACGGCCAGGATGCGCATCCTGAAAGCCTGCGCCCGCTGCGCGTACTGCCGACCGATTCCCCCGAATCCGACAATGCCGACCGTTGCGCCGTACAGGTCCGCCACCGGGGCCCCCTGCCATCGGCGCGCAAGCTGGTTCCGGAAAGAGGCGCACAGGCTCCGGAAGAGCGCCGCCGTCAGCGCCCAGGCGTG
>JAAXHW010000249.1 GCA_012270675.1 Candidatus Latescibacterota bacterium | reverse complement strand
ATGCAGACGCTGGTGAATATGGACGATACGGAGGGAATGGCGATCTACCCCATCCACCGGGTGGTGATGGACCTGGGTGTCGACGGCGTTGCCCGGCTTGAGGCGGGGCTGCAGGAACTGTTTGACGTGGAGCGGGCGCCCCTGGGGGAGACCCGTGAGGAACTCCGGCGAAGAGGCCGGCAACAGGTGTTCGGGTTCTGTGTGGGGGAAGCGAAGGAGGTCCAGTACCTGACCCTGAAACCGTCTGTCGATCCGGCCGCGCTGGACAAAGAGGAACACTCATCGGCTTGGCGTGGGCTGAATTCTGGACTGCTGCAACTCGTCCTGGGACACATTTTGGACCTGGATTCCAAGACACTGACCCGGGGGGAGAAGGTGAGGTTCGTGAAGGTGGAGGCGGAGGTGTTCAGCCTGCTGAAGGAGGCGCCGGACAGGGCCGGGTTTTTCCTGAATCCGGTGGATATGGCGCAGCTGCGGGAAGTGGTCCTGGCCGGCGAGCGGATGCCGCCCAAGTCGACGTTTTTCTATCCCAAGGTCTACAGCGGGCTGGTGATTCAGGATTTGAATGCGTTTTAATCTCTCTGCATCCGAGAAGCTGTACTGGACTTTGGCAAGCTTTTTGCGTAATATTAGATTTGGATTCTGCTGTGTCTGGACAGGCCAATTCCTGTCCAAAATTCTGTAACCCGTAGGGTAAGGAGGAACAAAATGAGCAGTTTGAAGGCAAAAGTGAGCATTGTTTTTGCGCTGTGCGCTGTTCTGGTGCTGGGCAGCGCGGCTACGGCCGCGACGACCGGGAAGATAGAAGGCACTGTGACGGACGAGGGGGGGCAGCCGCTGCCGGGGGCCACCGTGTTGCTTGAAGGGACGCAGCGGGGGGCAACGACGGGTCTGGACGGGTCTTTCGTGATCTTTTCAGTCGATCCGGGGACCTACAGGATGACGGTCTCGATGTTGGGTTACCATACGATAACCGGAGAACAGGTTCAGGTGCAGGCGGATGCCACCACGACCGTGAATTTCCATCTCCGGGAGCAGCCGCTGGAGTTGGAGGAACTGGTCGTGATCGGGTCCCGACGGCCGCGTTCGGCGACGAAGTCAGAGGTGCCCATTGATGTGGTCAGCGGCGAGGATTTCGTCAAGCAGGGCGGCAC
>JAAXHW010000248.1 GCA_012270675.1 Candidatus Latescibacterota bacterium | reverse complement strand
ATCCATCTGGGGGGCGGGCACTCGTTGCGGGAGACCGTGGGGCGAGCGCGTCTGGCCGACTGGTCGGCCGTAGCCCTTTTCAAGCGACGGCAATAGTCGTGTGACGGGCTCTATGCGTTGTGTAGGGCGCTGTTTCAGGAGCAGGGCCTGGCGGTGTCGGCGCGGGCGGGGCCGCCCGTGCGGGTGTTCGAGGCCACGGTGGTTCGCGAGTCCGGCCGGACCGGATCACTGGGGCGGCGGCCTTACCGTAGGACCCGGCCTTCCTGGGGCGGTGATTTTTTCAAGCTGACGGGAACGGAGGGAGCCGGGTCGGGCGAATCGTTCCAGCCGTTTCCGATCCGTGCGGGGGACTATATCCTGGCGGACCGGGGCGATGCGACGGCCCCGGGTGTGGCGTAGGTGGCGGCCTCCGGCGGCTAGGTGACCGGGCGGGTGAACCCCGGCGCCTGGCGTTTTGAGACGGAGTCGGGTCCGCCCTTTGATCTTTGGGCTTCGGTGGAATCGGTCAAGCCGGCCGGAACGGTCTGGGCCGGGGCCGTCCGGGCCGAAGTCCCCGTGAGGGGCCGCCTTGGGGCCCTCCGCCAGACCGATGAAGCCCTGGAAGAGGCGCCGGCCCGGATTGACCAGACGGCGCAGCGGAAGGGTATGCCGCCGCGGGAGGACCCCCTGCGTTACGCGCGCTACGTGATGCTGTTTACCCCAGTCTCCACCGTTTTCGGCTACCGAGGTGCGGGCCGGTTGAACTGGTGTTCAAGCGGTTCCAATCGCGGGCTCCGCTGGGCCCCCGGCCGAAATTCGATGACCAGAGCGCGAAGGCCGGGCGATACGGAAAGCGGCTCGTAGCCCGGCTCACGGAAAAGATGGTCCGCCCCGCCCGGACGCTTTCCCCCGGGGGCTATGAGGGGCGGACGCTCCCCCAGCCCATGGAGGGCGTTCCAGTTCGCCCGGACCCCGGTGGTGCGGGCGATGGAGCCGTCCGGTGCTCGGGCCGAGAGGGTCCGGCCATGGCCCCCTATTTCCAGATGGCTGACCGCGCCGCCGAGAGCCAGAACCTACCAGATTGAGAGTTGCTTCCCCAGTATTAAAACCAGTTAACGCTTATGGAGGGATCGACCCGCCAAGGAGGAAGATCACCGAGGCGCTGTGCGGGACCCCGTTTTCAAAGCGTACAGTAAGCCGTTGGTGCGCGCCGCTGGACGCGCGGGTAACGGCATTCCAGGCGCGCTCCCGGGCGTCGGCGGTGTGTCCGTTCGGGCGGGTGGAGGCGAGGGTGATCCAGGTGCGCCCAGGCGATGCGGGGCGTCCGATGAGTCTTTTGATCGCGGGGGATGTCTAGGCGGACGGGGTACGAGAGATCTGGGGTTTCGAGGGGGCCGCCCCGGAGTCGGGCCGCCGCTGGAGCGACTGGTTTACGCCCCGGCTGGACCGCGGGCGGCCCGGGTGGAGCGGGTGGTGTCGGACGGTCACCCGGGTCTGGTGCACGCCCTTGAGCCGCGCTTTCCGTCGGCCCCGTGGCCGCGAGGCCCAGTGCATTTGGCCCGGAACGTACTGGACCGGTGTCCGCCCCGGTGGCCGGCTTCACGGCGGCCGCGGCTTCACCAGCTGCAGCCAGGCGGCTGCCCGCCCGGTGTTCGCGGAGATGGCCGAAGGCGACCAAGGCCGTGGATCTGCTGGAGAAGGAACTGGACGCGGCCCCGGCGGTGTTAACGCGGCCCTGGAAATATCAACGCCGGTGGCGTACCCCCCACAGGGTGGAGCGCTTGATTGGGGAACGGCGGCGGCGGGAGCACGTGATCCGCATTTTTCGAACGAAGCGTCCACCCAGCGCCTGATGGGGGCGAGGCGGGTGGAGTGGCCTGAGAAGTGGACGCCCGGCCAGCGCTATTTCGCGATGGAGGGCTACCTTGGAGCCTCATGCTTCTGACCCGGTTGGGGCGAACCGGGCCGGTGTGGCCGGCGGAGGTGTTTTTCACCGAGATGGAGTGGCGCTTTTTGAAGCGCTAGGCAAAAAAATACGGTAGGCCTTCTCCCCCCACCCGGGAGGCCGCCGTCTGGCCGGTGGCCTTACTGGGTGGATACCTGAACCGAAGCCGGGATGGCCCACCGGGACACCCGACCCGGTGGAAAGGCTTGGAACGCCGGACCACCGCTACGTTGGTGATGGACAGGCTGGAGCCGGAAGACGATTAAGCCCCCCCCCTTATCCGGGATACGGCCAGCGTGCGTCCGGTTCACCGACCCAGTCTGCGGACAGACCCCGCGCCAGGGTCTACCCCGGCGCGAGCGTCCTACAGGTTACCGTGACGACTGACCCCTCCACTACAACGAGGCCAATTCCCCCAGCTGCCTCACCAAACAGTGTGCCCATGAGTGCGTCAAGTCACAGATCTATGGGTAAAAGGCAGGGCTAGCTATGATATCTGCTCGTGTAGTGTCCTCAACATAATAGTGGTTATGCAGAAGCGGCGGCCAGTGCCGGCCGGCCCCACTCGACTTTCTGGAGCATCTCGTCGGCCGGCTTCGTCCAGACCAGGGGCCGGGGATGCTCGTTGCAGGTCTCGAGGTAGTCTTGGAGGGGCCGCTCCAGATCCGGCACGGAATGGAAGACGCCGCGGCGAAGCCGCTTCTCGGTCCGCGTGCTGAAGCATCGCTCGACCCGGTTCTGCCCCGACGCCCGGGTCGGTGTAAAGGGCCGGAAGAGACGCTTCGGCCGCTCGATCCCGTCTCACTGTAAGTCCAGCCGATCTCCGCAGAGCGCCAACGATGAAACGCTGTCCCGCTTTTTTACGGAATGCATTCCAGAGGTGAAGCACAGCAACATACCGAGCATGCCCACAGCTGTCATGCAGTCCGATTTCATTTTGGAGGTATTGGCTGACACGGATCATCCAGCTGCCAGCGGCTCAAGTAAAATGACCGTACAGGCTTCTGTCACAATACGCCTCAAGTGCTGAAGCGGCAAGTGTCATGCCCCTACCTTCGTGGCTCCGCGAAGGAGGCAAAGTCTTGGAGCCGGTGTGAATCTCTCAGATCCGTTTCCCGGAAGCGATCAAGGGGTGCGTTGTACCCAGTCTGCACGGTTCGATGCTCAGCGTGGTCAGTGAATTCGCAGCAGGGTCGTGCTTTTAACCGATTGCCTTGATCCAGTGGAGACGCTAACGCGGCACAGGTAAAGGCCGCTAGGAAGGTCTTCCCCGTCTATGCGAATCATGTGCCCCTCCCCAGCCGCGAATGTGCGCCGGTGTAGCGAAACGCGGCGTCCCAGAAGATCCAGCACTTCTAGTGAAACGGTAGCACTAGTTGCTAGATCAAATGTGACTTGTGTTTGCCTGGTAAAAGGATTGGGGTGGTTACCGTGTAATACAAAGCTGGGCAGCGGATCGAGTGGCGGATCACGTGTTAGCCTGGGGCTGCCTTTGATTTCCAAGGTGAACGAGAGCGCGCCATTCCGACCGCTGGCATCGGTAGCAGCATACTCAAATGAGACTGGAGCAAGGCTGTCCGCAGGCGTGCCGCTAATGGTCCGTGTGCTGGCATCAAACGCCAATCCTTCAGGCAGAGCCGGTGCTATTGAATAGGTGTAGGGTGTGGTGCCGCCACGGGCAGCCGGAAACACGACGTCACTTATGGTTACTCCCTGCACAAATGACAAGTCTTTAGCAAACGCTTCGAAACCTAGTTTGCCACCGGTAGCCAATAACCGGTATACGAACCCATCAAATGCAAGCAAATAGACCTCTCCTGCGTGATCGATGCCAAACGAGCTGATGGTCAGCCTGGAATTGAGCAGGAGCGCGTTGTGTGTGACCGTGTTGCCGTCATAGACCAGTCCCCATAGGCGGCCGTCCACGTAGTCAGCAAAGAGGTACCATCCTACGAGATCAGGCACGCCGGGGCCCCGGTATACATAGCCGCCTGTCACCGAGGCGGGCATGCCCGGATGGTTGTATTCGAGAATTGGCGCAATCAAGCCGCTTTGATCGCAGCCAATCGGCGGTCGAAAGCAGCGGCCGCCTTCCATGATATTCCAACCGTAGTTGCCCCCTTTGGTGATTACGTCTATTTCTTCGATCGCATTTTGCCCGACATCGCCCGCATATAGGATTCCGGTGGCTCGGTCAAAACTGAAACGCCAAGGGTTGCGCAATCCCCACGCGTAGATTTCTTCTCTGAATACCGTGCTGCCGGCAAACGGGTTGTCTGCAGGAATGCCGTAAGGGGATTGGTTTACATCAATGCGCGCAATAGTCCCGAGAAGCGAGGTTCGGTCTTGTCCGTTTCTGAACGTGTCATTGGCTCCGCCACCGTCACCAAAGGCGATGTAGAGGAGGGAGTCCGGTCCAAACGCGATTTGACCGCCGTTATGGTTGCCTGCTGGTTGTTGTACCGCGAGCAATACTGATTCACTGTCCTTATCAGCTTGGAGGGTGTTGCCTGCACTGGCACTGTAGCGGGCCAAGACGGTTCGCCTCGGGCTTGAAGCTGAGTAGTAAACGTAGAAATATCCGTTGGTTGCGTAGTCCGGATGAAATGCCAGGCCAAGCAGGCCTTCCTCGTTGTTGCTGGTCCGAACGCGATCCCGAATATCGAGGAAAAGATGCCGTTCAGTCACCGTGGGATCATTCTCAAATGTCCAGATCCGCCCAGCCTGCTCGACGACAAAGAGTTGCTGGCCTTCGTGCTGCAGATCAACCGGGCGTGTAAATCGCAACTCCGGAAACGCGACTTCAAGTGCCACCTTCGGTTGAGCCAAGGCTAGGTCAGGACACACGAGCAAAGCCAGCAGGATCACCTCGCAATGCCGGATCGGCCGTATACGTGCGGTAGAAGGTTCGGGTTGGAATGGCATTCTAGCTTAATTGCAATAATTAACGCTTCGTGTGCACAGACTGCACTCCAACGCGCCATAAAGAATTGACTTAGTTAGTGGTACGATAGTTCCACGAAGAGGATACCACCCTGCCCCATATGGGATTGAGCAGCCCTTGTGAATGAAGGCAGAGCAGGGTCTGCTGCCGCGCAGGTCAGAGCCACGAACCCTGTCGTGCCGGACTGGCACAAATCGCTGCATCTTGGCCTTAACCTTCCTCAACTGTATTCAGTCTCGCCGGCCGTGGTCATTATTGGCTTTGGATTCGCCCTGCCAGCGGCCACGACCGGACGGACTCGTCTTGCGATCCTCGAATTCCGGCGTCCCCCGTTCCCCGCGTTCCGTCACAAAGGACGACGTTATAAGCAGTGTTACTCCAAATGGGACAACAAATCACCATGCAGCGTGAACCGCATTAGCCATCGGGGGCCTCCGGCGCCTTGAATCGGTAGCGGATCACCGCCGGATTACCCACCTCACCATCATCCGTCGGCACATGGTCCCCCAAGAAGTACAGGTACCCCTGCCGAGCCGTTTTGGGGCCCTTGTGAGACACCGTGCTTATGCTCCTGAACTGGCCCGTATGGCTGACTATGCTCAGTCCCGTCAAGAATCTCTCGGTCACGCCGTCCAGGCGAAACGCGTCGTCAAGGCCGGAGAACTTCGTCAGGCGAGTATCCTCATCCAAGGCGTACACCCCCACCAGTAACGGAAAGGCGTCCAGCGCTTCTTGCCGGTTGGCCCTGTCCCGGGAAGAAGGAATATCCTCATCTCGTCTGACGAAGAAATCAGGCCGAGCCATAGCCACCTGGGAGGGTCCATATGCGGGTCGGGCATCCATGTCTTCATGGTATTTGTACCAAGGACCATCACCAAAGCAGTCCAGGTCCCGTCCCGCAATTCCATGGAAGCTTACATTGAGCATGTGAAATTCCGGGTCTTCCAGGACCATCTCTCGCTCTAACTCCAGATCCATCGAATAGACGCCCACCACGGAAGTCAAGGCGTTACCCACGCCTCGTGGCCCTCGAAACGTGAATATGGAATCGCCACGCGCGCAAAAGGATCTGGATCCGCGAGACTAACTGCTGGGCTGCCAGGCAATTCCCGGATCGGTCGAAAACCACCATAGCCCCCTCCATGGTCGACAATAGGACGCGATCCCCGTCGGCAAACCGCGAGGTCCACACACTGTGTTCACCGTCAATTGGGAGGCACGTGTCCATCTTGTAGGTCACCTGATGACGCCCCGTGGACGCAAACAGGTAAACCAGGTTCGATGCCATGTCGGTGAGGAGCATGCTGCCGGCAGCATCGACATCCATAAACCAGATCCGTCCCACTATCACGGAAGGATCCAGCACCAGCGTGTCATGGGGCACGAACAGGTCCTCAAACGGAACCAACTCCGACGGATGAACCGTCAATTCGGATGAGTCATTAGCACTGCGCGTGCACCCGGTGAGCAGTACCCCCCACAGCAGGCAGGCCAGGAAGCCCGACGGTCCGGCGCACTGAAGCCCACCGACCACAATTCGGAAGGAGTCCGCTATCATGCGAGATATACCGGTTCGATTCCGGAAAA
>JAAXHW010000247.1 GCA_012270675.1 Candidatus Latescibacterota bacterium | reverse complement strand
GACGTGTTCCCCGCCCACGCGGGGATGAACCGTAGCGGTTCCAGATGGCGAGGTAGTCTTCTGGGTGTTCCCCGCCCACGCGGGGATGAACCGGCCTCGGCTTCAAAATCGAAAGTGTCGAGGGAGTGTTCCCCGCCCACGCGGGGATGAACCGACATACAAGGTCGGCCGGAGACGGATGCAGGGGTGTTCCCCGCCCACGCGGGGATGAACCGACCGTCAGCAACATCAGCTCTGACGACGCCAAGTGTTCCCCGCCCACGCGGAGATGAACCGTACCAATACGCCGCGCAGTGGTGGGACAAGACGTGTTCCCCGCCCACGCGGGGATGAACCGGCTGGTGCGTATCCGAGTACGGTGGTGCTTTCGTGTTCCCCGCCCACGCGGGGATGAACCGGTGTTCGGTCCAAAGCTGCGCTGGAAGGCCGACGTGTTCCCCGCCCACGCGGGGATGAACCGGAAGAGGGTTAGCCTGGTCGTATGGACGTGACGGGGTATCGATACGGTCTCAATGACTGCGTGACGTTTTTCCAGGAGTGGGTCCGGAAGTATGGCGGGGACGAGGGGTTCGTCTTTGAGCCGGAGATATGGGCAAGGCACTCTTCGGCCAGGAAAGCCCATTGGGAGCTTCTTTCCAAACCGGGAGGAGTCTATCAGGCATGGCGGGACGCGTTGGATGACTGCGCTGCCGTGGAACGAGTCTATGGCATCCTGCGGGCTGGAGATATCCTTCTTTCCACTCATAGTCAGTACTACTACACCGGCGGCGCTTACCTGCACTGGGGTCCCGAAGGGGTGCAGCGGGCTGTCAATCCAGAGCCTTTCCGCGCCAGTTTTCGACCTGTCAGGAAGTGATCCCCCAAAAGTGTGCGGCCCCCCTTTTTGGGGGGAATGGGCTATTGGGGTCGCATAAATAAACATTATGTCAACTCACGAAAAAAGTGCGCTCAGGGGTTGACATGACTTCTGTAGATCGTGTAGAGAGGCTCTGGTCGTCAAAGGAGGCTACATGAAGAAACTGCTGGTGCTGATTCCCTTTATCTCTCTGGTCTGCGCACAGAATTTCCCGCCGAAAACCTCGTT
>JAAXHW010000246.1 GCA_012270675.1 Candidatus Latescibacterota bacterium | reverse complement strand
GATTCTTTTTCTGAAGACCTATATATTGTGTACGTGCTAAAGAGATAGCATAGCTAATCCCTTTGCACGCTACTCGGCCCCGTGGTCCGTGTCGCCAAACACGTGGGACCACGGGGATTTTATATATATGGTGAAAGACCACTAATTCAGAATATAATTATCCGCTCTAAAGATACAACCACTCTATCCCTGTTGTCAAGTGTTTTTTGGGGAAAGTTCCCGATATTAAAATGGCCTTGAATAACTTCAAACTGAGACACGACCCATTTTTCAGGAGAGGCGCTCCCTGAAGGCTGCTTGCAATAAATCAGCCTTTCGTCCCAACCTCCTGCTCAGCTTCCAGGAACGCCTCCCGCACATCCGCGATCGTCGCCCCCTTCACCTCCAGGTCCAGCTCCTCTACACTATCCCGGATCTTTGAAATCGATGCCTCCAGCACCCCTCGCCTCCCCCGCTCCGATTCTTCTGCGGACCAGAAATTCACCGTGTTGTGTGTAAACAGACAGACGTGCTTGAGGGGCACGGCCTCCTCCACCTGCCGCGCCACGTGCTGCTGCACTGCCTTCGTCACCTGCGCCGGGTTTGCGGCCTCAAACCGCACATCGCCCACACCCGTCCAGTGATCCGACCGCTCCTGGTCACTCACGATCGGCACCTCGATAAAGTCCAGATCCCCCGCCACCATCCGGAACGCCCCGTGCGCCCGGTGCACGTCCAGGCACGCATCTTTCCAGACCGCCTTCCGGCTCGACGCCGCCCGCCCGGGCTGGCTCACGCTCCCGTGGGTGAACCCCAGGTCGGCCAGCACCCCGAAGGTCGCGTCGTTCGCCGAACAGTTCCCCGGCCGGAACGCCCTCGGTCGCGTCCCAAATCCCTCGGTCACCTGCTCCAGCGCCCCCGCCAGCATCCGGTGCTGCTCCTCTCTTGAATACCCCCCCAGGCAATCGTAAGCCTCCCGATTCCTGTAGTGATCCCCCCAGCCCTCAGGATGGAGATGCATCCCCAGCTCCGCCCCCGTCTCCCGGGCCACCTCCCGCAGCATCTTTCCCTGGTGAGTGGCCGTATCGGGCACCACGAACAGCGTCGCCGGCATGCCGTGTTCGGCCAGCAGCCCGCAGTAGGACCGCACCGACCGCTCGGCGAATTCCCACGTCGGCGGCCCTCCCCGGTAAAACGCGTTAATCCGTTCCACGTCCATCGTCATACAGACATAGAGCCGTTCACGACTCACGGTCATCTCTCCTTAGAAGCGGTATCCACCTGCTCAATAGCCGCTGTCGGCCGCCCAAATGTAGGGGCTGCCTTTGGGAAACAGCGTACGCAGCAGAGGCCAGTCGTCCCGCGCAATCCGGATGCCCCGCCGTCCGCTGAGGGCGGCGATATCGTTGTACCCCGTTACCAGCCGGACCAGCCAGCTTTGAGGCGCCCGGACTATCCGCACCGGCGTCGGCATTTCCCCGAGCCTCGGTTTTCCCCCGACAAACGAAAGCGCAACCGTTCCAATATCGGTTTCCAGCCGCAGGGTGCCTGTCCAATTCCTCAGCGGAGACCGGGCCAACCGGGCCTCCAGTTCGGAACCGAGCGCCTGGAACAGTCCCTCCAGATCCAGCAATCGGCCGAAGACGCCACTGCTATGGCCCGTCACCTGTGCGCCCAATGAGACGCAGAAGACCACAAAGGGATGGTCCGACGGCGCCCGTACATACAGCCGGTTTCTCCCTGCCCGCGCTGCTCGACCGACCAGTTCGCCCAAAAGCGCAACCGTGGTTTCCCGGCCCCGGACAGCCACCTCCCACAGGACGAAGCGACCCCTGTCGTTCGGATTGACCATGGCATAGCCTGCCACGCAACCGTCGCTGTTTTCCGCGACCACAACATCCTCTCGACGCACCCATCCTCGCCCTTCCAGCCCGCTGAGCAACCACTTCCAGTAGGCTTCAGTGCGGACCAGGCTGCCGCTGCGCGTACGGTTGTCCTCCTCGTATAACCGCACCATCGCAGACAGGTCCTGTTCCTGAAAGGGCCGGGTGCGCAGCCCGGCCTCCAGCCCCGGCAGACCGATCAGGTCCAACCAGACCGCCGGGTCCCGTCCGTCGTCCGGAACGGCGTGGCGATAACCGAACTTCTCATAAAAATCGGGAATGCCGTGGATGTAGGCCAGATGGTAACCCGCTGCGGTGGCCTCTCTCGTCCAGTGGTTCATCAGCATTCCCGCAAAACCGCCGTCGCGATAGGCCGGATGCGTGCCCACATATCCGATGGTCCCGGCCCGGATCACCGCTGAGCCGATCCGCATCGGACGGGGCACAAAGCAGACGTGACTGACAATCTGGCCGTCCTGCCGGATCACACGGCACCATTCGCGCCGGCAGAAGGGGGGGCGTCCGTGGAAAGTCCGCCAGAGGCGCGCATCGTCCGGGCCGAATACCTTCTCGAAGAACGCACCCAATTCGGCCCACTGTCGATCGTCGGTGGGACTGGAGACCTCGACCTTTTCCGCGATTGTCGCCCCCTTCACGCAACCTTTCCCATCGCCTCTGCCATCGCACGCACGTGCCCGGGACCCGCCCCGCAGCAGCACCCCAGATACCGGACGTCGGCCGCCATCGCCTCCTTTGCAAACCCGGCAAACCGCTCCGGCGGCACCGGCGTCGAATCCGACCACCAGGAATGCCACGCCGACGGCTGGCAGCACACCGGCGCATCCACCGCCCTGCGCATATCCACCGCACAGGAGAGCATCTCCCCGGGACGCTGCAGACAGTTCACCCCCACCACATCGGCCCCGGCATCGACCAGGCGCCTGGCGCACTCCGCGCCCGACAACCCCTCCAGCGTCGTTCCGCCTTCCCCCTCCATGCTCACCGTCGCCACCAGCGTCATCCCCGTATCCTTCACCACGTCCAGGGCCACCAGCGCCTCGTCCAGCCACGAAAACGTCTCCAGAACCAGAAAATCCACATCCTCATCCAGGATCCAGGGAAGCTGCTCGTCAAGCCAGGCGCGCGTACGCGCCTGCTTGGTCGAATCCGACGGATCGTAGTCCTCATACATAATGCTCGGACTGTTCAGATTTCCCGCCACCAGCACGTCCTCACCGGCCACCTCCCGCGCGATGCGGCAGGCCGTCCGGTTGATCTCCTCCGCACGGTCCCCCAGCCCGGCCTGCTTGAGCATGTTGGACGTGCCGAAAAACGTCAGCGTCTGCAGCACCTCCGCGCCGGCATCCTTGAACGCCTGCGTCAATTTGCGGACTTCCTCGGGGTGCGTGGCGATCACCTCAGGCGTCATCGACCCTGCCTGGATGAACCCCCGCAGCCGAAGCTCCATCAGATAGCCCCCGTCCCCCAGCACGAACCCCTCCCTCAGCCTCTCCAGAAGTCCCTCTCCGGCCATCGGCCCATTCCTCCGATTCTGTCATTGGCACGATCAATCACACGCTACTGCTCCAGTACCTTACGCTCTCAACCCCCATCCAATCTTCCCTGCGCAGCGGCATCGTTCAACAGCTCGATCGACGCACGTCGGATCTCGGCCTCTGCCTCGTCGTGCAACGCGGCGAACAGCGGCTCGTCCCCTCCCTCTTCGTGCGCCTCCGGCGTGGGCAGGTAGCCCGCCTCCGGACAGGCGTTGCAGAGAATCAACACCCGATTGAATCGCACCGCTTCACGGATCGCCTGAGCGGTCTCGACAAACGGCTCACCCGGCATATGCAGCAACGCTGCGTCGCCGATTGTGATCGCGTGGAACGCAAACGGATAGGCGGGACGGTCCTGGTAGTACCCGGCAAGCCAGTACTTGTAGCGCGCAAGTCCTTCGCTGGCAGGCGGCTGGGCCTCCCACTGCTGCCTGGCCGCTTCGACCTCCGCCACGGGTTGGGGCGCCAGATCAATCGTCTTTGTGGTGAACTTCAGGTCCACGTCTGCCGAAGGCTCAAGAGAACCGCAGACCCTCAACACCGTGTCGGCCAGGGACTGCCCGATCCGCCCGCAGGGATCGTCGCCCTCCCGGACCGGATGCACATTGCCCAGCGCCCCCTGGAAAAACAGCGCATCGATGCCTTCCTCGGCCAGAATCGCCGCCATCCGGCCCGGATAATCCCCCGAAATATTGCCCCGCACATCCCACAGCGACAGGGCGTGGCAGCCGAAATTGGTCAGGACGACCGGACGCTTTCCCTGCCGGTCGAAGCGGACCACCCCCACCTGGGGATCGACGGCATCGTAATGGAGGTCCTCCGGCAGCCTGGGAAATTCGGTCAGGGAGACCATCCTCAAATTGTCCTGATCGTCGTGGGCGCGCCGGTTGTACTGCAATCCGGGTTCCGCGTCTGCGGTGCCCACCGCCACCCGGGCAGGCGCGGCATCCGCCCGGGCGAGACGGACGGCTTCTGCGGCGGCTTCCGCGTAATGCTGGTCGTTGCCGAACTCTTTGAGCGCCTCGGTCGGCTGATTGACGTAATACTGAAACAGCGTCGGTCCGGTTCCCAGGTGGCAGGCGCCGCGCAAAATCCATTCGGGATCGACGTCAGTGCCTTCCAGTTTTCGGCTGACCCGTTCGTGCAAGCCATCGTCGAGCACGAACAGGTCGGCTGCCAGAAACGTAACCTGCCGGTCGGCCTGGCGCACGTGGAGGGCACGAAAGAAGATCGGATCGAAGATTTCGAAAGTCGGCGGGTCGTCCAGCTGGGGGGTAATATCCACCTTTCCGAAGCCTGCAAGGATCTGCTCACTCATAGGTCTCACCTCATACAATTCAGAGTCATGAGACCTCCGGCAAAGCC
>JAAXHW010000245.1 GCA_012270675.1 Candidatus Latescibacterota bacterium | reverse complement strand
GTGCTGGGGTATTCGCAGCTGCGTATCCTCGTGCGCCATATCATGCCCAACGTCTTTTCGGAGGCGCTGGCCTATGCTCTGAGCGACTTCATTTTCATTATTGTCATCATCGGCGGGCTTTCGTTTCTGGGGCTGGGCGTAACGCCACCCACGCCGGAGTGGGGGGCAATGCTGGCGGAAGGGCGGCTTTATCTGCGGACGGAGCCGTGGCTGATTTTGTTTCCGGGTTTTTTCCTTTCGTTGACGGCTATCGGCGTGGCGCTGCTGGCGCGGGGATTGGAGCGGATCAGCAAGGGGGAGGATGAGTGATTCGGGTTTGTTGACATTTCGGGAAGACACGCGAAGGGGCATGGAGAACACCTATTTTATCCGCGAAGGGACGCGAAGGGGGCGCGAAGAACACCTTTTTGTCCATGAAGGGCCACTAAGGACCACGAAGAACACCCTTCTGTCCGCGGAGGACGCGGGGAACATCTTGTTTTGATCCGCGAAGGCACGCGAAGGGGGCGCGAAGAACATCTTTTCTGAACCCGGAAGGGACGCAGAGGGACACGAAGGGTCCAGAAGGGAGGCAACAGCCAGGGCACCCACAAGGGGTGCCCCTACGGTAGGCGGCCCGGCCTGGGAGAGGTCGTAAAGGTCAGGCGCATGTTTTCGTTTTCTTTTGCCGATAGGGGGAGAGTGAGATAGAGCCTCTGCTGGAAGTCAAGGAGCTGTGCATCAGTTTTGGCAAGCGCGGGGGGAGGAGGCTTCCCGTTATTGACGCTGCCAACCTCAGTCTGGACCGGCGGCAGGCGGTTGGGATCGTGGGCGAGTCGGGTTCGGGCAAGACGATGTTGTGCCGGGCGCTGATCGGGACGCTGCCGCGTCACGGGGCGGGGATCGTTTCGGGCACAGTTCGCTTTGACGGGCAGGAGCTGGCGGGCGCGCCGGAGCGGGTCTGGCGCGGCATACGCGGTCGGGAGATCGGGTACATTCCGCAGAGCTCGCTGGCGGGGCTCAATCCTGTGCTGACCGTGGAGACGCAGCTGGTGGAGTCGATTGCGGCGGTGGGATCGATGAGCCGCCAGCAGGCCAGGGAGGAGGCGGTTGCGCTGCTCGAACGGGTGCAGATTCCGAGGGCGGGACAGGTGCTCAAGGCGCGGTCGCACGAGCTTTCGGGGGGAATGCGGCAGCGGGTCATGATCGCGGCGGCGAT
>JAAXHW010000244.1 GCA_012270675.1 Candidatus Latescibacterota bacterium | reverse complement strand
CGGAGGCGTTCGACAAGCTGGCGTTCCGGCGCAGCTTCGATAGGGAGAGCGAGTACCTGCTGATCGACGGGCCGACCGGTTTTTCGCACTCCCAGGAGGACGGCAATTCGGTGATCCGCCTCTGCTGGAACGACCGGATCTGGCTGGCGGATCTGGATTATATCCGCAGGCTGGCGAGGTACCACAATTCGGTGGTGATCGTGAAGGACGGGACGTGTTATGCCAAGCCGACGCAGGTGGCGCTGAGGGCGCTGGCCGATTTCGAGGGGTGGGGGTACAGCCAGACGGTGTCGCCGGGGGATAACGGGACGGACTGGGCGCGAAGTGTTTTCTGGAGGAAGGGGCGGTATTTTCTGGTGGTTGATACGGTGGAGGCGCGGGAGAAAGGAGATTTTCTGCTGGATTGCATCTGGCGGGTGCTGGGACAGGTGGAGGTGGACGGGGATGCGCTGCACCTTGAGCAGGACGGGGAGCGGTTGCACATTGTGAATGCGGACGGCTCCGAGAAGTCGTTGACGGACCGGGAGGCGGATTTTGCGCCGGACTGGGCGTCCAATTGGGAGAATTACGAGCATGCGGACGGGGTGGTGCGGATGTGGCACCAGAAGAAGCGGGTGGCGCTGGACGCCGGTGAGCGGACGGCGTATGCGAACCTGCTGTATCCGTCCAATGCGGAGATGGATCAGGCCTTTGCCCTGGAGCGGGTCGGGCCGTCTGCGGTGCTGGTGCGGGACCGGCAGACCGGTCAGGGGGCGCTGTCCGGGGTCGGGACCTTCAGGTGGGGCGCGCTGGAGGTGGAGGGGAAGCTGTTCCGGATCGATGAGAGCGGGTTTGCCCTGGTGGAAGGCACCGCGCTGTTGTGGGAGGGGCCGCTGTTTCGGAGCTGGGCGCCGGTTTCGGTTGAGTTGGATCTGGGGAAGGGAGAGGGGAGGATTGAGACGCGGAGCGAGACGCGCGTGGGCATCCGGGCAGAGGGGGTGCGTGTGAACGGAGAGCGGGTGCCGATGAGCGGAGAGGGGCGTCTGGTGTGGTTCACGCTGCCGGCCGGCCGACATCGACTGGAGGTATCACCCGGGGCCGGGGGGATGTTTGACCGGGTGCTGGAGAAGGCGTCTCCATACGGTGAGGGTCGTGTGTCCGGAGGTCGGGCACTGACGCCCGGAGAGGGGCTGGAGTCGGAATGGACGTTCGACGCGGGGTCGGGTGTGGCGGCGGTGGCTTCGGATGGATCGGGGCAGACGTTCGTGGGTACGTCAGGGGGGGATGTGCACCTGCTGGGGCCGGACGGGCGCGAGGTGTGGTCTTGCAGGGCAGAGGCAGAGGTCCGCGCCGTACACCTGGCGGATGTGGATGGGGACGGTGCTTCCGAGGCGATTGTCGGCACCGGGGATTGCCGGCTTTACGTGCTGGATGCCGGAGGCGAGACGCGCTGGGAGCACGCGTTTCCGCCGGGAAGCGGCATGCGCGCGCAGCGGGTGATGACGGTGTCGTCGGCCGATCTGGATGGGGACGGGAGGGTGCAGGTGCTGGCGGGTACCGAGGGGTGGCTGTTCCACGCGTTTGAGGCGGATGGGACGCTGAAGTGGCAGACGGAGACCCACTACCACTGTGTTACAGGGTGCCTGGCCGCGGACGTGGACGGAGACGGGAGGGACGAGGTGCTGGTGGGTACCGAATACTATACGATCAATTGTTTGAATCCGGACGGGACCGCGCGCTGGCGGCGGAGCACCGGCTGCGTATCGCCGACGATTCTGTCGGCCGATCTGGACGGCGATGGGAGGCCGGAGGTGATTTATGGCGACTGGCGGGCGGTGAACGCCGTTCGGAGCGGAAGCGGGCCGGGCACTTACAGCAGCCGACCGGACAGGGGAGGCAGGATGGTCTGGCGGGTGAATATGGGGGGTGAGGTGGAGGATATCGCGGTTGCGGATATGAACGGCGACGGAAGGCCGGAGGTGGTCGCGGGTAGCGACGTGGGGCAGCTTGCGTGCATCGGCGGAGACGGTGAGGTGATCTGGCGGCGGGACCTGGTGGATAAGATCACGTGGCTGGCGACGGTGGAGGGGGATGGAAAGCCGGAGGTTGTGGTGGGGTTTGATACGGGAGAGGTCCGGGTCTACAACGGAGAAGGGGCGCCTGTCGCCGGGTGTCAGGTCGAGGGAGAGGTGACGTACCTGCGCAAGGGGATGGGTGAGGAGGGAGACCGGGTGGTGTGCGCCACGTCGGCGGGGAGGGTGACGGCGTTCCGGGGGAAGAGGTAGCGTATGGTTTCAGATATACAGATGAGGTTCGCCAGGGGTTTCTCGCCGGGCAGACTACTGCGTGTCCTGTATTCCCCTAAAAAAGCCTTTACCGACGCCCGAAGCCACCCGACGCATCTGGACTGGCTCGTTCCCGCCGCTGGCTACTGGACGATTGCGATACTCGCTACGCTTTCGATCGCCGCCGCAGATGCGATGGCGGCATCCAATGCTCTGGTGGCCACTGAGGTTCTGATCGCGGTCTGGAGACAGCTGGGCGTCATATTGCAATCCGCCCCAACGCTCATCTATGCTGCCGCGACTTCCATGTTTTGGGAAGTAGTGTATCTGCTGGTCGTTTTCAATGTCTTTCTGAGCCGGGACTTCGGGTTCAGATCCGCATTGATCATCCTCGGATACACGATGGTTCTGGATAGCCTGGAAATCGTGTCGTTCGCAATCCCAATGGCGGCGGATCGTTCATTTACGCCCGATACTACGTTGAACCGCCTGATTCCCGACCAGTGGAAGGAAACGGCGACGGGGTCGTTCCTGGCGGCCGCGGATCTGAAGGATCTCTGGATAACCTTTTTGTTCGAGACGGGGACGACCGTTATGGCCGGCCAGCAGCACCGGAGGTGGGCGGTGGTTCTTGCACTGTGGGGTCTGTGGACAGCCGTCAGAGCATATGGCGTTGAATTGACCTGGTGACCGGAGCAATCGATTCCCGTAACTACCGACGGGAAGCAGCCGCTTACAATCTTGGCCATTTACATTCTGCGACTCCCGCGGTTTGACCCTCGCATAAAATACCGACATTATATCGATCGCCGCGTTTTTCAAACGACCCCGGAGTGACGATGACAAAGGCCGCACGCTGGTTCCTGAGGGCGTCGATTCTTTTTCTTCTGGCCATTGCGGTATTTCCAACCTTAATTCGGAACGTGCCGCGAGCCATTACGCTTGAGTTGGGGCCTCGGCAGCCGCCCCTGACCAGAAGCGTCGTGGTAACCCGGGATTCGATCTTTATCACGTTTCGCTTCGGGCGGAGGGCCGGGTATTTTACGACCCAAATGGCGGTCGCGATCCAGCGGCCTCCGCCAGTGGAAGATGCCGGCGTACGAACCCCGGAATCCCCAGCACCGTGAACGAGGAACTGAATGCCAGGCGACCCGCGAGGCTGACAGGAAAGATTGGGGGCTGGCGGGAAGTCGAGTCAAACATTGACGAGGGAATGCACCATGTCGAAAGTGCGAATCGCGATTGTGGGAGCCGGGAACATGGCCCGGGTTCGGGGCAGGGCGTTTCTGGATACCGGGCGGGCGGAGATCTGCGGTGTGGCCGCACGGCATCGGGAGACGGCCGAACGCTGTGCGGCGGAGCTGGGTTGCGACGTTTTTGAGGATGACTTCCGGAGATTGACCGATACCCGACCGGATGCGGTCCTGATCGAGGTGCCGCATCGCGTTCAGGACGAGGTGACCGTGTGGGCATTGGATGCCGGCTACGACCTCCTTGTGGGCGGCTGTCTCGCGTCTTGTGTGGAGAATGGGCGCCGGATTGTGGAGATGGCGGGGCGGTCCGGGCGGATCGTGGAGGCCGGGTACCAGCGCCGGTACGATCCGGCCTGGATGGAGGTCCACCGGCTGGTGAGGAACCGGGTTCTGGGGGCGCCGGTGATGGCCGTGACCATGGCCCTGTGGGACCCGGCCCCGGACGGCTGGTACTATGACCAGGAGGCCAGCGGGGGGATGCCGCTGACCCACATGAGCTATTGCTATCTCAATGCCGTCCGGTGGATTCTGGGCAGGCCGACAACCGTGTCAGCGATGGCCAACCGGAAGCGGAATACCGCTCCGGGTCACGTTACGGAGGAGACATGCGGGGCGCTGATCGGATTCGAGAGCGGCGCGTTTGCTTCGGCAACGGCGAGCTATATCGGTCCGGAGGGGATGGGGGACGCCCGGACCCGGTTCGTCTGCGAGGAAGGGGGGATTGTGCCCAATGCGGACAGCCCGCCCGGCAAGGGTTCCATCACTGTATACAGGGAGGGCCGCCCGGAGGTGCGCGCTTTTGAGGCCGAGCCTTCCCCTCAGGTCAGGCAGGCAGAGGCCTTTCTGGATGCCATCGAGAGCCGTCGCGAAGCCCGGAATCCCCCGGAGGATGCGCTGCTGGATGTCGAGATTGCCGAAGCGATCTCCATTTCTGCCAGGGAGCACAGGACGGTCTTGTTGACGGAGATTTGATCCGGGGAACGCTGAAAAGGCGTCTCGGACAGGAACGAGGGCATCCTGCCCTCGAAAATCCGGGAGCACGGGCGCCTGCCTGCGCCAGAGCGGCCTTTATTACTCCCCCCTTGAGGGGGAGTCGGCAAGCCAGGGGCGCCAGCCCCGGGCGCGACGGTGGGGGGTGATCAAAATCCCTCCCCGCTCCGCCCTTCCCATGCCTTCGGCGAGGNNCTTTTCCGCGAACTGCCCTTGTGGTGTAAGCAGGCGGTTGTGCCCAGCGGACGTTTTGAGCGTTTTTTTGCGGAGGTGCTTGGGGGATCTGCGCGGAAAAGCCCCTTCCCTCCCGCAGCGAAGGTGAGGGAGGGGGCGCTAATATTCCTGGATATCCACTTTCTGGCGAAATGCTGCCAGGTCGAGGTCCTCCCGGATGTAGGCATCCACATCCTTCTTTTGCACCTTCAGCACAAGGCCTCGAGGGTTCGACCAGTCGTCACTCCACGCCAGCCCCTGCGGGTTCGACCAGCGTCTCTTCCAGACCGCTTCCGGAAAGCGGATCTCGACCACGATGTATTCCTGGGGTTTGAGGGTGCGCAGGGAATAGCCGTAATCCCCCACCACATTGACCAGGTCTTCCTTGAACCGGTCCAGGATTTGCCTTTCTTCCGTACCCGCTTTGCCCTGTGTACGACGATGGGGCGGCGACGTGAACGCTTTCAGTTTGTTTTTGAAGACAGGGTGGTCCGCACGGTACCCGCTTCCCGCGTTCACGAAGAAGAGGGCCCCCAACCCTTCCTGGTATATGCCCAGGGTCTTGTCGAAACTCGGGGCCAGATGGTCGGGCCGCTTCAGGGCCTTGTCCAGGATGGTGGCCAGGACACCGATTTTTTTCACCGTGGAAGCATCCGGCTTGTGCTCGCGAGAGACGATCCGCTTCCGAAATTCCGCCTCGCTGATGCGCTCGCGGCGGTAGGCTACGATATCGCGCTTTTTTGCCGTGACCTCTGAGTAAATCGGTTCCGACAACACGCGGTAGACGTGTTGCTTCTGGACCTTCCGTCCCTTTTGGGAAGATTTGAGACTATCCAGCTGTTTAGCGACTGCCTGGAGTTTCGATCTATGGT
>JAAXHW010000243.1 GCA_012270675.1 Candidatus Latescibacterota bacterium | reverse complement strand
GGCGGTTGTGCCCAGCGGACGTTTGGGGCGTTTTTGGGCGGAGTGCTTGAGGGATCTGCGCGGAAAAGCCCCCTCCCCCCCGCAGCGGAGGTGTAGGGGCACCCCTTGTGGTTGCCCACCAGGCGAGGGTTGATAGGGAACCGTGCGGAAAAGCCCCTCCCCCCCGCAGCGGAGGTGTAGGGGCACCCCTCGTGGTTGCCCACGCCGTTGCATTTGTAGGGGCACCCCTTGTGGTTGCCCACCAGGCGAGGGTTGATAGGGAACCGCGCGGAAAAGCCCCCTCCCCCCCGCAGCGGAGGTGGGGGAGGCGGGACGGGTGAGGGGAAGAGGGGCTTTAGAGGTTGTACTGCCGGATTTTGCGGTAGAGGGTGCGCTCCGGCATGTCGAGGAGTTTTGCTGCGCGTTTGCGGTGGCCCCCTGTGGTTCGCAGGGCGTTGACGATGGCTTCCCGCTCCACTTCCCGAAGGGGTTTGACTGCTTCGGGGACCGGTTGAGGGGCGGTGGATTCCGTGATTTCGACTTCTGTTGCCTGCCCGGCAAAGGGTGTTTTCTCAGGCGGGTACACAGGAAGGGACCGGATTTCCGGCTGGTCGTCCATCAGGTAGGCCTTGAGTTCTTTGAGGTCGCGGGCGACTTCGAGGATGGCCCAGTAGAGGAGGTCGTGGTGGGATTCTTCGGGGGTTTTGCCAAGGTGGACGGGGAGGTTGGAGACCTCACCGCCCGGGGAGGCCACTCCGGGGAGGTTTTCGAGGTGCGGGGTAATGTCGGCCACCCCGATGCGGCGGTTTGCGGAAAGGACCATCAGGCGTTCGATGAGGTTTTTGAGTTCCCGGACGTTTCCGGGCCAGGGGTAGTTCTGAAGCAGGGCCATAGACTGCGCATCCAGTTCAATGGGAGGGACGTTGTGTCCCCGGCTGTAGCGCTGGACGAAGTGGTCGATGAGGATGGGGATGTCTTCGGGAAGGTTGCGCAGGGGGGGGGCCGGGATTTCGACGACTTTGAGCCGGTAGTAGAGGTCCCGGCGGAAGGTGCCGTCGTCTACGTTCTGTTTGAGGTCCTGGTTTGTAGCGGCAATGACCCGGACGTCTATTTGGGTGGACCGGGTGCTGCCGAGACGGGTGACTTCCCGGTTTTCCAGCACCCTCAGGAGTCGAACCTGGGCGGAGAGCGACATTTCTCCGATTTCGTCCAGGAAGACGGTGCCGCCGTCTGCGGCCTCGAAGATGCCCGGCCGAGGCGTCCGGGCATCGGTGAAGGCGCCCTTCTGGTGGCCGAAGAGTTCGCTTTCCAGCAGGGTTTCGGGGATGGCGCCGCAGTTGACGGTGAGGAAACGGGCGTTACGGCGGGGGCTGTGCTGGTGGATGGACTCGGCAATCAGGTCTTTTCCCGTACCGCTCTCTCCGGTGATCAGGACGGTGACCGGCGTGGGCGCAATCTGTGCGATGGTGTCCCGGATTTGCCGTAAGGCGTCTGAGCGCCCCAGAATTTTGGTGTCTTTTTCGATGCGGTGTTTCCCCCAGGTTGCCCGGTGTTCGGTGGAAGGTCCGGCCCGTGTTGGGGCGGGTGGTTCCAGGGGTTACGGTTGGTCCGTGTCGAGGTGTTTTTGCAGTTCCCGGATGCGTATTCCGGCATGGACACCGAAGTCGCTGGCGGCCCCGAATCGACGCCGGATTTCTTCAAGTTCCGCGATGGCTTTGCGATAGTTGCCCTGGGCTTCATAGCATCTGGCGATGCCCACATACGCGTTTGCCAGCCATTCCGTGAGGCCCTGGAAGTTGTATCGGAGTTTCAGGTATTCCCGTTTTGCGCTATCGTAGTCGCCCATTTTGAAGTAGCATTCCGCAATTTCATACTGTACGCTGGACCAGTCGTTTTCCCGCGCGATTTTGAGCAGGGGGGTCAGTTCTCTGATGGCCTGCGGGTAGTCTCCCTTGTCATGCAGCATGGTGCCGATGTCCATTCGGGCTTCGGCTGCGAGGCTGTGCCGGGGGAATTCCCGAACGAGCTGGCGCGCATAGTGGATTGCGGTGTCGTACCATTTGAGGTTTCTGTGCGTGCTCACAAGTTTCGAGAGGATCAGCGGTTTTTGCTGGGGCGGGAGGCCGTTTTTCAGCGCGCGCTGGTAGTTTTTAGACGCTCCGGCGTAGTCTTCGTTTTTGTGGTAGAGGTCTGCCAGTTCGACCGCTGCATCGGGCCAGTGCGGGCTGTCGGAGCGGTTTTTTACAAAGGCGATCAGGGCTTTTGCATAGTCTTCCGTGCGTCCCTCTTTGCGCAGCGCGCGCGCCCGGTAGTAGCGTGCCTCTGCCAGCGCGCCGGTGTCGGCGTATTTTTTGATAACGTTTTCAAAAATTCCCCGGGCCTTTTTGGGATTGCCGGCCTGGAGGTAGTATTTTCCCTCTTCCACCCGGAGCAGGGCCAGCCAGGAACGGGCGTTGGGATAGGTTTTTTTAAATTGTTTTTCACTTTTTCGGGCTTCGTCGATGCGCTTCAGGCGGTAAAGACTCAGGGCCTCCCGGGCGGCGGCCGTTTCGTTGCGGGCCGGGGGGGAGAGGTTTTGATAGGCCGCAAGCGCTTTTTTATAATTTCCGGTTTCAAACAGGAGGTTGCCCACGTCTCGGCCGACTTCGCCCCGGAGGGGGCTTTGGGGGAATTTTTCTGTAAATTCCTGGAAGGCGGCGATGGCTTCGGGGGTGCGTTTCAGGGAGGAGAGGAGGGCCACCCGGGCAAAAGCGATGCTGTCGGCGTGGGCTGCATCGGGAAAGGTCCTGAGGAAGGCCGCGCAGGTTTCAACGGCTTTTTCGGGTTGTCCGCTTTTCTGGTAGGCCCTGGCGAGCCGCCGGAGGGAGGCGGGTTCGGCGCCTCGTCGGAGCAGGCCGAGGTCGATTCGAATGGCGCCGGCGTAGTCTTCCAGGCGGAAGTAGCACTCGGCCAGGAGCATCCGGCTTGAACGCTCGCGTTTCACAGAGGAAGGGTTGACGAGGAGCTCGGAAAATTCCTCGGCGGCGCTGGCGTAGTATGCTCTCTCCATGAGGATGCGCCCCAGTTCGAATCGGGCACGGTCGGCCAGGTCGTTTTGCGGGAACTGGAAGAGGAAGTTGCGCAGTGTCTCTTCGGCATCGAGGTAGTGCTTTTGGCGGGCCTGGCAGATGCCGATTCCATAGGCTGCCTGCGCGATTAAGGAACTTTCGGGGAAGTTCTTCCGCAAGCTGCGGTAGGCCGCAAGCGCGTCCGCGACCCGGTCGAGCAGGAGGTAGGCGTCGGCCACCCGCAGCAGGGCGGTGTCGCGCCGGTTGCTGGTGGGATAGGTCTGTTCAAATTCGCCGCAGGCGTCGAGCATGTATTGCGCACGCGCAGAGTCGGGCGCGATGTCTGCCAGGGTCTGCTGGATCACGCCGAGGGCCGCATCGTCCGCCCAGTCGCTTTGAGGGTATTGGGATACGACGTTCCGAAGTGCTGCCAGGCCTTTTTGTCGCCGGGTCCTGGCCTCCTGCAGGTCGGTTTCAAGGTGTGCTTTGCGGGCGAGTTTCAGGTGGCTCTCGGCCAGGCGGTAGCCGGCTTCGGGCGCGTATGAGGCGGCCGGGTCGCCTGCAAGCGCAGCCTCAAGATTTTCGGCGGCCAGGCGGTAGTTTCGGTGCTGGTAGAGGAAGCGCCCCAGCCGAAACCGGGCTTCCGGGTCGGCTGCGACGGAGGGGAGGTCGGCCAGGAGCGCAATCAGGGCATCCGGGGGCGTCCCGACGGGTGCAAATTCCCGGAGGTATTGAATACGGGTTTCGGCCTCTGCCGCACGGGTGCTGCCGGAAAACTTCCGGAGGCAGGTCCGGTATTCTCGAAGGGCCAGTTTGGGTTGTCCGGTTTTTTCGAAGGTGCGGGCCAGTCCGAACTGGCCTTCGGAGGCGTAGGGGGGCGTTGTGTCGAGGAGTTTGCGATAGGTATCGGCGGCCTGGTCGTACCATTCCAGGTCTTCCTCGTAGAGTTGGGCGATGCGCAGCAGGGCCGAGGCTTTTGCGTCGGGGTCGCCGATCCGGTCCAGATAGGTCCGGTAAGCGTTGAGGGCCTTGTGGGGGGTGCGGTGCTTGCGCCAGATGTCGCCCATGTCGCTGTAGGCCTGGATGCTGGCGTCGGCGTTTGGGAATTCTTCGAGGAGGCGTTTGAAGGCTTCCAGGGCGTGTCGGTGGTTTTCCAGGTCGGCATAAGCGCGGCCCAGCCCGAGCCAGGCCCGGGCCTGGAAGGGGCTGGAGGGATAGGTTTTGAGAAATTGATCATACAGGTCGAGGGCGTCGGCGCTCCGGCCAAGTTTTCGGTTGGCGTCGGCCAGTCCCAGGACGGCCTGCTGGCGGCGTTCGTTTCGGGGGAGGGTGTTGCGGGCCATGGCATAGGTCTCGGCCGCGCGTTGCAGGTCGCCTCTGTCGACAAACCAGCGCGCCATGACCAGGTAGGAGGTCTGGGCCGAAGTGCTTTTAGGGAAGGCTTTGCGCAGCCGTGAGAAGACCCGCCGGGCTTCCTGCAGGTTTTTCCGGGCAAGGGCCACGTTTCCGATTTCGAGAAGGGCATCCGGTTTCCGTTCGGCGGCTCCGGAGAATTCGGCGATAGCCCGGAACCGGGCGAGCGCCTCCTGGGAACGGTTTGTCTCAAGCAGGACGTGCCCGAGGTTGTAGGTCGCTTCGTGGACCAGGGGGGATGTGGGGTGGGTGTTGATGAGGGACCGGAGTGCGGATTCTGCGGCGTTGAGGTCGCCTCCAAGGCGAAACGCGTCGCCCGCGCGGAGGAGGTCCCGGGGGGCGTGCGCTCCGCCGGGAAAGGCGTCGTGCACTTCTTGAAAGGCCGTCCCGGCTTTTGTATATTCTTTCAGGTGGAGGAGGGCTTCGGCCTTTTGGCGCATGACCGGGGCGGCGTTGAAGCGGTTGGGGTATTTGTCGATGAATGCCTGACAGGCGCCGATGGCTTCCTGGTATTGGCCGTCCAGAAAGTAGGATTCTCCCAGGCGTTGCATGGCCTCCGGGAGGCGGGCGCTGGTTGGGAAGTAAGCAATAAACCGGCTGAATTCCTGCGCCGCATTGGCATACGAGGCGTCTTTAAAGAGTCTCTGGGCAAATTCGAACAGTTCTTTTTCGTCCTGGGGGGGCTGTGCTGTCAGGGGCGCGAAAAGGCCCAGGACGAGGAGCAGACTTCCTGCTATTCCACCTGTTCGAATGGATATCATAGCGATCACGCAATTGGGGTTAATCTTAAAGTTTTACGCTGGTTATCTTCTTTTGTGGAGGCTTTTCCTTCAATGTATAACATTTCTTCAAAAGCGTCAATCCTTAATTTTACGTCAGGGCTTGAGATACGCAAAAGGGGGGCTGTGTTGCGGGGTTGCAAGGTTGAGGAGGTCGACTGCAAGTTTGGCAGAAGAGCACCGCGTGGAGAAGCCCCTTTCGCCCCGTTGCATTTGTAGGGGCAACCCTTGTGGTTGCCCACGCCGTTGCATTTGTAGGGGCAACCCTTGTGGTTGCCCACCAGGCGAGGGCGGGGAGGCGAGACGGAGGAGGGGGATGCGTGCGAAGGTGGAGAGAGCAAGGAGGTTTGCGTGAATCGGGCGGTTGCGTATGCCTGTGCCAAGGTCAACCTGGGGCTTAAGGTGCTGGGACGACGGGCGGATGGATATCACGATATTCTGTCGATTTTTCAGACTGTGGACCTGTGCGATCGGCTGATTTTTGAACCGGCGGCGAGGGGGGCGACGGAGATTTTGTGCGATGATCCGGGGATTCCGACGGGGCGTGAGAATCTGGTTTTTCAGGCGGTGGAGGCCCTGCGGGAGGCCACGGGGACGGAGAACGGCATTCGGGTGGTTCTGGAAAAACGCATCCCGGCAGGGGCAGGGTTGGGTGGGGGCAGTTCGGATGCGGCGGCGGCGCTGCGGGTGCTGGACGGGATGTGGGGGTTGCGCCTTTCCGGGGCGCGTTTGAAGGGCCTGGCCGGGGACCTGGGGTCGGATGTGCCCTTTTTTTTGAGGCGGGGGACCGCCGTGGTCACCGGGCGGGGTGAGCGTCTCCGGTATATCCCCTGGCAGGCGGATTTCCACTATGTTCTGGTTCATCCCGGATTCCAGGTGTCGAGCGGATGGGCCTATCGGAATTTGAAAATTGCCTTGACAGAAGCGTCCAGATATGTTAATCTTTTAGGTTCTGTGCAGGAAAATGGGGAAGTTTGCGCGGACGTTTTGTTCACCTGTTTGGAAAACGACTTTTTGCCCCTTCTGAAAGCGACCCATCCGGAGGTGGACGCCATCCTGAGCGCTCTGGAGGCGTCCGGGGCTTCGGCCTGTTCGCTTTCGGGGAGCGGGTCAACCCTGTACGGTGTTTTCAGGGAGGGCAAGCAGGCGGCGGAAGCGGCCAGGGGATTGCGGACGCGGGGCTATCGGGTCAGTCTGTGTCGTCCGAAGGTTTGAATTGCGGACTGACGGATTTTATGGATTGCCGGGTCGTCTAACGGCAAGACCGCGGCCTTTGGAGCCGTTAATCAGGGTTCGAATCCCTGCCCGGCAGTTTTTTTTTGCGTTGAATGGAGCATTCAAGCATGGCTGACGATGTGGTATTACAGGCCGGGTTGCGCCAGCAGAGCGGAAAACAGGCGGCCAAACACCTCCGGCAGCAGGGCTACCTTCCAGCGGTGGTGTATGGGGACAAGGGACCGACGGTGCTCTGTTCGGTGGACCGGAAGCACCTGGAGGATATCCTGCATACGCAGGGCCGGAATACCATCATTTCCCTGGTCGTGGGCGATGGGAAGGACGCCTCCCAGACCACCATTATCAAGGAGATCCAGCACCACCCTATTCGGGGCGGCATCCTGCATGTGGACTTTCACCGGATTTCTCTGACTGAGAAAATCGTGGTGGAGGTGTCGGTTGTGGGGGTGGGCGTCCCGGCCGGGGTGCGGGACGAGGGCGGCATCCTGGAGCACATGCTCCACGCGTTGGAGGTGGAGTGTCTGCCCACCCGGATCCCCGAGCGGGTCGAGGTGGATGTGGCCGGGATGGACATCGGAGATACGATCCACGTTTCGGACCTGTCTGTTGGGGACGACGTGCGGATTGTCACCGAAGGGGACCGTTCGGTGTTCGTGGTGGTTCCGCCCACTGTGATCAGGGAGGAAGAGGAAGAGGAAGGGGTGGCGTTGGAGGAAGAGGAGATGCAGGAGCCTGAGGTGATCGAGCGGGGCAGGCGCGGTGAGGAGGAGGCCGAGGAAGGCGAATCGGGGTAGAGGGGGGTATGATTGTGCAGGCCGCAGTGGGCCTGGGCAACCCGGGGGCGCGTTATGCCGGTACCCGCCACAATCTGGGCTTCCGGGTGGTCGATTTGCTGGCAGGCGACCTGGGAGGGGATTGGGCGCGGGCGTCCACCTATCTCTTCTGTGAGGTGGCCTGTGCGTCAAAGCCGCTGTTGCTGGTCAAGCCGATGGTGTATATGAACAACAGCGGGGCTGCGGTTGGAGACGCCCTGCTGCGGTTCGGGATCGATCTGGAAGATACGCTGGTGGTGGTTGACGATGTGTATCTGGACCTGGGGTGTGTTCGGTTGCGGCGAAAAGGAAGCGATGGGGGGCACAACGGGCTGGCTTCGATTATTGAAGCCTTCGGGGCTGCCGGGTTTCCAAGGCTCCGGATGGGGATTGGCATGCCTCCGGAGGGGATGGGCCTTGTTGCCTATGTGTTGAATGGGTTCGACGAGGGTGAGCTGGACGTGGTCGAGCGGTCGGTCCGGACGGCGGCCGATGGGGTGGCGTGCTGGACGGCGTTGGGTCTGGATGCGGCGATGAATCGTTATAATTCTTAAAAAAGGGAGGTCAATCGTTCCATGGAAGGTCATATCGAGTTGCCCCCGTTGGGGCAGTCGGAGTTGATGTTGCTGTGGGCTGTTCTGGCGTCTGCATTCGTCGCACTGGCGTATGGACTGTATCTGGTCAGGCAGGTGCTCAAGCAAGACCCCGGCACACCCCAGATGCAGCAGATTGCCCGTGCTATCGAAGAGGGGGCGATGGCCTACCTGGGCCGGCAGGTCAGGACGATGATCTGGTTTGTCATCCTGATCACCATCGGCCTTTTTTATATGTATCACAGCATGCCCGAAGACTACCCCCACCCGCTTCCCCTGGGTGTGGCCGTGGCCTTTCTGATGGGTGTGATGGCCTCCTACGGGGCGGGTTATGTGGGGATGTGGTTGGCCGTGAAGGGGAATGTGCGTGCGGCCAATGCCGCGCTGCAGGGGTTCAAGCCCGCGCTGGAGCTGGCTTTTCGCGCGGGGACCGTGTCGGGCATGTTCACCGTGGGCTTCGGGCTGCTTGGCGCAACGCTGATTTTTATGCTTTTCAAAGAGGACGCGATGAAGGTCCTCATCGGCTTCGGGTTCGGCGGGTCGCTCGCAGCCCTGTTCATGAGGGTGGGCGGGGGTATTTTCACCAAGGCGGCGGACGTGGGCGCGGACCTGGTGGGCAAGGTGGAACAGAATATCCCGGAGGATGACCCGCGAAACGCGGCGGTGATTGCGGACAATGTGGGGGACAACGTGGGCGACTGCGCCGGGATGGCGGCGGATATGTTCGAGTCCTATGAGGTGACGCTTGTGGCTGCCATCATCCTGGCGGCGGTGACCACGCTGGATGCTCATTTCAACACGGTCTACGGGGCGGCATCGGCAGCGTTCGCGCTGAAGCTCATCATCTATCCGCTCCTTATCCGTGCGGTGGGCGTTTTTTCGTCCATTATCGGCACCTGGGCGGTGCGGGCGAAGGAACAGGAACTGGCAGATCCGATGCGGCCCATCAGCGTGGGCTACTGGACGGCGTCTCTGGTGTCTGTTGCGGGCTTCGCGGTTGTCAATTATTTCTATTTGATCGACCCCAACACGGGCGCGTCGGACTTTCGGTTTTTCTGGGCGACGACCATAGGGGTCGGCCTGGCTGTTGTCACGCTGTGGCTGACCAACCATTTCACCCATCCGGACCTGCGGCCGACCACGGAGACCGCCGTGGCTTCTCGGACCGGGCCGGCCACGCTGATTCTGTCGGGTATGGCCGAGGGGCTGGAGTCGACGGTCTGGGCGGTGGTGACCATTGGTGTGACGATTCTTTCCTCTCTGATCATTTTCCCGGACAGTCCCGCCCTGGCCGCGTACGGCATCGCGCTGACCGGTCTGGGGCTGCTGACGACCACCGGGTTTATCCTGGCGATGGATACCTACGGCCCCATCACGGACAATGCGCACGGCATTTTCGAGATGTCGGGCATTACGGAGGAGCACCAGGCCAGCCGCAACCTGGCCTGGATGGACGCGATCGGGAATACCACCAAGGCGTTGACGAAGGGGCTGGCCATTGCCACGGCGGTGATTGCGGCGATCTCGCTTTTCAGTTCTTTTATTGACGCGACGGGCCTGGTGGAGACGGGTATTCAGGTGAATCTTCCACAGGTGTTTGTGGGTCTGTTGATCGGCGGGGCCGTGCCGTTTCTGTTTTCTTCGTTTGCGATCAAGGCTGTGGGCCGTGCCGCGTTTCAGGTTGTGGAGGAGGTGCGCCGGCAATTCCGGGAACGTCCTGGCATTATGACGGGCGAGGAGAAGCCGGACTACGGCACCAGTGTGGATATTGTAACGGCGGCCGCGCAGAAGGAACTGCTTGGTCCGGGCATTCTGGCCATTGCCACGCCGGTGCTGGTCGGTTTTGGCCTGGGGCCGGGCGCTCTGGGCGGGTACCTGGCCGGGACGATTCTTACGGGGCAGCTGCTCGCGGGGTATATGTGCAATACCGGGGCAACGTGGGACAATGCCAAGAAGAAGATCGAGGACGGGTTTCTGGGCGGAAAGGGGACCGAAGCCCACAAGGCGGGTGTGATCGGTGACACGGTGGGCGACCCTTATAAGGATACGGCGGGACCGGCGTTCAACCCGCTGATCAAGGTGATGAACCTGGTCGGCCTCCTTGTTGCGCCCTTTGTTGTGCACGTTCATTTCACCGAACTCTCTTTTGGCCGCATGGCGGTTGTTCTGATCTGTATTGTGGTCCTGGGCATCGGGATCATGTTCAGCAAGCGCGGGTCCCTGGCCGAGGAGGTGGAAGAGGCGTCAAAGCAGGCGGCCAAGTGAGTACTCAACCCCACCCGGGAACGAGGTCCCGGGTCTTATGTCCAGGGGGAGATTTTGTATGTCGAGAGATTACGAGCTGGCGCTGATTGTGGATTCTCAACTTCCGGAAGGGGGGGTGGAGGAGACCATCAAGCGCTACGAGGACTTCCTCACCGGGCAGGATGCCACGGTGGTCAATGTGGACCGGTGGGGGATGCGGAAGCTGGCGTATGAGATTCGGAAACACCAGCAGGCCGTTTATACCTTTGTCCAGTTTCAGGCGGAGCCCGGGATGCTTCCCGAACTGGACCGGGCCTGCAAGCTGGACGAGTCGGTGCTCCGGCATATGGTGGTTCTGGTTGAAGCGCCTGCGCCTGCGGAGGTTGAAGCGGAGGAGGTTCATACCGGGGAGGGGGACGAGGATGCCGGGGATGTCGAGGATGCCGGGGATGCCGGGGATGCTGAGTCCGAGGATGAGCACGAAGGGGATTTTGAAGGGGAGGAGACGGTATGAACCGAACGCGTGTGAAGGTCTGCCGGTTTTGCGAGGATAAGGCTCTGAAGATCGATTACAAGGATGTGCGGCTGCTTCAGCGGTTTATTACCGAGCGGGGAAAGATTATTCCCCGGCGGATGTCGGGTACGTGCGCCCGGCATCAGCGCCAGTTGACGCGGGTGCTCAAACGGGCGCGACAGATTGCGCTGTTGCCGTTTGCTTCGGAGACGGTGAGGTAGGGGCGGTTCGCGAACTGCCCCTGCTGCTTTGCTGGGGGGATTTGTGCGGAAAAGCCCCTTCCCGCCTACCTCTCCCCATGCCTTCGGCGAGGCCTTTTTCTTGCGCGCCCAAGAAAAAGGCCGAAAAAGAAGGGCCCCGCTCAAACGCCGCGGGGGCCGCTTTTCCGCGAACTGCCTCAGTGGTGGTAGCAGGCGGTTGTGCCCAGCGGACGTTTTGAGCGTTTTTGGGCGGAGTGCTTGAGGGATCTGCGCGGAAAGGCCCCTTCCCCCCGCAGGGAAGGTGGAGGGGGCGAGAGGTGTGAGGGGGAACGGTGC
>JAAXHW010000242.1 GCA_012270675.1 Candidatus Latescibacterota bacterium | reverse complement strand
GAATAATTATCTGAAGACCTATATCATCTCAAACGTGACCGTTTCATAGGCCACTTCACACGGATGCCCCGGAGCGATCTGTACAGCAGGGAGGTCCGGCCGGCAAACCGATGACCAGATGGTGCCCCAATCCCCGGAAGCATGCCCTCCATGCGCCCCCGAACAGATGGTACAATCGTGATCCGACAGAATCTCCTTTGCCACGGCCTCATCCACCCTTCCCGCCCGGGCCCGAAGCACCTCCTCTACCCGGCTGTACCTCACCTGCGAACGCCTGGCCCGCACCGAAGCATCCGCTTCTCCCAGCATGTGGTTCGTAGCAATCACGTAGCCGCTTTCAGGCCGCCGCACCCGCACGCTCCCCGGCACGGCCTCCGCAACGAATGCCCCGCCTTGAGCATCGACAATCAGATAGGCAATAGACCGGAGGTGATGCACAGACCTCAGGAGGCGTTCCGCCTCGTCCACCCTGCGGCAGGTCGCCGACAGGGCGTCCACCATCAGATTCCACTGAACCCCCGGCCCTCTCGATGCCTGCCCCGGCAGAGAAGAAATCGCAATAAAGAGACCTTCCCTGTTCAGACAGTCCGGATGCCCCACCCAGTGGTGCGTATAGGAGAGGATGGGAAACGCCCCTTCGACGTGCAGGTAGCGGAGTTCACACCACTTGAGGTCCGAATAGACCCAGTCGTAATTCCGGCCTGCAATCACCGCCCCATCCCGCGTGAGGGGCGGCAGCGCCGCGAAATTCGTACACCCGCGAAGCATGCCCTGCTTCCGGGCAAAAAAGTAAACCGTAAAGCGGTCCCGGTCGAAACCGCCGCCGGCCAGCATCCCCTCAAACATCTCTACGAGGGGAGGATGGAGTTCCTCAACGCACCCGCGGCACGCCCCGGCAAAAGCCACCTCAGAGCGCGCCACGTCTGGCATCGGCAGATCGGCCAGTTCGGAACCGCGCTGAAAACCGATCTCGTAAGGGTTACCCGTAAACCTCTTGATCTTCAACGGACAAATACCCTGAACGGTTGAGTCATTGAAATTTTCGTACACGCCCGGCGTGCGGTCAGACCCTGAACATAATGTAAATCATACCAATGCACAGGTCAAGGTACCGGCATCCCGGTCTGACTTTGTGAAACGAAAAAAGCTTGACAGGACCTCTGATTACGACGATTATTGATGGGAGGCTGTCGCACCCATCAGAGAGGATCGTGACCCGTGTCGGATTCGTTGCCTTTAAACGTCGGATTTGGAATACAGGACTTTACGCCGAAAAAATCGCCCGATGGGGCCTTTGAAGTCTTTGATCCAATCTCCTTCCGCGCGCTCATCCTGCAGGGTGGAGATACAAATGTGACCTTCCTCGCCGGGGATGTTTTCAGCATTGAAGATGACCTGGTCCGGCGTGTCAGAAAACGCCTGTCGGATATCGTATGGCTGAACCCGGACCACATCCTGCCCTGTGCGGCCCACATCGCAACCGCGCCGATCCTGTTCCAGTCCTACGTCAGCACACCCTGTGAAGCCCTCAAATATTACGGCAGGGACGATTACTTCGCCGATCGGATGGCCGCTGCGGTCCGAAAAGCGGCGGGTGCGATGGCGCCTGCCCGCATCGGCGTGGGCGCCTGCCCGGCCCCGGACATCCTTTACAACAGACGGTCGTACGACAGGGACGGGAAGCTGGTGATGAGCAACTTCAAATTCCCCTATCCCCGTCCGGAACTGACCTACGCGGAGATCGACGAGCATGTCTACGTCATCCGGGTGGACAACGAGGCAGGCACCCCCACCTGTTGCGCCTTTGTTTTCGGGTGTCACGCGCTGTGCAACACGGACAAGTCCGGGAACATCTCGGCGGACTACCCCGGCGTCGTGCGGAAGGTCTTGAAAACCGCAGGGATTGAGTCTCTCTTCCTGCCGGGCAGCATCGGCAATGTCGTTCCCGTCAGCCGGGGCGGGCGCACGCCTCAGCGCGTGGGCCACAGCGTGGCGGGCGCGGCCCTCTACGCCCTGGAACAAACAGAGACCTCCCCGGGTGGGGGCCTCACCGTAAGACAGAAAACGATCCGGGTGCCCGCTTTCTCCTACCCCAACCCCGGTGAGATCGAAGCCGGACTGGCCTCTACCCCCAAACGGTCCGACGGACTGCAGCGGTTTCAGGCCTACGGAAACCGGCTTTATCGGGCAGGCCGAACCAGCCTGGCCTACACCATCACCCGCGTCTCCATCAACGGCGCAGACATCCTCCACCTTCCGGGTGAGATCTTCGTCGAGACCGCAAAAGCGATCCAGCAGGCCGCAGGCGACCGGCTCACGGCTGTCCTGTCCGGCCCTTCGGCCGACATCGGCTACCTGAGCACACCGCTTGTGCACCAGGAGGGCGGCATGGAGCCAAAATACGCCGGCCTGGCCGTGGAAAGCGAATCCATCATTCGGGCTGCGGCCTGTGAACTGGTGAAGGAGGACGAGCATGGCGCTTGTGTCCGTATCTGAAAAACTCGCCCTTGAAGGGGGCACGCCTGTCCGCGATACCGCAAAAAAACCCTGGCCGACCTGGCCCCGGAATACCCGGGAGGAATGGGAAGACCGGATTGAACCTGCCCTGCGGAAGGTCTACCTCCAGACGGTGGAGGGGCTCCCGGCCCCCCGGGGCGAGGCCTTTGGACAGGCGCTTGCGGCTTACTGCGATGCCCGCTACGGCATCCTCATGCCTCACGGCACGGACGCCATTTCGGCCGCCGTGGCCGGTGCGCTCGACCTGGACGGCCTGGGAGACGCCGGTGAGATCATCATCCCCAACTACACCTTTATCGCCACGGCCAGCGCCCCCCTGTCCACCCGCTGCTCCCTGGCCCTGGTCGATATCAACCCGGTCTGCTTCACCCTGCATCCCAAAGCCGTGGAAGCGGCCATCACCAGCCAGACCGTCGGCATTCTCCCTGTCCATATAGGCGGACATCCTGCCGACATGGACGGCCTGAACGCGATTGCCGACAGGCACAACCTGGTTGTTATCGAGGATTGCGCCCAGGCGCACGGCGCGGAGCACAAAGGGCGCAAGGTCGGTCCCCTCGGTCACGTGGGCGCTTACAGCTTCCAGTCCAGCAAAAACCTCACCTCAGGAGAGGGAGGCTGCATCGTCACCAACAACCGGGAGATTCGGGACCGGGCCTACGCCTTCAAGGACGTGGGCCGGCGTCCGGGCGGCGAGCGCTGGGAGTACCCCCGGCACGGGTGGAACTACCGGACTTCGGAGTACACGGCTGCGCTCCTCCTGCAGCGGCTGCCCGGGCTGGAAGCACAGACCCGCATCCGGAACGAAAACGCCGCTTACCTCTCCAAAGCGCTGGAACGGATCGAAGGCATCACCCCCCCCCGGCACCAGCCCTGGGTCACCCGGCACGGCTGCCACCTCTACATGATGCTTTACGACCCGGAGGCCTTTGGCGGCCGCACCCGGGACGCGTTCGTCAAAGCCCTCCAGGCCGAAGGCATTCCCAGCACCCCGGGCTACAAAAGGCCCCTCACGGACGAGGGCGCCCTCAAGACTGTCTCGCAGCAGTATCCCCACCTCGTTCGCAGACTCCCCTGCCCCAATGTCGAATTCGTCTGCAACCACAGCGTCTGGCTCTACCAGTCCATGCTCCTGGGCACACAAAAAGACATGGACGACATCGTCGATGCCATAGCCAAAATCAAGCAGAGGTAGTCCTGGTGGATGCAACACAAGGGTCAAAAACACCTCTCTTCAAGCGGAGAAAAACCTGGCTCTTCCTCTGCACCGGGAACGCCTGCAGGAGCCAGATGGCGGAGGGGTTGCTCAGGCACCTGGGCAAAAGCCGCTTTGAGGCCTTCAGCGCCGGCACGCACCCCTCGACCCTGAATCCCCTCGCCGTAAAGGCCATGGCAGAACTCGGCATCGACATCTCGGCTCAGACCTCCAGTGGGCTGGAGGCCTTTGAAGGCCGGCCCTTCGACTATGTCATCACCGTATGCGACCGGGCGAAAGAGACCTGCCCGGTCTACCCTGAAGACACCTGTCAACACCACTGGAGTTTTGAAGACCCGGCGGAGGCCAGGGGCACGGAAGAGGAGCAAATGCGGGTATTCCGGAAAGTGCGGGACGAGATCCGGAAGCAGATCGAAAACTTTTTGAAAGGATAAGGAGGAGAAAAGATGCAGAGGGCGCATGGACGGCTGACCAAAAAGGACCTCAAAGAGGACGAGCTGGTGACCCGGGCGTTGCAGATGTGGGCATATATCGAGCAGAATTATCCCAAACTCCTGGCGGGGCTGGGCGCAATCGTGGTTGTTGCGCTTGCTGGCATGTTGATCAAAAATCAATCGGATCAACAGACACAGGCCTCCATAGACGCCCTGGGGAATGTCCGGATTGCCCTCCATCAGGGCAAGGTCGAAGACGCTGTTTTTCAGGCAGAGCGGGTTGCAGAGGAATACACCGGGAAACCGGCTGCCGGGCAGGCGCTGCTGCTGCTGGGCGGGCTGCACTATGACCTGGGGCGCTATGCGGAGGCGCAGACCGCTTATCAGGGGTATTTGAGCACCTACGGGGATGAGGGGCCTGCCGGATACGCCGCCTGGGGAGGGATTGCCGCCTGCCTGGAAGAGCAGGGCAGCTATGCGGAAGCCGCAGAGAAATATGCTGCATATGCAGACCAATACGGGACATCACCATTTGCGCCAATCGTTCTGAAAGAGGCCTCGCGGTGTTACGTAAACGCCGGTGATCTGGAAAAAGCGCAGGGTGTGTTGCAGCGGATCGTGAAGGATTATCCCAAAAGCAGCATCGTGCGCAGCGCAGAGGCCGAACTCCGACAGATGGGGGTGATGAACTGAGCATGGCAGAGCCTGTCTTCAAGCAATCCCGCCACTTTCCGCCCACCAGCCTTTCCGCCCGGACCGTTCTGGTGGTCCCGGACGGTATGGCCGACGCGCCGTCTGTGCTGAGCCTTCAGCGTGCGATTGCCCGGCAGGGGAAAGCGCCGGATATCCTTGCTCAGAAGGATTTTACCCGGGACCTCTTCCGGGATGCGCAGGTGATCGCCTGTGGCAATATGGCCACCAACGCCGCGCTGTGCCGGCTTTATACGGCCCGCTGCTGTTTTGCGGACACCTTCTTTCCCGGCGGCGCCGGCTATTTGATCAAATCCGTTTCCGATCCCTTTGGTCACGGGGTGAACTGCATCACGATTGGCGCCAGCACAGAGGAGGGCTTATCCCTGGCCCTCCCCGTGTTTGAAGCTATGGTTCGCAACAGCAGCGGAGCACTGGACAGAGTGCACGCCGCACGCTTTGTGCACGACCTCCCGCCTTTTCCGGACGAATCCGAACTGGACCGCCTGGTCCAGGCCGACCTGGACACCTGGAACGGCGGCTGGGCCTCTTCCCCGTTCCGCGGGGGCCAGGTGTCGAACTACGCGTGGTACGCTTATCTGACCGACCATCCGGTGTGGACGCGTGCGATTGCGTCTATCCTGACCGGTTCTATTGACCCCTGGCGGGCGCAGCGGCGGGAGTCGCCAGAGAGCTACCACTGCTTCTTCAATCTTCACAGTTTCATCCACCTCTGGGACCTGATCGAGGACAGCCCGCTGTACACGGACGGCGACCGGCGCGGTGTGGTGACCCTGCTTTGGGATCTGCTTCGCCACCTGGGCGGCCTGTTCTACCTCAGAGAGGATGTCAATCCCCCCGGCGAGATCCGCCAGAACCACACCACCTTCATCGGCCTGAACCTGGCCGTTGGCCACGATTATATGGTCAAACGCTACGGCATCCGGGAATTTGTATCGGAGGCGGAAACAGCCGAACGGATCTTTGCGGGACAGGCGGACTGCTACAAACCCAATGACGACGCCGGGGTGGGATATGCCTGGCACGTGCCGCAGGAGACGCTTTTCTACCTGTTGTATCGGGATGACTATCGCTATATTGAAAATGGCCATGTCGCAGACCTGTGCAAACTGGCAGTGGTGACGGCGGACAATATGCGCAGCGAAGGCAATTATGGAGATACATCGGGGTATTCCGCTTTCTCGAACAGGGGGTGGGACAGCCGGCTCTGGCCGCTGATGGTTTCGACCTGGTATACCCGCAACCCGAAGCACCTGTGGGCCCTCAACTGGCTGGGCGAGGGCAAGACGCCTCCGCTGAGCCGCGTACCATTCGGCCTTTATGCCGGGGTCGAGTGGAACGGCGGCCGCTTCTCCCTGAAGGGGTGCGAACCCGAAGAACCGGCTGATCTGCTGGGCATCTGCGCGATCGAACTTCCCGAACCCGTGCTGGAATGGGTGCGCAATCACCACCCTGCATCCCACCATCCCCATCCGGAAAAGACCTATTTCGATAAGCTTTCCCTGCGCCGCAACTTCGACCCCCACGACGAGTACCTGCTGCTTGAAGGGCTTGGCACCACCTGCCACGGCCACGAAGACAGCAACGCCATCGTCCGTTTGACCTGGAAGAACAGGGCCTGGCTGGGGGATGGAGATTATATCCGGGCGGCCCCCAAGTTCCACAATTCCATCGTGGTCGCCCGAAATGGCGTGGGGGTGCTGGATGCCCCGGGGGACGGGATCGTCATCCCTCCCGTGGCTTCGTTGAACAACACGAACGATGGTCCGACCTTCAGCCTGGTCCAGACCGAGGCCTCCGGCTACAACGGTGTGAACTGGCTGAGAAATATCTTCTGGGGCAAAGGGCGTTATTTTGTCGTGATCGACCGGCTCCACTGCACACGGGCCGGCGACTACCACTGCCGGTGCCTCTGGCGTCTGGTGGGAGAGGTGGAAGAAAAAGGGCCGGATGTCGTCCTGCACCAGCAGGGAGAGACCTTCTACGTTCGCAGCGCCAGCGGCACAGAACAGGAAGTCGTTCCGGACTTCCACGAAAAGAGCCGTTGGGCGGCCTATCCCCACGCGGATAGTGTGCTCAACATTTTGCACCAGAAGTCCGGCGGGATGCTGCAAAATGGAGAGGATATCACCTTTGTGAATCTGCTGACTCCGCATGCGGATGTCAGAATAGAACGCCTGACCGACCTGATGGCCAGGGTCACCGACGGCGCGGTGCAGACGGTTCTGGGGGTCGGCAACGCGCGTCTGGGAGACCTGGAGATCGAAGCGTCGGTGTTCGTACTCTGCCTGGATGGAGATACACTGACCGTTCAGGGGGTTGACCGTATGGCAGGCGAGGACGTCAAAGGCGGGGTTCAAACGCTTGATGCAGCGTCTGACACCACGGCCCGGCGATTGGCGGAAGCAATACAGGCTGCGTCTCCAAAACCGGCATCTTACGGCATGCCGTTCCTGCCGCACACGGAGGGGGGCTTTCACCTGAGATGGGACCGCCAGGCCGGCGCGGAAATCAGCGCTGTGGATGTCCTGGGCGAGGCCCTGCTGGCCGGGACCGGGAACGGCGAGGTGTTTCAGGTGGCGGTCCGGGATGGTCAGACGTCCTGGTCGCACCGGCTGGATGTACATCCGACCAGCTTGCGACTGGCGGATATCGATTCGGATGGTGAGGCAGAGGCGCTGGTGGGCACGGCCGATTCTCACCTGATTGCACTGGAGGGGCAGACGGGCGCAGAACGCTGGCGTCGGAAACTGAAGAACATGTGGCAGAGGGGCGCGAAGGTGTCCGACATCGCCGTGGCCGACCTGGAGGGAGATGGCGACCTGAGTGTGCTGGCCGGGACCGAGGGCTGGTATGTGAACGCCTTTGCCGCCGATGGAACGCCCAGGTGGGCCAACTGGTTCCGCTACCATGCGATCACGGCGCTCACAGTGGCGGATGCAGACGGAGACGGCAGGGCCGAAGTGATGGCAGGCACCGAGTATTCTACCCCGTTAACCGTGCACAATTACGATGGGTGCTTCCGCTGGTCCACCTTTGAGGAAGTGGGCTCGGAAGGCAATGCGACGACTCCCAGGCGAGGGATTTGTCTGACCTGCATGCAGCTGTGCGATATAGATGGCGACGGTGTCCGGGAGATTATCTACGGCACGGCGGACGGCTGGATTTATGCGGTAAAACCACAGGATGGGACCGGGGTCTGGCACATCAACATCGCCGGCGAGGTCAGGGGACTGGCCGTTTTTCCGGACATCCTGATTGGCGCCAATGAGTACGGCAGGCTCTACGGTTTTGGCCATCGGGGAGAGATGCTCTGGCAGGCGCAGGCGGCAGAATGGATTCGTGCCGTCGTTCCGGTGGGGAAACACAGTGTCATCGCTGCTGAAAACGGCCAGCTTCTGGCTTACGATCTACAGGGCGCATGCGTTGGGTCTACCACCGTAAGCGGAGCGATTCGTGGCTTATGGGCCTGCGACGAGGGGGTCGTATGCAGCACGGCGGGAGGGGGATTGCGTTATTTTGAACATGCATCACATTAGTTTTATGAGGTGGAAGCGTCGATGAGACCTCTGGAGTTGCCCCTGGTATCCAGACCCTCCCTGGCCGAGGTATTGAACGGGCTGACCGTGGAGGCCGTGGAAAGCGAACTGTGGGAGCGGCTGGAGGGCAACCGGGTCCGCTGTTATGCGTGCGGACACCGTTGCCGGATTCCGGAGGGGAGACAGGGCATCTGCAAAGTGCGGTTTAATCAGGAGGGGAAACTGCGTGTGCCCTGGGGGTATGTGGGCGGGCTCCAGTGCGACCCGACGGAGAAGAAGCCCTTCTTTCACGTCTATCCCGGGTCCAACACGTTGACGTTTGGGATGCTGGGATGCGACCTGCATTGTTCCTACTGCCAGAACTGGTTGACCTCTCAGGCCTTACGCGACCCTGCGGCCGACGTCCGTCCCCGGGAAATCTCTCCCGAACGGATGATTGCCACGGGCAAAGCGCTGGGGGCGATGATGGTGGGCAGTTCTTACAATGAGCCCCTCATCACCTCCGAATGGGCCCTGGAGGTCTTCCGGCTGGCCAGGTCCGAGGGGCTGAAGACGGCCTTTATCTCCAACGGCAACGCCACGCCGGAAGTCCTGGACTACCTCAGGCCCTGGACCGATTGTTATAAAATCGACCTGAAGACCATGTCAGACCGCAACTATCGGAAACTGGGGGGAGTACTCCAGAACATCCTGGACACGGTCCGGATGGTGCACAAACGAGGGTTCTGGATGGAGGTCGTGACCCTTCTGGTGCCGGAGTGGAACACATCAAAGGAGGAAATGCGGGACGCAGCCGGGTTTCTCGCCTCCATCTCCCCGGATATCCCCTGGCACGTCACGGCCTTCCACAAGGACTACAAAATGACCGACCCTGCCAACACATCGGCCAGCACCCTGCTTCAGGCGGCCGAGGTCGGCAAAGAAGCCGGTCTCCACTATGTTTACGCCGGCAACCTGCCCGGACAGGTGGGCGATTTTGAAAATACCACCTGTCCCGGCTGTGACGCACTGCTGGTCGAACGCTTCGGCTTCCGCATCCTTCAGGTGCGGATTGGAGACAGCGGCGCCTGCCCCGATTGCGGCCGGAAGATTCCGGGCATCTGGGGGGCGGTCCAGAGGCCGGGCGACGGGTATATAAGACGCATGTAGACAAACGAAGAAGGACCTGTTGCTTGCGGGTGCCTTCTTTTTTGAGTCGAGTTATATGAATAATTGTTCACATATTAACTGAGGGGTGTGCATAAAAC
>JAAXHW010000241.1 GCA_012270675.1 Candidatus Latescibacterota bacterium | reverse complement strand
AAGATGGTCTGCCCATAGGAAAATAACCATAAAACCGGAAAAAGAAAAACAAAAATGGAGCCCAACCGTCTTCTTAGAAGTTGTTTTAAAATTCCCGGTGAGTTCCCGAGCGCGAGCGAAAAAGTGGCGGTCAAGGCGGGCGAACCCGCCCGTATCCTGGAGATACGGGTGGATTCGACCAACGCCGACAGGCGCTTTTGCAGCCGCGCGAAGACCGCTGGGGATTTTAAGACAGCTTCTAAAGATAAGGATTCAAAACGCATGACGCCTATCACGCTCGGCTATTCCCCCTGTCCCAATGACACCTGCATCTTCTACGGGCTCGTGCACGACAAGATCGAGGGTGCCCCCCCGTTTCGGGAGATCCTGGAAGACATCGAAACCCTCAATCGGATGGCCCTTGAAAACCGGCTCGACACGACCAAAATCTCCTTTCACGCCCTGGCCCACCTCCGCGACCGCTACTGCCTCCTGCATTCGGGAGGCGCGCTCGGGCGCGGGTGTGGTCCCCTGGTCGTCGCCCGGCAGCCCCTCGGCCCTGCCGATCTGGAAAACAGGAAAATCGCCATCCCCGGAAAACTCACCACCGCCGCTCTGCTCCTCCGCCTCTTCAACCCCGCCCTGGACGGTCTGGTCGTCCTCCCCTTCCACCAGATCATGGAAGCCGCCCGGAAAGGCGACGTGGACGCCGGCCTCATCATCCACGAAAGCCGATTCACCTACCCGGACTACGGTCTCCGCAAAGTCATCGACCTGGGCGAATGGTGGGAAAATACCACCGGCCACCCCATCCCCTTAGGCGGCATACTCACCCGCAGGGACCTCGGCCGCACCCTCATCAAACGCATCGACCGCGCCCTCAAAGCCAGCGTCGAATACGCCCACGCCAACCCCCAGAGCATCCGCGCCTACATCCGCCGACACGCCCAGGAGATGGACGAGCAGGTCATGCAGCAGCACATCGACCTCTACGTCAACGCCTACACCCTGGACTACGGTCCCGACGGCGAAGCCGCCATCGCCGACCTCCTCGCCCGCGCTGAGGCCGCTGGCATTATCCCCGCTTCAGATCTTCCGCTGTTCGTGGATGGGTAATCCGCCTTTTCGTCCTCCAGCCTGCCCGGAGCACCGCCGTCCGGGCCTGCTGTAAAATTTTAAAAACGCTTCAGAACCGACCCATCTCTAACAAGGAGTGACCATGGCAAAACCCAAAATCGGCTTTATCGGCCTGGGCATCATGGGCAAACCGATGTCCAGGCACCTCCTCTCCGCAGGCTACGAACTGGTCGTCCACAACCGGAGCCGGGAAGCCGTGGCCGAACTGGTCGACGCCGGTGCACAGGAGGCCCACTCTCCCGGAGAAGTGGCCAGGAACAGCTCGGTCATCATCACCATGCTGCCCGATTCGCCCGACGTGGAATCCGTCGCCCTGGGCCCCGACGGGATCATCGAAGGGGTGAGCGACGGCGACATCTTCGTCGACATGAGCACCATCGCACCCAGCGTGGCGGTCGGCATCGGCGAGGCCATGGCCGAAAAGAGCGTGGTATGCCTCGACGCCCCTGTCAGCGGCGGGGACGTGGGCGCGCAGAACGCCACCCTTTCCATCATGGTCGGCGGCGACGAGGAGACCTTTGAGACCGTCCGTCCCATCTTCGAAGTCATGGGCAAAAACATCGTCCTGTGCGGTCCCCTCGGCGCGGGACAGACCGTCAAAGCCTGCAACCAGATCCTCGTGGCCGTCACCATCGCCGGGGTCAGCGAGGCGCTCGTGCTGGGTGCCAAAGCCGGCGTGGACCCCATCAAAATCGTCCAGGTCTTAAGCGGCGGCCTCGCCCGCTGCGGCGTCCTGGAGAACCGGGGCGAACGGATGGTCAACGGCGACTTCGACCCCGGCTTCCGTATCCGGCTGCACTACAAAGACCTCAACATCATCATGAAAACCGGAAACGACTACCAGGTCCCCATCCCCGTCACCGGCGTGGTGCACGAACTCTTCAACACCGCCCTGGCCAGAGACCGGGGCGAGTTGGACCACTCAGGCCTGCTCACCGTCCTGGAAGACCTGGCCGGCATTGAGGCCCGCACCAGGTCTTGAGTTCGATAGGGAACACCGCAGAGACGCAGAGGTCGCAAAGAGCTGGGCAACAGCCCACCGTCCGATTAAGCCCGCCTCTGCCTTCTATGCGTCTCTGCGGTCAGGTCTTCTTATCGACAAAATAGAACACATCCCCCTCAAGCGCGGCCAGCGCCTGCGCCCACATCGGCCGGCAGTCCAGCACGTGTACCGTCGCCTCCAGAACCCGCCCCACCCTCAACCCTCCATCTCTCAGAAGCGGCTCAATCCGGTCGTAGCGCTGTGACCAGCCCGCAAAACTGTGCCGCCGGCCTCTCGCCTCAATCTCCCTGCCGTCGGGCAGGATGGTTCGATACGCCACTGTACTTCCAAACAGATAGGGCGGTCCCACCACCTCTTCAATTGCGTGCATCGACGTATTCGGCCGCAGCCCGCAGCCCAAAAGAAGAACCTGCCCGTCCCGACCTCGCAGCTTCCGGAAAGGCGAATGCATCCCGCAGGGCGTGTCATCCCGAAAGTGGTCGCCCAGAAACGCCTCGACCCGGGCGCCCATCCCGCAGACCGAATGCGTAGGATGAACGCTGCGCACCGTTCCTGGACGCGTGCGAAAATACTCCGGAATCGTTCCTACATTCGAAGGGGTACGCAGCACGTCGAAAACCGGTTGGGCCTTGTCCACGTGCCGGTGACTCAGCGCCGGCATCAGCAGCGTACCCTCCGGCCCCAGCGCCCTTAGAAATCCCCGGACCACCGTCTCGGCGCCCCCGGGCACGTAGCCCATCGAAGAAAGCGACGAATGCACCAGCGCGGCCCCTCCCCGCCGCAGGCCCGATGCCAGCAAATCCTCACCAATCTGTCGCACTGCATCTGTCCCGGTCATCCTGCCATCCAAATTTAGAAGCTGTTTTAAAATACCCGGTGCGTTTCCTCTCCGCTTACAGAGGGGAGCAGGAGGTCAGGTCAAGCCGTCCAGCGAAGCACATCGCTCAGCGGCTTTCGCTCCTTGTTCAGCACCGTCTCGGGGTATCCCGTATAGAAGAACCCGATGATGTACTCCCGCTCCGGGTCAACCCCCAGCAACCTGTACGTCTCCTCCTCCATCGTAATCGGCCCGGTGCTCCACTGCATCCCCACACCCTCGTTCCAGGCGGCGAGCTGGACGTTCATCATCGCGCAGCAGGTAGCCGCGTAGTCCTCCCGCTTCTGCTGTTCGTCCCCTTCCTGCAGGCAGGACACGGCCACGATCGTGGGCTTGGACATGAATTTGTTGTACCCCCCCTCGCCCGCCTTTTTCCGGATCTCTTCACCCACGCCGTCTGCGCACTTCTCTCTCTGGATCTCGGCGTAGCGCCGCCCGAGCTTCTCCTTCGTATCTTCCCCCAGCACTGTAAACCGCCAGGGGTTCGTCAGATGGTGGTTGGGTGCCCAGATGCCGTATCCACAGATCTTTTCCAGCACCTCCATCGGCACCGGATCGGGCTTGAACTGAAAAATGGTGCGACGGGTTCGAATGGCTTCTAAAACGTCCATCGTCCTCCTCCCGGGAAATTAAAGATCTTTCAACGGACAAAACCCGTTCGAGATCATAGTTGCCCGCATTTCATCTGCGGAATGCAGACCTCCACCTCACAGAACCGTCTCCTCTCCCTGGAATGCGGATTTAAAAGCATGTATTCTCCAATCCCCAGCTGTTACGCCTGCGCCCTCTCCCCCAGCAGCACCTCCGCCACCTTGCCAACCGCACGGGCCGCCGCGCGCGCTTCTGCCACACTATTGTGCTGCGTCATCCGAATCGCCGCCACGCGCTCTCCAAACGTCCGGGCATTGGGCGCAATATCCAGTGGAAACGCCCCCTTCCTCAACCGCCCGGGCCGGTAGCTCCTGAACGCTTTCGCATCCTTATGCAGTCGACGGAAAATTTCCCACTCCAGGATGTTTCGCTGCGGCTTTGCAAAAGCCGGAATGCCTTCGTGCTTGACCATCTCGCAGAACGCCCCCGCATCCACCCCCAGCGCCTCTTGATCCACCACGAACAGCGTCCACCAGAAACCTGGCGCCGCCCCGCCCGGCTGTGGGTGCGGCCGCACCCCCGCAACCCCCTCGATCTCCCTGTAAAATGCCTCGCCAAAGGCCCGGCGCCGGGCGATCCACTTCGGCAGCCGCTTCAGCTGACAGAGTGCCAGGGCCGCATTCACATCGCTCAACCGCACGTTCACCGCAGGAAACGCAGGCGTTTTCGGCGCCCCGGGAAACCGCGCATAACACTTGTCCGAAAACAGATCCGCCCGCTGCGCCACCTTCCCGTTGTTCGTCAACACAAACCCGCCCTCTCCAGACTTCATATGCTTGCTCTCGTTCGTGCTCCACGCACCCAGGTGTCCAAACGTGCCCAGATATTTCCCCCCAATCGACGACAGGTGCGCCTG
>JAAXHW010000240.1 GCA_012270675.1 Candidatus Latescibacterota bacterium | reverse complement strand
GGGGACGCCGGGCGTCGGGCGGTCGCCCTTGAGCTCCCCCCGGACCGGTCGTGGACCGTCGGCTGGATCGTGGCGTTCCGGTCTTTTCCCTCCATCCCCAGCCGCGGGATCGCTTTCGGGATCAGTGCTCGCCCGCGGGCGCCCCAGACAACCGCCGGGACGCGCGGGGGGCGCGCGACGCGGTTCGGACCGATCCCCCACGGCCGGCGTGCGCTCCATCCGGTGGACCCCGAAATGGTCCCGCTCCGGGCGGGATCCCACCTAGCGGACGAGTGGACCGCCCCGCGCCCGGGGCTCCGCCACCGTCTTCGCGACCGGCTCGGGCGCTACGATCCCCCGTTTCTCCCCCTCCAGGCGGATCGGTACGCCCCGTGGGCCCCGGGCGTGGTCGAAGCGGTCCCCGCCCGGATCCGGTTACGGGCCCCGCCGCTCGGGACCACCGGGCGGTCAGCCGCCGCGCCGCGGCGGTGGGGCCCCGGCCATCGGGACGGTCCCGGCACCTCGTCCGACGACGAGCCGGCCCGCGGCGCCGGGTCCATACCGCCTACCCCGGGAGTCGGGTCGTCCTTCCGCCCGATCCGGTCCGTCGCACCCAATATGAGGCCGGGCACGCCCGCGGCCCTGCCCCCGGTGCTCCGTAGCCGGCCGACTGCTGGCCGTGGCCAGTACCCGGCGGCGGACGGGCTCCCGGTTCGATCCGGATCATGCCCTCGCTGGATAGAGCGGCCGCCCCACTCCACCCAGATTTTTTCAATTTCTGCTTGCTTTAAGGGTAGGGAGTCCCCCCCCGAATGTTGCAGGGCTGTACTTATGTAACCCGGGCGATTACGGACCCGCCTACTTCGCCCACGTGTGTACGTCGTTTAGCCTTATACGCGACCGTAACGCCACGAGGCACAGCTCATACACCCTTCGCGCCTCAGGCTCGAGGGAGTCTATATACGGCCGCATTTCGTTGTGAAATATCCTGGCGGAAAAAAATATGGCCGAAATGAGACAACTCACAAAAATGGCCATAAACGCTATGATGCATATCAGATTCAGCGCGTTGAGCCCAAACGGGCTCAACCACAATCCAAATAAAGACAGATCCATAATCACTAGGCCGCACAGGCTATACCAAAACCCGCGCTTGCGGTTCTTTACCACCGTGCCGTATACGCTTTGCACAAATGCGAGCTGATTTTCCGGCAGCAGATGCGCTGTAATGGTCTTGTCTGCAGTCATCAGCTTTGATTGCTCTGTTTCCAAGGGACAAGTAACGACCTTGCCGGAGGAGGGTCATCTTCTTCGCACTCTTCCAAACACTGAGCCAAGTTGACACCAATCAAAGCAATTGCAGCATATTTTATGCCTGTCGCTATGCCTGCGCAAACCGGATAGCCCAGCAACGATCCAGCACAACCGCCCATAGCAAGGACCCAAGCCGCTTCTACTATACCAATCTCCAACACCGCCGCAGCGGCACAAAGTTCCTCGCACGGATCTTGTTTGTGAGTAACGGCAAAGGCGTCATTGATCAATCGGTTCAGCTCTGCCACGTCCAAATGGGCCGCCCCAGGCACGTCTGCGAACATGGCCTCAGTTGCCTTCTGCAAATCTTTCAGCACGGGACATGCTCTGTATATGCGCACCAGCAAAAAATTCAGTTCGCTATTCACTGTCTTAATGGCCGCCAAGTCTGTTGAATTGGCCAGCTTGTCTACCTGATTTCTCAACCTCTGCCCTTCCGTCCGGTCACCTTCAGTAATGGTGCAAATCGCGCCGCCGGCCTGGCCTTCGTTGCTCAATGCAGAGCGCGTAATTGCAACAAGGTTGGTCAAATGCTGATCCAGGGCTTCCTTGTCTCTGGACGCAACCGCAGCGTGGTCGGTGGTCACATCGTGGTCGGGTTCCGGCAGCTCCGTTACCAAAGATTCGGAGCAGCCGCTCAATACAAGAATCGCCGAGATTATTGCCAGATATAAATGCCGTATATGTATATGTAAATGTTTTTGTGGAATGTCCTTTTGGTAAAATAGGGGCTCCGGCTCTGATGTACAAATTGTCTTGGAACCATATAGATTTTTGGGTCTTCATCGGTTTAAGTGGGTATCCTTACCTGCGAACGCTTTCGGGATATAGATCGAGACC
>JAAXHW010000239.1 GCA_012270675.1 Candidatus Latescibacterota bacterium | reverse complement strand
CGGCCTGTGGCTCGGCGGCAACCGGGCTACGCTCCGGATGAGCCCCCGATCGGCCAGTTTCGGCCTGGGCTGGAACCGCCTGAACGGGCGAAGGGGCGGGTTTCGGTTAGCCGGCCGCCCCTCCGGGCCCGGGGGCTCAGGATACGGGAGGGCCCGATGGTAGACGTGACCCTCATCGAGGTCCCCATCTACCCAGAACCCGAAAAGACCGCGGGATCCGGAGATGAAGTCCACGCGGAAGGCCAATCCGTGGCCTTTGGGCCGGAAAGCGCCGGCCCTCCCGGGTTAGGTACCCCGGGTGGCGGTGACGGCGGCTAACGGGCCCGAGGGGACCCTGATGGAGCCCGGTCTGCCCGGCCCAGAGCAAGAGAGCTACGGCGACCAGGGGTACGCGTGTCAGAAGCGCCCGGCCAAGGCGGAAGCACAGGGACCACCGGGCGAGTGTGGCGCCAGGCAAGCCGCCGGCGAAAGCTGAACGGGGCAGACTGCTCGTTCAACCGAAAGAGCCCCCGCACGCGGGCGCGCGTGGAGCCTCCCTTGGCGTTATCAAGCCCCTCTGGGGGTACCGCAAGACCCGATACCAAGGATTGGAGAAGAACGCGGTCCCGGTCTACACGCTGTTGGCGCGGGCCCATTTCTATAGGGCCCGCCAGTCATTGACAGCGGGACCGGGATCGGTCTGCCCGGGCGCCACGGTTGGAGGCGCTCCGGGCTCCGAACCACCACTATTTTCGCCATACCGCCTTGAATAAGACGCACTCCCGTCCTTTTCCTGGCTCCGAAGCTTCCAGTAAGCCTCAAACACTGGATTGATCAGACCTTCCTTACACAAACCTGCTGATTGGATCGGTCACATGGGGGATTCCAGACCCCACACTACCATAAGACAATGGAGTGGAATCCTCGAGATACCCGGCCATTCAGGACACCTTTTATGATTGAGTTGGGCGTGGTTGGGTTCCCCGTGAAGATGTGCCCGTAACGATCAAGAGTCCGATACTTATGGACTATCCAAACCGAAACCGGCCGGAGGCATGGAATCGATGGGGGCAAGAGCGGGGGCTGTACTTCCTGGCCCACTGAAATACGTCGTATCAAGGAATCTTCTGTATGGCTGATCCAGGTGAAAGCGAGCATTGCGCTCCACGCTCCTGACCAAATACGGTCAGGGCACTTATCTCTATACGGCCCTCGTTTGGTATCGACAACTCAAGGCCTATCACCCCGGGTCCTTCAGCTGTTTGCCAACGGATTAGCTTACCTCTCAGATCAATGGCGGACTGACCCAAACAGTCCGTTTAGAACAAGTACAATCACTTGAACTTGCGGTTACAAAATCCTTAATTGTTTCTTAATCATGAAGTAACAATGAACAGGAAGAACCGCAGGAATATCGTAGTTGCCCTGTCGATTTTGGTGGGCATTGCTATCGTGCTGTGCGCGGTGGCGATGTTGACGGGTTAATCGCAGGGACACATGGCACGGAGTCGGCTCCATGTGTAGATGCCAGAATTGTGCCCATCGTCCCAAACCAGTCGAACGCCGACGCTACCAGCCATTTCCGCTCTGACCTTGAGCCATTGCATGAGTGCGGGTACTCGGAAGATGGCCGGATCAGGCAGTTGATGCATGTTTTCATGCCCTTGGCAACCCGCGCAGGGGCAGGCCCGGCGTAGGCCGTCGAGCGGAAACGAACACGAGTGACCGTCCGCCCACGAAATGGTGAGGGTCTGAGTGGTACGGTCCACTATGATCCGGGTACACGTTAAGGCGCGGGACAACTCTGCGATTGGTCAGCCTCAGTGTAGGAATGTTACGCACATCTACATTTGCAAGTCTCCAGTATTGATTGGCGGCGGCAGGACACGTGTGTCGCAAGATTTGTGTCTTTGCCGTCGTAAATGCGGAAACTTTGCCTTCTCCGATGTGACCGGCAGTGCTGCCGGCTGCACCTCTAGGCGCTTCGCGACACGCTGTCGCCGCCGGGGCCTGAACTCCATAAGCGTTAACTTGTATTGGTAAGGGGAAAGTAGCTCTCAACCTGGCATGTTCTAGTTCTCGGCGGCGCGGCCAGGCAGAGACCCCGACGATACGCTACAGCTGATCGGAATCCCTCTGTCGGCCCCCTCCCGGTGCAGCTTGTCCCCTGTCCCCCTCCCTTCGCATTGTGCTGGCCCCCCACCGGCCCCGGCTTGGGCCGTTCCTCCAGCCTCTCTTCCAAGTTCATTGTACGCGGACACGCCAACCGGCTCTGCTCCTTCGATCGCTCTCCCTCTCCTCGCGAGGACGGCCCCGCTTGCGCTTCGGTCGGGTAACCTTTTCCTGGGGTGCCGGCTGCTCTCGGGCTCCGAGGGTCGGGGGCTCACGCGAAAGGGTCCCCGCAGATTCGCTCCCCCCCCCCCTGTATCTTGAAAGAGGTGCTTAATGGGGTAAGTTGGTAGTGAGCGCAACCAAGTGGAGAAGTCAGCCAGTTTGGTCACAGGGTTTTGGACTGGGCCCGTCCGGCCGGTTCGGCGGGGTTCGCCCCGGTCGGCTCTGTTTGGTGCGGGGAAACCCCAAGTCCACTCTCCGAGCGCTACCCCTTGCCCCCGGCTGTGGCGAACGCCGGGAGGGACCTGGGCCTCGGGGGAGAACGGTGATATACCCCCCGTAGGGCGTGGGGGCCTGGG
>JAAXHW010000238.1 GCA_012270675.1 Candidatus Latescibacterota bacterium | reverse complement strand
GTCCCACATCTTCTGGTGCAACGGTGGGAAGTCCTGGATCACTGTTCAAAATTCGCTCCTTTCGAGTAAAATATATTTTTCTCAAGACACTGTTCAGTTCAGCCCGGCCACCAGGTCTGACGGTATGGAAGCCACGTGAATCTGGGGCTGTCCGCTCAGGTCGGATGTGAACACCAGCCATCGCATATCCGGAGAGGCGTAGGCGTGAGGATGCGCTTTTTTGACGAGGATTGAGGTGCGGGCGTCGCATACGACCGCATTTTTTCCCGTCTGGATGGATCCCAGAATGAGCTTGCCGGACCCCTGCCAGTCATCGGCAAAAAAGTACTGGCCGCACGGAGATGTCCCCAGGTGATTAAACCGGTACCCGCGCGAGACGATCCGGGGCGGTGCCCCGGCTTTTACGCCCAGCAGGTTGCCCTTTTCGGGGGTGTAGTCGCCTTCTGCAAAATACCATTCCTCGGGGCTGTGTAGTCCCCGGGCGTTCGGGGCTCGAACCGTGAGCAAAATCTCGTTGGTTCCTGCAATCCACGCCTCGTGTCCCACGATGCTGGGCGTATAAGGTTCCCCCACTTGCAATCGCGTCACCTTTCCGCTCGGGATATCCAGGAGGAATTCCGTGGCACCTTGCTCTCCGAAAATCACCGCTCGGGTACCGTCGGGCAGCACCTGGCACCCCCGGTTGTGCTGCACCATAATTTGCTTGCCCCAGGTGGGCTCGAACTGGGTGTGTGGGTTGCAAATATCCGGATCGGTGTGGATGAGATCCCGCGTGCCGGTCTTCAAGTCCAGCAGTTCGATACCGAACATCTGGGGTTCCAGGCTGAGGGTCACGCCATAGGCGTAGTAGCGCTCGTCGGGAGATACCGTGTCCATCCCCCGGTGCTGAAAATCTTCGGGAAATTCGAAAATCACCTCCCATTCGCCCGTGGCGAGATCCACCCGCCGCAGTTCCAGGCATTTTCCCTCCTGTACGTGGCGGTAGTAAAAGATCCCGGTGTGGCTCATTCCCGGTGCCCGCAGTCCCTGTCCTATAACCTCGGTCTTCCAGGTCCCGAATTCGCAGGTCACATAT
>JAAXHW010000237.1 GCA_012270675.1 Candidatus Latescibacterota bacterium | reverse complement strand
GCGCTTGCGCTGTGTGCTGTTCTGGCACTGGGCAGTGTAGCCATGGCCGGGACGACCGGGAAGGTGATGGGCACTGTGATGGACGAGAAGGGGCAGCCGCTGCCGGGGGCCAGCGTGGTGCTTGAGGGCACCCAGCGGGGGGCGACGACGGATGCGGATGGGTTCTATGTGGTTGTTTCGGTGGATCCCGGCGTGTACTCGGCGACGGCCTCAATGGTGGGCTACCATCCGATCACACAGGGTGAGGTGGCCGTGCGTGCGGATTTCACGACGACGTTGAATTTCCGTCTCCGGGAGCAGGAACTGGAGCTGGAGGAGATGGTGGTGACAGCAGAACGTCCGCCGGTGGAGCCGGACAAGACGGAGAGCCGGTACCATGTGACGGCCGAGGAAATCCAGCAGACGCCGATCCTGAAGAATGTGACGGAGTTCATCACGCTGGAGGCCGGAATAGCCTCGGACGGTACGATGGCCAGCCGGGGCTGGTTGCAGACCCACAACACGGTTTACGTGGACGGCATCCAGGTTCAAGCCAGGGACGGGAGGGGGATCGGCGGTGGCTGGGCCCTCGCCGGAGAGAGCCAGTGGTGGGGGGTCAACGTAAAGGCGGTGCAGGAGATCTCGGTGATTACGGGCGGGGCGAACGCCGAGTACGGGAACTCGAATGCGGCGGTGATCCAGCTGGTGACCCGGGATGGCGGGGCCGCCTACCACGGGGAGGTGGAGTACCGGCTGACGCCTGCGGGGAAGAAGCACTGGGGGACGAACGTGTATGAGGCGCCCGAGCTGCGCGGGAACGCGAAATGGAACGACCCGGAGTGGGTTTCCGAGGTGGACCCCCAGACGGGCAAACTGGTGCACCAGCGGACCAATTATACGGACTTGCGGAGTCATTACTACGACGGTTTTTTGAGCGGTCCGCTGCTTTCAGATGCGTCCTTCTTCGTCAGCGCCCGGCACCTGCGGGACGCCGCAATACTCCCTGGAACCTGGGAGACGCGGCCGGCGAACATCCGGACGACGTCCAAGTTGACCGTGCCGGCGGGTCAGAATGTGAAGCTGCGGTTCGGGTGGATCTACGACTGGTCGAAGGATTTCAACAACGGAAGCATGTCCAGGTACGGCTTTGGACAGATCATCAGGGGCACCGGACGGAATCTCTTTATTCCGGCAGGGTCGGTTGCGGGAGAGGAAACCCGGCTGGACAACATGGTTTACGGCATCTTCACCCATACCATCAGTCCGAAGACGTTTTACGAGGTGAGGTTGGGGTATTACCAGAGCAAGCTCGACACCAGCAACGTGGGGACTGTTTCCACAGCGGCCAGGACCGATAAGGAGGGATATTTCTACATCGGCCGGGAGGACGTGTGGGCCTTCAAGACCGGTGAACAGAAGCGGTTCACTGTGAAGGGCGACCTCTCCAGCCAGGTGACCAAGGGGCACTTTGCCAAGACCGGGTTCGAGTTCGTCAGGTTCGAAAACTGGTGGACCTGGACCGGGATGACGCCCGGGGACGCGAAGCGGGATATCCGGTACATCGGCCAGCCCCAACCGGGCACCCCGGTGAAGCCCAAGCAGCTGGCTTTCTACGTCCAGGACAAGATGGAGTTCGAGGGGTTGGTCGTGAATGCCGGGATTCGCTACGACCGGATGTGGGGACAGAAGATGCAACTTCTCCCCTCGTTCACGTCGGGCTGGTACAATACGATGAATCGGTTCATCGAGGCGCCCACGGCTCCGATGCGGGTGATCTCCGGATGGGGCCCCAAGCTGGGGGTCTCGCACCCGATCACGGAAAATTCCAGCCTGCATTTCTCTTACGGCAGGTACCGGATGCTTCCGTCGTTCCGGAGGATGTTCACCAGCCACTGGGAGACGGCCTCGGGTCCTGAGGGCATTCCTGGCGTGGCATGGAGCCATTTCAATGCCAAGGACGAAAGCTACTCGATGAACGCCGTCAGCAGGGTCTATGACAAGGGGCACGAGGAAAACAGTTTTGAAGTGGGCGCCGACTGGAACTTTGTGGCCGACTATGTGATTTCTCTGGCTGCCTTCTACAACAGCGGCAATTCCCAGCCTGGAACGGGGTGGCACGATGCCGTCGATCCGGTGACCGGGAGGACCGGCGGGATAGGCGGCACGTACGCGGCCAATCGGGTCGAGGACACCAGGGGCTTCGAGTTCAGCCTGCGGAAGAGCTTCAGCAACTACTTCTCATTCCGCGCAGCATTGAACATCGAGTGGCTGGACGCCGCCCACTGGCTGGGTGATTTCGAGTCCCAGTCGTTCGTTCTTGTCTATCCCGATTCCAACTTCATCGCCAGCGGAAAGTACCACTATCAGTGGGAGGTGCAGGGGGGCAAGGAGGTGCCTGTGCCCCTGACGGACGCGGAGATCCGGGAGATCGGCGCCAAGGCCAACGATAATCTGCGGAAGGTCAGGGCCAACTCGGATGCCTTCAACGCCAGAGGCGCTTCAACAGAGATCCTGCCGGCGTGGGAGGCCCCGGGGTTGCCGGAAGGGGCGGCGGATTATCTGCAGGACATCTGGTATCAGCATTTCTGGTTCGGCGTCAGCCCCTTCACGCGGGGGCGGGGCGGCCAGGGCAGTATGCAGGTGTTCGTTTCCACGCCGCAGGACTTCGGGCCGGGCGCCCTGTTCGGCGGAAGCAAGCTCCTTGGCGGCGTCAGTCTCAACATGATCTACCGGATCTACACCGGGGCTAAATGGAACTACCTGAACATTGAGGGAAAGTCGAAACCGGGGCGGGGGCCTCTGCACACGCAAACCGATCTGAACGTGCAGAAGCAGGTTCGCTTCGGGAGCCTGAACGCCGACGTCTTCCTGGAGGTGTTCAACCTGTTCAACCAGGGGGACACGACGGCCCGGGGTTCGGACTACATGTGGTGGGGGCTCGAGAGGCCCAGGTCCGACGACCCGACCTACCTGGAGTATGGGGACACCAGCGACCGCTCGCGATTCATCGGCAGTCCCCGGATTACGCATATGGGGATCAGGTTGAGCTTCTGATTTCGGGCCTTAATCATCATTTTCGAGGAGGTTCAGGATCATGAAAAGGATCACGATATGCGGGACGATGTTCCTGCTCGTTGGGCTGGTGTTATGGAGTTCGGCACCCGCGGAGGAACTCCGGCTTCAGTCCCGCGCGAAGGTGTGGGATGTTTACTGGAACCTGGGCACCCAGGGTGTTCGGCAGGCCACACCCATGAGCTGGTATCGCCCCACGGGCATGCAGTATCCCGGCAAGTTCTGGGTGCAGTATCCAAAGGAATTCATTGACTACTGGGGAACGAGGGACTGGGGGGTCACCGGGTGGCGGGTGTGGTACAACGAACTGAACGGCACGATGCCGGGGTTCAACCAGTTTATCGCAACTCTGGAGGGTGGAGAGTATCACGTCTCCGAGTCGAAGGCGAACCTGGAGTCGGAGGACGTGGTCGGCCTTGGCTACGATCCGTCCCAGGGGCCGGAGGCGAACATCGGATATAACAAGGTTTCTCCTCTGGGCCCCCCGATGGCCAACTGGTACCCTGGACAGGATCCACCGGGGCCCAATGTCCCGGTGGAGATCCACAACTACCGGTACAGCGAGTACATGGAGGCCGACAAGGACCATTTCCCCGAGAGCATCATCATCAGCCACTGGACCACCAAGAAAGGGATTACCGTCACCAAGAAGGCCTACGCCTGGAGCTATCCGGACTACGACGACTTTGAGCTCCTTGAGTATACCTTCGAGAACACCGGGGACCTGCAGCTCAACGACACGTTCCTGATCTTTTCTGTGCGCTTCTATATCTCCCAGGCCGGGCAGGCGCACTATGTTTCAGACTCCTACTATCGTTACACCGTACCGCTGGCCCTGGACGATTGGTACAAGTACACAGAGGCCGCCAACTTCGACGGACCCGCGGAGGCGCAGGGCTTGAAGATGTGGTACTCCTTTGACGGGGACAACCCGGACATTGTCGGGAACGACACGGGCAAGCCCTACAGCAAGGACCGGGCCTATTCGTCCTGGCACAACTGCTGCCTCCAGTTCACGAAGGTGGAGGGGGAGCTCGGGGCCTTCCAGTGGGTCGGCGTCGCACCGCTCGCCTATATGCCGGGCGCGGCGGACGATCCGTCGACCTTTACCTACGATACCGGTGGAGATGGGAGCTTTGTGGCGCCCAGGTTGGCGGACCAGCCTCAAACCGTGAAGTGGTGGGACTATCGGACCCGGACCGACTACAGCGAGCCGGGTTCGGAGAACAATAGCTCGCAGCAGATTTACGAGGCGATGACGAGTCCTCCGGGCTTCATTCAGGACAATCCCACGACGGTAGACGGGCTCAACGCCTCGTTTTCCTACGGTCCCTACGACCTGGCGCCCGGAGACAAGGTAAGGATCGTCTACGCGCTGGTGGCGGCCGCGCCGGTGGAGGATAACATCCAGGGCTGGGCAAACGCGGGAAACCAGGCGGATATGCTCACCGACAAGGGGATGAACAACCTGCTCAAGCACCACACGGCGGCCAGCAACGCCTGGAAATGGGGCTTCGACCTGCCTGATCCTCCACCGGACGTGAAGACGACCACGGGTGCCTCGGTCGACGGGTTCAACCAGGTCACCTGGACGAACGACGGGGATGACGCCAGCGATCCGGACTATGTCGGCGGAGAGGCTCAGGACATTGCCGGCTACCGGGTCTACAGGTCTGATTACAAAGTTGGCGACTGGAAGCTCGTGGCCGATGTCCCCAGGGGGGGCAGCTACTCCTACGAGGACGTCCGGTCCGTGGCCGGGTTCGAGTATTTCTACCGCGTGGCGGCCTACGACACGGGGCACGACGATTGGAACGGGACCGGAATGGCCATCCCCTCCCTGGAGGGAGGACACAGCTCTCCGGAGCAGTGGGCGAACGGCGTGCTGACCAACAGTCCTTACGTGCCCGCCAACTCGGCGGCAGACGGGATGCAGCGGCAGGTCAGGGTGGTACCCAACCCGTACAAGGTGGACGGCGCCCACAACTACCCCACGGCGGGGCTGATGCGGTTTGTGAACGTTCCGCACAAGGCCACGATCCGGATCTTCACGGTGGCGGGGGAACTGGTGGCCGTGGTCAACCACGACGATCCGAGCAGAGGCGAGGCCACGTGGAACCAGACACCGCTGACGGGGTTGATGAGGATGCCCGCAGGCGTCTATTACTGGGTAGTGGAATCGCAGGTGCCAGGCAGTGAGGGGCAGACCCAGCGGGGCACCCTTATGCTGATCAAGTGATTCGGGCGGCGACCTTCTAAGCCTTCGCCAAAAAGGAGATATCACGATGATACGAAAGTTGTGGATCGGATTGATGGTGGCGGGGATCTGCGTCCTGCTCTACCCGCAATTCGCAGACGCCCAGAGCCAGAGCCGGGACGCCCGGGTGGTCCTGTCCTTTCTGAAGATCGACCACGGGGCGCGGATGGTTGGGATGGGTGGGGCGTTCGTGGCCATCGCAGACGATATGGATGCCATCTTTTCCAACGTGGCCGGCTTGACGCATATCGAACGGGCCGGGTTCTCGCTCGGGTACACGCGCTGGTTGTTCAGCGATGGGATCTATTCGGGCGGATTTGCCTACAACACACCGCACGGGGTGCTGGGGCTCAGTGTGGTGGGGTTCAAACCCCACTCGTTCGAAGAGACGACCATTTTCCAGCCCCAGGGTACGGGCCGGGAGCCTGCTATGGGCAACATCTCCATCGGTCTGGCCTACGCCAGTAAACTGACCGACAGGCTATCGATAGGGACGTTGCTCCGCTGGACGCAGGAGACCCTGGATACCGACAACCTGAATGTGCTGGACTTTTCGGTGTCGACGCTGTTCTACACCGGTTTCAAGAGCCTTCGCCTGGGGATGGCCTTCGAGAACCTGGGGAAGGACCTGACGCTTGTCGAGGACCGCGCGAGCATGCCGGTCTCTTTCACCATCGGCGGAGCGATGGAGATTTTGGGCGAAAAGGGCGACCAGACGTATCTGACGGTGACGGGCGAGAACTACTATGCCACAGATGCCGCCAAGGTGCAATATCGGCTGGGTGGTGAGCTGTGGTTACAGGAGACGCTCGCCCTGCGCGGTGGATACAAGGTCAACTTCGATGAAGAGACCTTCTCTGTCGGGGCAGGGTTTAAGTTCAACCCCTCAGAGGGACGGCAGCTTCGCGTGGATGTCTCGTATACCGATTTCGGCATGTACCTGGACGCTCCGATCCGGTTTACGGTGGGCGGGTCGTTTTAGATTCACGGAGGGCCACAAAGTCCTTCACTGTGGTCTTCTTTTGGTACAAAAAGAAGGCTATGGAACCACAGGTTTACAGTGAAAGGCAGCCTTTTCTTTAAAGGCTGCCTTTCTTTTAACCATGTGACCGGTGGAAGGAGATTCGGGACCGGGTGGACCGGGCATGGAAACGGCACCTGCACAAGTGGAAGGTTTAAGGGGTGGAAGGTTCAGCACAGAGAGGCCAGGGGAACAGAGCTGAAGAGAGGCGGACACCAGAGGAGGCGGTTGCCGGAAGGGACGGGCTGACCCTTCGGGCGTTCCTGATCGGTCTTTTCCTGTGTGCAACCTTAGGGATAGGGCTGACGTACAACCGGATGGTGGTACAGGGGCCCTTTATGGGGTCCTATTATATGGACCGGGGCGTGCTGTTCCTCTTTTTCATCCTGGTGCTGGTGGTCAATCCGCTGCTGGCTTCCCTGAAGCGCCGCTACGCGCTGGGGCGGGGCGAGCTTCTGGCCATCTATGTGATGGTTCTGCTTCTGATGCCCTCCTGGAAGATGACCAAGGCGCTGCTGGGATTTATGACCGGGGTGACCTACTATGCCTCGCCGGAGATGCGCCACATAGAGGCGGTGCTGCCCCATGCGCTACCCTGGCTGTCCGTGCTGGATACGGAGGTGGTGCGGGGGCTGTACGATGGACTGCCGAAGGGCGCTTCCGTGCCCTGGTGGGCGTGGATCGTTCCGCTGTGGAGCTGGGGGGCATTCCTGGTTGTGCTGTACCTGGTGCTGGTCTGTATGGCAGTTGTGATGCGGAAGCAGTGGGAGGAGCACGAGCGGTTTGCGTTTCCGATTATGCAGGTGCCGCTGGAGATGAGCACGGCGGGCGCGGGGAAAGTGGGGCCGCTGTTCAGGAGCCGGATGATGTGGGGAGGGTTCGCGGTCCCATTTACGATCGGTTTGTTGAATGGGCTTCACCGGTATTACTACTCACTGCCTCAGATCAGATTGAGGACGAGGATCTGGATCTTCCGCCGCGCGGTTCCGGTGCAGATCGGTCTTCACTTTGCGATTCTGGGGTATTCGTATTTTGTGAATACGGACGTGAGTTTGAGCATCTGGCTGTTCAATGTGATTGCCAAGTGCATCAGTGGGACACTTGCGATTCTGGGGATGGAGACCTATGGCGTATCCGGCGTGGTGGGGCGTCACAGTTCCGGGGGGTCGGAATTCCTGGCGATGATGGGGATGGGGTATATGCTCGCTCTGGCGGGCTACAGCCTGTGGATTGCGCGGAGACACCTTCGGGAGGTGTGGAACACGGCACTGGGACGGCCGTCGCGGTTGGACGATTCGGATGAGGTGATTCCATACCGCGCTGCGGTGGTGGGCCTTCTTGCGGGAACGCTGTATCTGGGATGCTGGCTCTACCAGGCGGGTATTTCTCCCCATCTGGTCCTGCTGCTGGGCTTTATCAGTTTCGTGGTATTCCTGGTCCTGGCCCGGATCGTGAGTGAGACGGGGTATTCGGTGACGTATTCGCCGCTGAATCCGTCGGAGTTTGTGGTGTGTGCGGTGGGCTCCGCGGCGTTCAGTCCGACGGGGCTGTCGACGCTCGGGTTCAGTTTTGCGTGGACGATGACGCGGCTGAATACGCTGATGCCCCGGGCGTCGGGAGCGCTGCGACTGGCGCGGGAGATTGGCCGGAAGCGGGGGCTGGTCCTGGCGATGGGCGCTGCGCTGGCCGTGGGTTTGATCTCTGCGAGCTATATGACGCTCAAGCTGGGGTATGCGCACGGCGGCAGAAATCTGGACTACTGGTTCCGGGACGTGAACGATTGCGCTTTGCCGTTCGACGAGTATATCGGACGCCGGCTGCTGTCGCCGAGTCCGATTTTCTACAAGGGATTTCTGTATACCGGGCTGGGAGCAGGCGTCGCGGCGGTCCTGATGGCGCTTCGGACGCGGCTGCCGTGGTGGCCGCTGCACCCGGTGGCGCTGCCGGTGAGTACGATCGCGTATACGCACAGCTACTTTTTCAGCGTGTTTCTGGCCTGGGGGATCAAGTCGCTGGTGCTGCGGTTTGGTGGGGCGAATCTGTACCGGACGACGAGAACGTTTTTTACAGGCATTATTCTGGGGGAGGCGGTCTGTCTGGGGATGTGGATACTGATCGACAGTCTGACAGGGAAAGTGGGCGGGATCTGGATCCTGCAACCCTGACTGGAGAAGAGTACCTCAATGAGCATTGTTCTGGTGCGTATCCGACTGTATGGCCGTGCGAAGCTCTACAGCTTCTAAGGGGAAACAGCGATGGCGGAAAATCTGCAAAAGACCGAATATACCGCGCCGAACCCCGGATTCGGGTTCTCAGATGTTCCCCAGACCGAACCGGAGTATCCTTTTCCGGCGTTGACCCTGGAAGAGCGGATGCGGTTCGAGCTTTTCGGGTATACGATTGTGGAGGATCTGTTTACCGAGCAGGAGTTGCAGTCCATAGAAGCGGCAGCCAAGGAGGCGAAAGCTGAAATTCTGGACGCAGTCGGCGATAAAGAGATCACACCGCCTCCGCCACCCAAAAAATACGAAGATTTCAGGGAGGGCGCGATCTGGCGGGCGAACCGAAGGAGGACGGCTTCGGGCGGTCTTCACCTCGAACGTCTGGAAATCGAGAATGTGCTGGGACTGGACCCCATTTATCTGTCCGTGCTGACCAAACCGCGCGTGCTGGGGGTTGCAACGGAACTGCTTGGGGGGACATTCCGATTCTTCTCGGTTGGCGTTCGTTTCAACCGGCGTTCCGAAACGCCCGTCCTGGGATGGCACGGAGGCGTGACCCGGCACAAGGACCGGGCGGTCCACAAGAATGGCTGGTTCCATACGCAGATACTGGGATTGATCCTCTATCTCACGGACGTGGGGCCCGGCGACGGCGGCACCGGGATCTTTGCGGGAAGCCACAGGCTCGACCTTTCGTACGATGACCTGAAGCAGTACATCACGGATCATCCGGATTCCGAATTCTCCCACCAGACGACCGCGAAGCGGGGGGCCGCACTGCTGTTCGCGGACGGCCCGCTCATGCACCGGACCATCAATATTGAAACGGATAAAGAACGGCTCATCATGATCTCGCGGCTGGTCCATTCGGACTACGAGTTCGGCCAAATGGAGTCGCTTGGACGGACCGATCACGTACCGCACGATCTTATGCCGCTGTTCTACGGCCGGGCTTTCACCCCGAAATATCGACCTCGGGGGGAATAGGACAGGGAGGAAGAAGAGATGGCAGCGCGTGTTCCCGGGGTTGAGTATGTGCCCCGCATCCGTGGGATCGATCCGACCGGGCAGAGGGTTGCGGTAAAGACAGGGGACGGATTGACCTTACGTGTCGAGGTAGAGCCCTGTCAATGCCTCCCGAAAAGGCAGACCTGGCAGCCCCTGTCCGGGCCCATCCTGTCGGCGGCGACGACGCAGCAGGACTGGTGCCGGGTGATCCTCTACATGCCCTGCGTGCTGAG
>JAAXHW010000236.1 GCA_012270675.1 Candidatus Latescibacterota bacterium | reverse complement strand
GCGGGCGGTCTGGAACACGCTCCTGCCCGCGGAGCCTCCCGGGGCGGGCCCCGGTTGGCGGGGGGGCCAGTACGGTACCGGATCGGCCGCGATCACGGGATACTCGGGGCGGCCGCGGCGCTCTATCTGCGGGCGCGGGACCGGTGGATGGGTGGGCCGAGGCCCTGCGTCAGCCGCATCTGTTCCGGGGCGTCGGCCTGAGCCGGTCCTGGTGTCCGCTGGGCCCACCGGGCCCGTCACGGGTTGGGCCAAGGCTCCGGCAGACTTGGTCCGGCGTTACGGGTCCCGTCCGTAAGAGGTGGAGACGTTGGTGGGACCCGATCAGCTGGGGACCTGTTTTGGGGCGGCGGGTTTCAAGTACACCAGTTCGCTCCCCGGCCGTGGCCGTCATGTCCGACCCCCGGCTGGTTCCCAGTCCAAGAAGTCGATCTTCGTCTGTGAGCTGGACCGCCGGTGGAGTGGTATCCGAAGCGGACGGTGGGGGAAGGCCTGGACCGCGCGGGCTGGGCGCGGCAGGAGTTTGGGGAGGCGCCGCTGGGTGACCAGCATCGCACGGCCCGCCTGGTCAAAAGCGTGGGCTGCAAGGTGAGGAGCTGGGGAGGGAGGTGGCCTCCTCCCGGCACCGGGTGATCACGCTGTATGCGGTGATGGCGTGGTGTATCCGGCGGATGACCCTGCTGGGGGCCGGAGATCCAAGCGGAGGTCATCTTCACCGATGGAGAACACCGGGCTATGCGCGCCGCTATGGACGGCCGAAGGTGACCAATCTACAGACGGCGATGCTGGTGACCGCGATGCGGGGGCTATCGGAACCGGAAGCCCGATCCGCCACCGGGAGTCCAGATCAGGTGGCGAGGCTACAGCCGTCTGGAGATCGGAGCGGTATTCTACGCGGCGGCGGCCGAATCGCCCGGATTCAGCGGGAATAGCGTGCACCGGCTTCCGCAGTGGCGGATCGATTCTCCTAGGCTCTCATCCCCGCGGTAGGCCCCGGCCCGCCCACGCAGGTGCCGCCCGGCCCGGTCGCAGACGTCAAGCTGATCGTGGCCTACAGTGATCATAATGCTTTCCCCAGGCAGCAATCCGCAGACAAAAAGAAAGTCAAGTCTGATTTGTGAAATCAAGGTAGGGCTGGCTGCCGCTGTTCTGTCTGCCATATCGGCCAAATCCCAATTTACAGCACCATTGGGACTTGACAATTCTGCTTGACGCCCTTGCATATCTGACCCGCGTCAACCCATCCATTCTGATGGTCATACTGAACGCTAAGGATCTCGCAGCCGTGCCCCGGCCGGAGACGCGGGGGAGGAAATCGCGCGAAAAACGACCGGCGCTGCGCCGAGGCACACCGGCCAAATGGAGCTTGGGAATTTGTTGGTCGGCGGCTGCTTTCCTACGCGCATGCAGGACCGCAACACTCTCCACCCACGCGCCGGCTCGTTGGCGGACGGTGTCCGGGAAGTGCAGTCGGCGAATATGCCCGTTGTCCTTGTGCGGGACCGTGGCCCGGCACAATACTTCCACGGCCGCGAATCGGTACGGAGCTTGTTCGAACAGCTGCGCGCGGATGCGATACAGGGCCGCGGTGGCACCACCTTCTTGATCCAAGGTGCGCCCGGTGCGGGCAAGACTGCCCTGCTCCACCAGTGTGCCGTCGAAGCGGACGAGGACGGATGGCAGGTCGCAGAAATTGACCTCCACGCCCTGTACGCCCCGACTGTCATGGCACAAAGTATGGGAGAGCCGTACATCACCCGGGAAGAACGAGTTACGGCGTTCGATGCGACGGTTATCTCACGAGGAATTACAAAGGAAACGGTCGGAGCTGCCACGGTACCACGAGTGATCAAAGAGCGGGCACCTGATACTGGGCTCCTGCTTGTGCTGGACGAAGTGCAGACAATTCGTACTCTCGCCGGCGGCCCGAATGAGTCGGCGGCTACGGTAACGCTCAATGCGATCCACAACGGCAAACTCGGATGTCACGTAATCCTGCTGGCCGGTGGGCTGGGCGTCTCAGAAAAAGTGTTCAGCGCGCTGGGCATTTCCCGCTTTAACAGCGGTTGTGTAGTCAACCTGGGGCGTCTGTCCAAAGTGGCAGAGCAGGCTGTCATACGCGACTGGTTGGTCAAGGGCGGCCAAGCGAAAGGCGATGTGACGCCGTGGGTTGACACCATTGCGGACGAAACCCAAGGGTGGCCCCAGCACATCATGTGTTACGCGCAGCCAGCTGCACAGATAGCGCGCCATAATAACGGTGAGATGACGCCGACTGGACTGGCGTACGCGCTGGCGCAGGGCCATGAGGGCAAGGCGGAATACTATCGTGCCCGCACACACGAGGTCAGCGAGGCCTCTTGCGTCGCACTGGGGAATCTCCTGAGCAGCCTGCCAGCAACGGACATCGAGTTGGACGAACATACCATCCTGGAGACGCTCAAAACCGGACAAACACTGGAGGACGCGAAAACAGAGTTCAATACGCTCCTTCACAAGGGAGTGATTGCAAAGACGCCCAACAGAAAATACGCAGTTTCCATCCCTTCGATGCACGACTGGCTGATCAATGAGTATGGGTACGATGACCGGTTCGACCAGCCCTAGGCTCAGCGAAAGAATCACGGGCTGGGTCGGTAGGCTAATCATCCTGTGTGCCGGCTTGACGGTGCGGTTCACAACGTGATAAAAGCGGTTCGCCGGAGGGGTTATCAAAAAGGTGACATGAACCAATACAGGTATAGACACGCGCAAAAGGCCAAAAAGCGGAAGGAATGCCTGATTCGGTGCCGCAAAAACCACCCACATAGTGACGGATCGCGACCCATGAGTATGATCAGCGGTCGCTAACCTGATTTTTAAGGAATTATAACCTGTAGAGCTTCTTGCAAAACTCTTGATTTGGCGGGTTTTAGCGTGTGATGAAGGCTCTGAATAAATGGGCGTCTGCCCAGTGTTGAGCCGTGGCAGGTGAGGAGCTTGAGCCGGCCTCAAACGGTCCACGAATGGCATAGGGATTGGTACCCGGTGGAATAAGAAGCCAGGGACGGCCCCTCTGGTTTGGGTATCTTCGGAGTGGAAACACAAACGAAGACCACGGAGGAGCCCCGGCCCCTTGGAAAGAAAGTACGCGGTTTTTGGATCCGTGGCCAACGGGCGCGCTTTCCCCGGATAGAAGAAGGGCGGGGCCCCGTGGCCGGGCGCCACCGGAAGCGCTGGCTGGCCTTGGAGATGGTCTCGGTTGAGCGCTTTCGGCCGCGTGTAGCGGATCGCCGGCCGGGGGTAAGCGTCCGGTGAACCCCATCTTGTTTGGGTACCGGGTAGTCGGGAATTTGTTGATAGACCCGATGCCTCAAATTCCTGGATGGCACGAGACACTGCAGACGTACGGCGGAACAGCTGTATCCGCGGATAGAGCTGTATGAAGCGAGGA
>JAAXHW010000235.1 GCA_012270675.1 Candidatus Latescibacterota bacterium | reverse complement strand
GCAACGGGAATGACGGGCGGGCGTGGCCGTGCCAGCATTCAGGTTGCGGGGGTTTGGATTCCCGCGGCTGCCGGGAATGACGGGCTAAGGACAGTCGTGAGATTAAAACGCGATTGCCCTGCTCTCACTCCCAGGACGATTGCAAAGTCCAATAAATTGTCACCCTGAGCGGAGCGAAGGGTCTATGTGCTGAGGGTGGGATTCTTCGCTTCGCTCAGAATGACAGGACACTACGACCAGAATGACAGGCAACAACGGCGACTTCGCAACCGTCCTGCCTCTGTGGTGGCAATAGATAGCAGCCCGGTATAGAATCTAACAGATTTGATGGAGCAAACACGCTATTTCGGGCGACCGAACTATCAAAGCCGGGATGGCCCCCATAGCTGTCATCCCACTTCTTGGCCTGTTCCTTTGCCCATTTCATTGATACCGATACTGATTGATACCGATACCTTTTTGTATTGACGTTTTCGTGCGCGGATGGAACGATTCAGGGCCGCCGCGCATATTATCTGTTGCCCGGTTTAAGTTTACAAACGTGTCCAGGAGGAAAGAACTTCCATGATTGCAGAACAGGCCGGGCTGCCCCCGGAACTGGAGGCCCTGAAACTCACCATCCGGCAGATAGTCAAGGATGAGTGCTACCCGCTGGAGGCAGAATACCTGGCCAACCCGACGCTGGACGGCGTGGAGGACGAGGGCGCTCCCCGGGGCATCGCCGAGGCGCTCCAGGGCATCCTGGGAACGCTCCCGCCGGAGAAGTGGGCGCGGCTGAACCAGATTTCCAAGGACACCGGCATCTACACCTCCTTCGTCCCCGAGGAGTACGGCGGCGGGGGCATGGGCGCTTTGGGCCACGTGGTGCTGGACGAAGAGGTGCACAAGAGCATCGTGCAACTGCCCACGTCTCCGGTGCCGATGATGATGATTGGCAACTGCACGCCGGAGCAGGAGCAGGAATACCTGCTGCCCTCCATCCGGGGCGAACTGCATTACGCCTTCGGGCAGACCGAGCCGGAGGCCGGTTCCGACCCCGGCGGCATGATGCAGACCCGGGCCGTGCTGGACGGCGACGACTGGGTGCTGAA
>JAAXHW010000234.1 GCA_012270675.1 Candidatus Latescibacterota bacterium | reverse complement strand
TGTTGTTTATGCAGGGACAACGAGCGTCTCGTAAGGCCTCCGAAATGCCGTGCGGGCTTCAGCATGCCCCCGTCTGCGGTCCATACCAGAGGTAGAAGGTTCGCGTCCACTGCTGGAAATTCATCCAAATGGGAGCGCAAATCCCGCGGCGTTGTGCCGTGCCATGTGGTTACAGAACCATGTGTCGCACCGTCGCGTGACGCCCTGCACCACAACCGGCAGGCTGGACGGGAGCGCAAATCAGGGCCGAAGCGCGGCTGTGGAGGAGAACAGGCCGCGTCCAGAAGACCCGCGGGCGGATTCCAGTCTCATCGAAGAAGGTGCTACGGGATCTAGGCTCTATCTTCCGTGCAGAAGGCATTCGGCGGTCCTGACGCAGTCTTGCCGTGGCGGTGCAGGGTGCATCCAGGGGCCTGCAGCCGGCTGTCTCCGGCACCCCTCCACAGCACCGTATCACGGGATCCGCATGCCAGGTGTTCGAGCTCGACGCCACCTGGTCCCCGGATCTCTTCCTTCCGGACCACATGGGCCCTGTGCCGCCGGATCTTGCCTACAATGAACAGCACACTTCCAAACATCTTCTTCGGCCCGCACATGTACCTGGCAAGCGCGTCCTTGCCTAACCTGCTCATCATTACCGAAAAGGCTGCCGCCCATGGAGACCGGGCCGTACACGATGGCCTGCCGCGGCCCCCGGAGACATGACGCGCGGCTCTGTGCCCCCCGGACGCATGCATCCCCCCTCTGCCCGGTCCCGCACCCGCTACGAAGGCGTACTCAGCACATACTCCGACCGTCTAGCCTTCGAGCTTTTTCTTCTATGATCGGTAACCTGCCTCCGGGATTTTTGCCTCTTCTCGTAGGTTGCCCCGCTTACGCGCGGCCTTGTGGACACCAGCTCATAGTTGTAATTGTGGAGCAGGTAGATTGCATACCTTCTGGTATACATGACCCTTGTCTTGGCGAATATTGCATCGACCAGCCCCTGGGAGGTCCAAGTCTGCCTCCCCGTTATCACCTTACGTATGGTGTCGCCCGGCACGCTTGCTGGCCTGCCGCTTCGGGGGAGATCCCCCAGCTCAAGCCCCCTCTCCTGATACCTCTTGATCCACTTGCGCGCCCATGACACCGACATTCCCAGCGCGTCTGCCGCCTCGCGGACGTCCTCTTTGAGCACTGTGACGTTGTAGATTAGCTTTGCCCTGGCAAACTCTTTGGAATCGGTTATCTTCTTAAGACGCCGCTTCC
>JAAXHW010000233.1 GCA_012270675.1 Candidatus Latescibacterota bacterium | reverse complement strand
GGGCTTGTAATTTGTCCGAGCCTCCTTCAAAGCAGTGAAACAGCTTGCCCGGGGCGTAAAAGTTGGACAGTTTGAAATGCGACATCTGGAACTGCGCGTCCACGGCCTGCTGGAGGGGCAGTTTGCGGAAGGCCTCCGAGATATCGGTCTGATCCAGGCTGTCGCCTCTGGCCCCCTGCCAGATGCGGGCGTCCGGGTCGCGCCGGATTTCGTCGATGACCTGCTCGACGGGCGGCATGTCAAACGAAAAAGGCACGCATTCGCCCACCATCAGAAAGTTGAGCACGCCATCCCAGACCTGCCGGAATTCTTCCCACGTTGCGACGGTTCGCTGCATAAGACCGTCTCCTTCTTGAATTCGGGAGCAAGCGACGTCCGGGCGGTCCGAAAAGGCGACCCACTGCGGCAGGATGGGGTCGCCTTTTGATCTGGGGCCGTCGGTATCCACCGGCTGGGGGATGCGCATGCAAACAACCCGCGCGGCTTTCTCTTCGCGTTCCGGAGTTGACGGGGTCTCTGGATTCCATTACATTACACGCTGCTGGATCAAACAATAAAGATACGATATAGACAACCCTTGGGAAAGGAAAACCTTATGGCGTTGAACAGGTACAGTTCCCGGATTACGCAGGTGAAATCTCAGGGGGCGTCCCAGGCGATGCTGTACGGAACAGGGCTGACCAGGGAGGATATGGCCAGGCCCCAGGTGGGGATTGCCAGTATGTGGTTTGAGGGCAATACGTGCAATATGCACCTGCTGGATCTGGCCGATAAGGTGAAAGAGGGGGTGCGCGCTGCGGGGCTGGTGGGGATGCGCTTCAATACGATCGGGGTGAGCGACGGGATTTCCATGGGAACGGAGGGGATGAGCTACTCCCTGCAGTCGCGGGATCTGATTGCGGACTCGATCGAGACGGTAATGGGGGCGCAGTGGTACGACGCCAATATTTCGATTCCGGGATGCGATAAGAATATGCCGGGGTGTATGCTGGCGATGGGCCGGCTGAACCGCCCTGCGTTGATGATTTACGGGGGAACGATCAGGCCCGGGTTTTACGGGGGACAGAAGCTGGACATTGTTTCAGCGTTCCAGAGCTATGGCGAGTACATCGGAGGCACGCTGGACGAGGAGGGACGGCAGTGCGTGGTTCAACATGCCTGCCCCGGCGCGGGGGCCTGTGGGGGGATGTATACGGCCAATACGATGGCGTCGGCGATCGAGACGATGGGAATGTCGCTGCCCTACAGTTCGTCGACGCCGGCGGTTGACCCCCGGAAGCTGGAGGAGTGTTTTGCGGCGGGCGCCGCGATTCGCAATTTGCTGGAGATGGATCTGAAGCCCCGGGATATGATGACGCGAGAGGCGTTTGAGAATGCGATGGTGATTGTCATGGCCCTGGGCGGGTCCACGAATGCGGTGCTGCACCTCATCGCGATTGCGAAGTCGGTGGACGTGGCGCTGACGATCGACGATTTTATGGAGGTGAGCAGCCGGGTGCCATACCTGGCCGACCTGAAGCCGAGCGGGCAGTATGTGATGGAAGACCTGCACAGAGTGGGGGGCACGCCAGCGGTGATGAAGTACCTGCTGGAGAACGGGTTTTTAAACGGAGACTGTGTGACGGTAACGGGGAAGACGGTTGCGGAGAATCTGGCGGATGTGCCCGGACTTGCGGCAGAACAGGACGTGGTCTATTCACTCGACCGGCCGATTAAGGCAACGGGCCACATCGAGATCTTGAAGGGCAACCTGGCGCCGGAGGGGGCCGTGGGGAAGATTACGGGCAAGCAGGGGATGCGATTTGTGGGGCCGGCCAAAGTGTTCGACTCGGAGGAGGAGGCGCTGGAGGCGCTGGAACGGAAGGAGATTGCGGACAGGGACGTGATTGTGATTCGGTACGAAGGGCCCAAGGGCGGACCGGGGATGCCGGAGATGCTGACGATTACGGCAGCGACGGCGGGCGCGGGGCTGGTGCAGACGGTGGCCCTGATCACGGACGGGCGGTTCTCCGGCGGGTCCCACGGGTTTCTGGTGGGGCATATCACGCCGGAGGCGCAGGAAGGGGGGCCGATCGCCCTGCTCCGGGATGGAGACGTGATTACGATCGATGCGGAGACGAACACGCTATCGGTGGATCTGAGCGACGAGGAGCTGGAAAGTCGGCGGGCGGGGTGGACGCCGCCGCCATACAAGGTGACGCAGGGGACGCTGTACAAATATATCAAGACGGTAAAATCGGCTTCGGAGGGGTGTGTGACGGATGCATGAAGACAGCTTCTAAGACAGCTTCTTACGGGGACCGGTTTTTCGGTCCCCTTTTTTTGCGGCTGGAGATCGGGTGTACCGGGTTAAAGGGCGTCTTTCCATTCCCATTTTTTAAGTTCGATTTTTCCGTTTTCAAGGACGGCGTAGACATCTGCGGAGACCCAGTCGCCCAGAACGACCAGGGTGCCGCCGTCGAGCGTTTTCAGGAGGGGGCGGTGGTAGTGGCCGCAGAGGACGATATCGACCCCTTCGGCGATCTTTGCCTTTGCGGCGGAGAGGCAGATGTCCGGGCTGGAGACGGAACGGCTGAGGATGAAGGATGCGGAGATGCGGGAGACGAGGCGGGCGAGACAGGCGCCAACGTCGGGGTGAAGCAACCGGAAGAGCGCGATGCAGATTTTGTTTTTGAGGACCGCCCGGCTGATTCGGAACTTCCAGTCGGTCCGGAATTCGTCGCCGTGCGCGATGTGGAGGGTCAGGCCCTGATGGGTCACGGTGATGGGTCCGCCCGGGAGTTTGAGGCCGACCTGTTCGGCCAGGTAGGGCCCAAGCCAGATGTCGTGGTTGCCGGGGAGGCAGACGACGCGCACCCCGGCCTGTACGAGTGCGTAGAGTTCGAAGAGGACACGCGCGCCCAGAGTGGGGACCACGGTGCGGTACTCGAACCAGAATTCGAAGAGGTCTCCGACGATGTAGAGGGTTTCCGCATCGTCCCGGATGGCGCGGAGAAAAGCAGTGAGCGCCCCTTCCTGCTCAGCCTCCGACCGGGGGGCGTCCCGGACGCCGAGGTGGACATCGCCGATGAAGTAGATTCGTTTTCGACACATGATCGGGTCAGGAATTATGGATTTGCCCGCAGCCATTTTCTTACAGCAGGAGCCTGCGGATGGTCCGGGTTCAATTCGAGGGCTTTTCTGAAAAGTGTCTTTGCTTTCTCGGTCTGGCCCAGCCTGCGATACGCACCTCCCATATTCACATAGGCGTGGACATCGTCGGGTTTGACGGCAAGGATTTCTGGTAATACCGGATGGCTGTTTGATACTGCCCCAGCTTGTTGTACGCACTGCCCGTATTCAAATGGGCATCCACAAAGTGGGGGTCCAGGTCGATGGCCTTCCGGTAATACTGGATCGCTGTTTCATCCTGGCCCAGATCGCTATACGCGTTGCCCATGTTGGCATAGGCCTCGGCGTGGTCGGGTTTCAGGTCAACAGCCTTCCGATAATACTGGATCGCTGTTTCAACCTGGCCTGATTTGTGGTACATCATGCCAACGGAACTCCAGTACCGCGGGTTTTTCGGGTTGGCCGCAAGCGCCTGCCTGTATGCATTGTGCGCCTTCCCGGGCTGGTTTTGCACCCGGTAGTAGCTGCCGAGGGTTTCCCAGCCGTAGGACCTGGCAGAGGCTGAGAGACGGGTGCGCTCCAGGAGGTCGGCAAAACAGGCTTCGGCGGAGGCTTTCCTCGCATTCAGCCCGATCCACAGCAGGCTGTGCAGGGCTGCTGCCGTGCAGACGAGGAGGCCCGTACGGACGAGACAAGACCGGTTTTTCGTTTGACCGATCAGGGCCAGAGCCGCCCAGAGGGTGAGCGGCAGCCCCGGATAGGCAAACGCATCCCAGTCGCGGAAAGCGCCGATCTCCGGATTGGCAACCAGGGTAAAGAGCATGGGAAAGAGGGCCGCAGTGAAAAGAAATGTGCGAGCCGGATCGCGGGTCGGTCCGCCTCCTGGGAACAGACACAGCACAATGAGGGCCGAGGGGGCAACAAGAAGATAGTGGCTGAAGAGGTCCAGCAGGTGGGCAGGTGAGAAGATGCGGTAGGGGTACGTCCCATCCGGCTGTGCCAGGAGGGGCAGGAGGTGCGTGCCCTTTGTGGTTTCTAAATAGGTCAACGGGTGGAAGCCGATGAGGGTGAAAATCAGCAGGACCAGGAGAGGGGCCGCAGCGAGCGAGGCGATGGCCTTGACCACAGGCGGTCCGGAAGGTTGAAGACCCCGGCTGGCGCTGACGTGCAGAGTGGCCAGGACGATCAGGGAGGGCGCAAAGGTCACCAGGGTGAGGTGGAGCGGGACGAGGATGCCCAGCAGAAGGGCGGGCAGATAGAGGGGGCGCTGTCGCCTGAGGACCTGGACACCGGCGGTGAGATAGAGGAGGACCGCGGGCAGGAGAATAGCGTAGGTTTCCACGTATCCGAAGAAGAGCTGGACGAAGCCCGGGGTGAGCAGGAAGCCCAGGATGAGGGTGCGCTCCGGAGGGGTGCGTCCAAGGGTGCGCGCAGCGGGCAGAGTAAGCAGCAGGTAGAGACCTCCGGAGAGATAGCTGTAGATACGATAGGTGGACTCAGGGGTGTTCCAGATGGCATTCCCGAGCCGGTGAAAGATTCCGATTCCCCAGTAGGTGAACGGGGCGTTGACGCCTTTCCAGGTGTCCTGGGAGAAGAACAGGGGGAGATCGCGCAGGAGGAGATAGCCGTCTCCCAGGAGGTGGACGGCCGACCGAAGGCCGGGGAATGCGAGGCCGCCTGCGACGAGCAGCAGGAGTGCAAAACGACAATACGATCCGGAGGACGCCCAGGGGTTGATGGCCGGAGGAAACCGGGTAAGCCCGTTGACCACGCCCTGCTGAACCGCAGGGATCAGCAGCAGGACGCTTAAGATGACGAAAAGGCCCTGCACCCACATCGGGTAGAAAGCCAGCAGGTTCCCACCCCATACACAGAAGCCGCGCCAGTACGCCAGCAGAAGGTGCAGGGCCAGGAAGGCGGCAACGACGATCTGGGATTTCGGAGTGGCGGTCATTTCGTTTCCAGTTTGAGCTGGAGTTCATCCCAGAAGCGGGAGGGAAGCATGTCCCGGCCGGGGCGGTGGCGGACACAGGTGAGGGTGAGCCGGTCCATGGCGCGGGTGATGCCGACATAGAGGAGCCGACGCTGTTCTTCCAGTTCCTTTTGACCGCCGCTTTTGAGGGCCCGGACATTGGGCAGAATGCGGTCTTCAAGGCCGCAGATGTAGACCTCCCGAAATTCGAGGCCTTTGGCGGCATGGAGGGTGAGGAGGTTGACGGCATCGCGTGATGGGGCGTCATCACCGGGGTGGTAGAGGTCGGCAAAGTCGAGGAAGTTCCGGATGGCTCCCCTCAGGGAGGAGACACCGACGCTGGATGCAGCGGCCTGGTCGCGAAAGCGCTGCACCCCATCCGGGGCGTGGGCGGCCAGGGCCTCGGGCCGGGGCGCGTCCTGCAGCCACATGCGGGTCTGGGCCCTGAGCCGGTCGGCGTCGAGACGGGGAAAGCGCCGCGCGAGTTCCCGGATGAGGGTGTTGGCCGGTCCGAGGAGGCGCTGGGCACCGAGTTTGAAGTGGACATTGTCTTCGGGTGCGAAGCGGTTCTCCCGGGTATACGCCTCCTGAAAGAGCATGCCAAGCGCGACCCGGTCGAGGAGGCGTTCGTGGGCCATGCGCCGGTAGCGAGACGTGCGCTCCTGCTTGAGACCTTCGAAGGCGCGGTGGAGGTAGCGGGCGTCGTCCAGGGCGCGGTGGCGGTGTCCGTCCATTTTGATGCCGTAGCGCTCACAGAGGGCGTCGATGTTGTGGCGCACCTGAGGGGAGTAGCTGCGGGCCATGGGGAGGGTGTCGAGGGTGGGGTTGGGCAGGCGGGGACAGCCGGAACGGCGGACCTGGCGGTTGAGAACCTGGAAATCGAACGCATAGCCGTTGTGCGCGATGAGGACATCGGCACCGAAGAAGGCCCGAAATTTGGGATAGATTTCCCCAAAGCGGGGCGCACCCGCGACCTCTGCGGCAGAGATGCCGTGGGTCTGCTGCGCTCCCGGAGTGATCGGTCCGCCGGGGCGGACCAGGGTGTGGAAACGGTCGACCTCCCGGCCCCCGCACACCCGCACAGCGCCGATTTCGACAATCTCGGCCCCGTCTACATCGAGATCCGTGGTTTCAATGTCAAAAGCGGTATAGTCGGGCAGATAGTCGCACAGGTCGGCACAGGTGAGCGCCTGGCAGAGTTTGAGAGCGGCGAGAGGAGGCCCGATTTCAGCCTGCCGGAGGATATCCCCAACATGGACGAAGCGCCCGGATGGGGCGGGCGGTTCCGGATCAAAGAAGAGGACCAGGGCGTCCGGCTGGAGGGCAAGCCGGCTTCCGGGGGGAGCCTCGCAGACGGTCAGCCCTGGACGCGGGAGCGCACCCTGGAGGGTCTGGGTGAGGATGTGGCGGAGAATTTCGTCCCGACAGGCGACAAAGATCCGTCCGCCGTTTCTGTACAGAGGGAGCAGGCTGTCTACGGCATCGGCAAATCCGGGCAGTTCGAAGGGGTCCTCAATGCTGTCCAGGTGGTTCTTGAGCGAGGGCAGGGCCGAGGTATTGAGCTGGTCGAGGATGTCGTCAACGAGGTCGGGCAGGGAGACACCGGCCTGCTTCTGCGCGGCGTTGGCGACCACGCCGGCGAGCCCGAGAGCGCGTTCGACTTCGAGACTTTCACCCTCGGAGGCCTCTTTGGGATATTGAAAAGCGGCCTGTTTGAAGCTGTCCAGGTTGTCCCGCTTCTGCAACGCCCGAACCGCGGGGTACAGGGCCGGATCGGCGACGTCGAGTTCCCGGCGGAGGAAGTGTTCGAGGCTGGCGTCGTCACCGCCGTCCAGGGCGTAGCGGAGGACGGAGAGGGCGCGGTGGAGGGTGGGCTGGTCGAAGAGACCCCGCGTTTGCGCCATCTGGCAGGGGATGTCCTCGTCCATGAAGATTTTTTCGAGTTCGGCGCCCAGGGCGTGCTGCGGATAAAGAACGGCGATCTGGGGGTAGGCGAGGCCGGGGGTTTCATCGAGGCGGCGGGCGATATCGGCCACGATGAACCGGCCTTCGTCCCGGAACGTGTCGAAGGCGACGGCGCGCACGAGAGCGCCCTGTTTCCGGGCGTGGAGATCCCGTTCGTGGAAGATCTCGTTATTGGCGATGAGGGCGCGGGCGAGGCGGACGATCGCTTCGGAGGAGCGGTAATTTTCTTCCAGTACGATCGGGTCGGCACACCCGATGAACTCCTCCCTGAAACGCTGGATATTTTCCGGGTCGGCGTTTCGCCAGCCGTAGATGGACTGCTCGTCGTCGGCCACGACAAAGAGGCTGCGGTGGGAGCGGGCGAGCATGCGCACGATCTCATACTGATCGCGGTCGGTGTCCTGGAATTCATCCACCAGAATATGCCGGAAGCGGTCCCGGCAGGCCTGCAGAATGTCATCGTGGTCCCGCAGGAGGTCACGCGCGATGGTGATGAGGTCGTCGAAGTCGACCAGGTGGTTGCTGCGCAGTTCGGCCTCGTAGGCCTGGAGGAGCCTGCGGTCTCCCGGAGAGAGGGAACGGTCGGGATCGTAGCGGCACTGCCGCTTGAGGCGAGACAGGTTGTGGAGGGCGTTGGTGAGGTTGGTCTCTTCCAGGTTCAGGCCCGGCACGGCGCGGTAGAGAAGGGTGCGCTGGAGGTCGGCGTCGGCGACGCTGAAGTGGGGGGGGAGACCGGCGGTTTCGCAGTATTCGCGCAGGATGCCCATGCAGAAGCGGTGGAAGGTGCCGGCCGTGATTTCGGCGGCGCGGGTCTCCCCCGGGGAACGGCGCAGCCGGGCGACCATTTCTCCGGCGGCCTTGTTGGTGAAAGTGAGGGCGAGGATGTGCTGCGGGGGCACGCCGAGGACCTCAACGAGGTGGCGAACCCGTTCGGTGAGCACGCGGGTCTTCCCGGTGCCTGGCCCGGCCAGGATGAGGAGGGGGCCAACCGGCGCGGTAACGGCCTCCTTCTGGGCCGGATTGAGCGCAGGAGTGTCGGGGACGGTATGGCGGAGGTCTGGGGTCATTTCGTATAATAACTCAAGTTGTGTGGTATAAAG
>JAAXHW010000232.1:1962-22401 GCA_012270675.1 Candidatus Latescibacterota bacterium | reverse complement strand
GCCGCGGGGGCTGCTTTTCCGCGAACTGCCCTTGTGGTGGTAGCAGGCGGTTGTGCCCAGCGGACGTTTTGGGCGTTTTTGGGCGGAGTGCTTGAGGGATCTGCGCGGAAAAGCCCCCTCCCCCCCGCAGCGAAGGTGGAAGGGGCGAGGTGTGGGAGCGGGCGGATGCGGTGGGGGGCGTCCGGGTTCAAGGTGGCGGGTGTTTTTTTTGCTGACAGGGAGGGGTTTTTTTGTTTTCTTGCAGGGGGCAGGGATATCATGAGGGATTTTATGGTCAAACCGATTGTGATGCCGAAGTACGGTCTGCAGCAGGACGAGGGGAGGGTTGTCCGCTGGCTGAAAGGGGAGGGGGAACGGGTGGAGGCGGGGGAGGCGCTGGTGGAAGTGGAGACCGATAAGGCGGTGTTCGAGTACGAGTCGCCCGAGGCGGGGGTGCTGCGCAAGATCCTGGCCGGGGAGGGAGAGGTGGTGTCGGTGCTTTCGGTGATCGGTGTGCTGACCGACGGCGCGGACGAGCCGTTCGACGTTGAGGCGCTGCCTGCTGTTGGGGCAGCGCATGCACCGGCGGAAGGCCCCCCCGTCCCCCGCGTTGAGCCGGTCGGCGGCCGGGTGAGGCGTTCTCCGGCGGCCAGAAAGCTGGCGGAGGAACTGGGCGTTGATCTGGAGGCTGTGGTGGGGACAGGGCCGGGCGGCCGGATCACGCGGAAGGACGTGGCGCAGCAGGCTACAGGGCAGGCTGGTGTTCCGACGCTTGCGGCGGACCGGAGGCCGCTGTCGCGCATGCGGCGGGCGATCGGCCGGGCGATGTCGAAGAGCAAGGGGACGATTCCTCACTTCTACGTCACGGTTGAGGTGGACATGACCGACGCGGAGGCGTGGCGCACAGGTATTTCTGAAAAAGGTGGGGTCAATCTGTCGGTGACGGACGTGCTGGTGAAGGCTGCGGCGGTGACGCTGACGCGTTTTCCGGCGTTGAATGCCAGCCTTGAGGGCGACGATGCGATGGTGGTGCACGATGGGGTGAACATCGGACTGGCCGTGGGTACGGAGGATGGACTGATCGTGCCGGTTATCGTGGACGCCCACATCAGGTCTCTGACCGCCCTGGCGGTGGAACGGGCAGCGGTCGTGGAGGCCGCCCGGGGTGGGAGGCTGCGGGGGAGGGCGCGGGCGACGTTCACGATTTCCAACCTGGGTATGTTCGGGGTTACGTCGTTTATCGCGGTTGTGAACCCGCCGGAGTCCGCAGCCCTGGCCGTGGGCGCGATTCTGCCGCAGGCGCGGCCCACGGGGGGGGAAGGGACGGTTTCGGTGAGGCAGGTGATGCAGGTTACGCTGTCGGCGGACCATCGCCTGGCCGATGGGATGCTGGCCGCGCGTTATTTGCAGGCGCTGAAGCGGAGTCTTGAGGATGTTGAGACGCTTCAGGGCTGGTTGTAGAAGCTGTGGTTCACGGGGGGTGCTTATGGCGCTTGAGCGTCGATTGCTGCTGGATATGTACCGGGATATGCTCCGCATTCGCAGGTTTGAGGAGCAGGTGTGGAACGTGTATACCAGCGGGCTGATGCACGGGCTGGCGCACCTGTACATCGGTGAGGAGGCCGTGGCCGTGGGGGTCTGTTCGGCGCTTCGGAAGGAGGATTATATCACCAGTACGCACCGGGGGCACGGGCACTGTGTGGCCAAGGGCGGCAGTCTGGACCGGATGATGGCGGAGGTGATGGGGAAGGTTACCGGATATTGCCGGGGCAAGGGAGGGTCGATGCATATTGCGGACCTGTCTTTGGGCATCCTGGGCGCCAACGGAATTGTGGGCGGGGGATTCGGGATTGCCACGGGTGCGGCGCTGTCGGCTAGGCTTCGGAAGACGGACCAGGTGACGGCCTGTTTTTTTGGCGACGGGGCGGCCAACCAGGGGATTTTTTTTGAGGTGATGAACTTCGCGGCGATCTGGGACCTTCCGGTGATTTATGTGTGTGAGAACAACCACTACGGGGAGTATACGGCGACGGAGCGGGTGACGGCCGGGGCATGTATCGCAGACCGGGCGGTGCCGTTCGGGATACCGACCCAGGTCGTGGACGGGAGCGATGTGATCGCGGTGTACGGTGCGATGGCGGAGGCGGTGGGTCGGGCGAGGTCGGGCGGGGGGGCCAGCCTGATCGAGTGCGATACGTACCGGTACCGAGGACATCACGTGGGGGACCCCGGCGAGGCCTACCGGTCGAAGGAGGAGGTCGAGGCGTGGATGGCGAAGGACCCCATTGAGCGGTTGAAGCAGAAGGTGCTGGCGGAGCGGAAGGCGGCGGAATCGGAGTTACAGGCGGTTGACGAGGCGGTACAGCAGGAGGTCTCAGACGCGGTGGCGTCGGCCAGGGAGGCCCCGTACCCGGATGTGGCGGAGGTGCGCGCGCATGTCTACGCCTGAGGTGGAGATGCGCTTTGGCGAGGCCGTGAAGGAGGCCATGGCCGAAGAGATGCGGCGTGACCCGACGGTTTTTCTGATGGGGGAAGACGTTGGCGCGGCGGGGGGGGTGTTCAAGATCCTGGTGGGCCTCTACGAAGCGTTCGGGCCGGAGCGCGTGATCGATACGCCGATTGCGGAGGCGGGGTTCGTGGGGCTGGGTGTGGGGGCGGCGCTGACGGGGATGCGGCCGATTGTGGAGATTATGTTCGGGGACTTTATCGCGCTGGCGATGGACCAGATCGTCAACCAGGCGGCGAAGATCTGCTATATGTCGGGCGGACAGGCGAAGGTGCCGCTCACCATCCGGGCGACGCTGGGCGCGGGGAGATCTGCGGCGGCGCAGCATTCGCAGAGTCTGCATGCGTGGACGTCCCACATTCCCGGTCTCAAGGTGGCCATTCCGTCCACGCCGGCGGACGCCAAGGGGCTGATCAAGACGGCGGTGCGGGACGACAATCCGGTGATTGTGTATGAGGACAAGATGATGTACGCCTGGAAGGGGATGGTGCCGCAGGGGGAGTACACGATTCCGTTCGGCGTGGCGGATGTGAAGCGGGAGGGGCGTGACGTGAGTTTGATCGCCACATCGAGCATGGTCCACGTGGCTCTGAACGCCGCCGGGGTGCTGGCGCAGCAGGGGATCAGCGCAGAGGTCGTGGACCCCCGGACGATGGTGCCGCTGGACAAGGAGGCACTGGTCGCGTCGGTCTGCAAGACATCGCGCGCGGTCATCATCGACGAGGGGTATCACAGCTTCGGCGTGATGGGGGAGCTCGCTTCGGTGGTCTATGAGGGGGCGTTCGATTACCTGGATGCGCCCATCGTTCGCCTCGGCGGGATGGATGTACCCGTCCCGTTCAGCAAACCCCTGGAGGATGCGACGATTCCCGGGGAGCAGGATGTGGTGGATGCAGTGATGGGGATGATGGGTTAAGATCGATTGTTTTGGCAGTGGGCCCTGTAACCAGAAGAGGAGCGTATGGAACGGAAACCGAACAGGCTGCTGATTGTGGCGATTCTGCTGGGCGTGGTGGTGGTGGTCAACTGGTTGGTCGGGTACTATACCGACTGGCTGTGGTTCCGGAGTCTGGATTATTCGTCGGTGTTCTGGCGTGTGATTCAGGCGCGGTTCGGAGCCGGGGTGCTGTTTGGGATACTGGCGGCGCTGCTGGTGGGGACCAACCTCTGGGTGGCGGGGCGTTTTACGCGGTATGCGTTGCGGATGGGCGGTTCGCCGTGGGAGGAGGGGGAAATGCCGGGGGAGGGGATGTTGCGTTCCTGGACGGGCTACCTGGTCGCCGGGGCGGCGCTGGTGTTTGTGCTGGGCAGCATCGGAGCGGCCCAGTGGCCGATGCTGCTGCGTTACTGGTACGATCAGCCTTTTGGGATGAGCGATCCGATTTTTGGACGGGATGTGGGGTTTTATGTGTTTTCACTGCCTTTCTATCGGTTTGTGGCCTATTTTCTGATGGGGGGGCTGGTGGTGTCGGGGGTGATGGTGGGCCTGGTTTATGCGGCTGCGGGGGGCATCCGGTTCCAGGAGCGGCTGCAGGTGATGCCCCGGCCCCTGGCGCATTTCTCGGCGCTGGGCGGGCTGTTTTTGCTGGATGTGGCATGGATTTACCGGTTGAAGGTCTACGGCCTGCTCTATTCGCAGGGGCGCGTTGCATTTGGGGCGACGTATGTGGACGTGAATGTGCAGATCTGGGCCTACTGGCTTCTGGTGATCCTGTTTTTGGGGACTTCCGCGCTGCTGTTTATCAATATTCGATCCCGGGGTACGCGACTGCCGATTACGGGCGCGGGCCTGCTGGTGGGGGGCGCGATTGTGGTGGGGGCGGTCCCCTCGGCGGTGGTGCAGAAGCTGGTGGTGGAGCCGAGCGAGCTGGAGCGCGAGGCGCCCTATATCGAGCACAATATCCGGATGACCCGGCAGGCGTACGGGCTGGACCGGATTGAGGAACAGCCGTTTGAGGCCTCTGAGGAGCTGACCCGGGCCGATGTCGAGGCCAATCCCCTGACGGTTCGGAACGTCCGGATCTGGGACGAGCGCCCGCTGGCGCAGACTTACCAGCAGGTCCAGGAGATCCGGCCCTACTACCTCTTTCCCAGCGTGGATGTGGACCGCTATACGATCGATGGGGTGTACCGTCAGGTGATGCTTTCGGCGCGGGAGATCTTCCTGGACAGACAGCGGCTGCCTGCACAGACGTTCACCTTTGTCAACGAGCGGCTGAAGTACACGCACGGGTACGGGGTTGCCCTGAGTCCGGTCAACCATGTGACCCCGGAGGGTTTGCCGGCGTTTATGGTGAAGGATATTCCGCCGACGTCGGTGTCGGGCCTGGAGATCGACCGTCCGGAAATCTATTATGGGGAACGGACGTATACTTATGTGGTGGTGAAGGCCAGCACGCCCGAGTTTGACTATCCCAAAGGGGATGAAAACCAGTATACCACGTACCAGGGCGCGGGCGGTGTACCGATGGGCGGGTTTTTCGACCGCCTGGCATTTACGGTCCGGTTTAAGGATGTGAACCTGCTGCTGAGCAGTTATATTACGGGCGAAAGCCGGATTATGTTCCGGCGCCAGATCGCGGAACGGGTGCGCACGCTCGTGCCTTTTCTGTTCTACGATTCGGACCCCTACCTGGTGATCTCCGAGGGGAAGCTCTACTGGATTCAGGACGCCTATACGCACACCGATATGTACCCCTATTCCACCCGAACGGGTCGGGGAGGGCTCAATTATATCCGCAACTCGGTGAAGGTGGTGGTGGACGCGTACAACGGCACGGTCCGGTTTTACCGGGTGGACCTTGAGGACCCGATTATCGAGGTCTATGCGAAGATTTTTCCCGGTTTGTTCACGCCTTTAGAGGAGATGCCCGAAGGGCTGAGGGCCCACCTGCGCTATCCGATTGACCTGTTCCGGATTCAGGCGGCCCGGTACCGGGACTACCACATGCAGGATGTTCAGGTCTTTTACAACCAGGAGGACCTCTGGGAGATTCCGAACGAGATCTACAGCGAGCAGGCGCAGATGATGCAGCCTTATTATATTATCATCAAGCTGCCGGGGGAGAAGGAGGAGGAGTTTCTGCTGATGGTGCCCTATACGCCCGCCAAGAAGGACAATATGATTGCCTGGCTGGCCGCCCGGTGCGATGGGGAGAACTACGGGCACCTGCTGGTGTACAAGCTGCCGAAGGATAAACTGATCTTCGGACCGATGCAGCTGGAGGCCCGCATTGACCAGCAGCCGGAGATTTCCAGCCAGCTCACACTCTGGGGGCAGCGGGGGTCGGAGGTGATCCGGGGCAATTTGCTGGCGATTCCGATCGAGCGGTCTTTTGTTTACGTGGAGCCGATCTACCTGCAGGCGAGGCAGGAGCCGGAGGCGCAGGCGCAGGGGTTTGGCCAGGGGGGAGAGGAGGGGCTGCCGGGAGGTCAGCGCCAGAGGCAGGACATCCGGCGGAGTACGGCGATTCCGGAGTTGAAGCAGGTGATTGTGGCGTTTGCGGGTCGGGTGGTGATGCGGGAGACGCTGGAAGAGGGGTTGACCGAATTGTTCGGCGCGCGGACCGAGCCGGCGGCGGTCCGCGCAGAGGCGGGGGGTTCGGCCTCACCCGTGGCGGTCCGGTCCACCCGGGATCTGGCCGCACAGGTGGAGGCGCACTACCAGAACGTGCGGTCGGCGCTGCAGCGGTGGGACTGGGCGCAGGCGGGAGAGGAGATGGCAGCGCTGGAGCGGGCGATTGGGGCGCTTCGGAAGGCGTTTGAGGGGGATTGAAGGTTGACATTAGAGGACGGAACCTCTGTTTGATACGGAAGGGTTCACACCTATGTCCGTGAAGGTCGGGTTTATCGGGACGGGGAGTATCTCGAGGGCGCACCGGAGGCACCTGAAAAATATGGACGGGGTTGAGGTGGTGGCGATGTGCGATGTGGTGGCGGCGCGGGCTGCCGAGGCGGCCGCCGAGTGGGAGGCAGCGGTATTTACGGATTACCGGGAGATGCTGGGGTCGGTGGAGATGGACGCGGTTTATGTTTGCGTGCCGCCGTTTGCGCACGGTGAGCAGGAGGTCCTGGCGGCCGAGCGGGGGATTGCGCTGTTTGTGGAGAAGCCGGTTGCGCTGACGATGGAGGTGGCGCGGGAGGTGGAGGCGGCGATTCGGGAGCACGGGGTGATTTCGTGCGTGGGGTTTCAGGGCCGGTACCAGGATGTTATCGCCCGCACCCGGAAGTTGCTGGAGGGCCGGTCGGTGGGGCTGGTGATGGGCTACTGGATGGGGGACCTGCCGGGGGTGGACTGGTGGCGGCGGAAGGAGATGTCGGGCGGGCAGACGGTGGAGCAGACGGTCCACGTGACCGATATGGCCCGGTACCTGTTCGGGGAGGTGAAATCGGTCTATGCGGGGGGGCGAACCGGGCTGATGGCGGACGTGGAGGGGTATGATATCGAAGACGCGAGCGCGGCCACGCTGGTGTTCGAGAACGGGGTGCTGGCGACGGTTTTTTCGGCCTGTTTTCTGTCGTGCGGAAATCGGGGCGGGCTGGATATTTATACGCGGGACCTGGTGATCGAGTACAGGGAGCGGAAGTCGATCACGGTCGTGCGGCCCGGGCGGTCGGAGTATATCGAGGTGGGGAACGACTACTGGCAGGAGATGGACAACGCCTTCATCGAGGCGGTGCGGAAGGGGGACGGCTCGCATTTAAAGTCGACGTATGCGGATGCGGTGAAGACGCAGCAGGTGGTGATGGCGGTGAACCGATCGCTGGAGACGGGGGAGGTGGTGGCGGTGGGAGAGGTGTAGGAACGCCCGCCTGTTGCGGAATCCAGATGTCAAAAAAACAGATTATGGCCGAGAATGCGCGCGCTGTGGTCTGGGTTGAAATGCGAACCCGGTGGCTGAGGTTTAGCGTTGAGAACCCGACCGGAATTTATTGCGCATCTGTTCTCTTTGCTGTGCCTGAATTTTCTCGAACTCGGCCAGTTGCTCGCTGGAAAGGATGCCCGAGAGCCGCCCTAAGGTTTTGTCGCTGATCTTGTCCAGATCCTTGCGCAGGGCGCGTAATTTTCTAAGGCGCAGCCGCTTCCTATCACCGCGGTTTCCAGTGGCAAAGCCGTGTTTGTCCAGAACCGCCATCTGTGCGTCAAAGTGATCTTCGAGAATCGGTTTCAGCTGCACCTTCTGTTCCCCGGTGAGACCGAGCTTTGCGCCAATGTCTTCTGTGTGTTTTGACAGGAATTTTTCCTGGATTTGTCTTTTTTGCTCAATCTGAATTTTCTCGAACTCGGCCAGTTGCTCGCTGGAAAGGATGCCCGAGAGCCGCTTTGAAGTTTTGATCCTGTTTTCCTCAAGTTCTTGACGCAGGGCACGCAGCGTTTGGGCATCGGGTCGGTTGTCGCGGTCTTCGGCGTCGAGGCCGTATTTGTCCAGAACCGCCATCTGCGCGTCAAAGTGATCTTCGAGAATCGGTTTCAGCTGCACCTTCTGTTTCTCAGTTAGCGCGAGCCTCGATTTGGTTTCTTGCATGCGCACTTCTACCGGCGATAGATCCGCTTCGTCCGCCCATGCGGTGAATGCGAAGAACAGGATCGCGAGAAGCATAGTTTGTGTCATTGATATTCTCCGCTCTTTTCGGTTCAGGGCCAAAGCTCATTGTCGGCGTCACGGGTTCTCTTGAGACGCCCGATTGGCGTTCTCGCGTTCGCGGGCAAAAGAGCCCCGCACCCAATCGATCAGCGGTCCAAGCATCAGCTTAACGGGATTATAGCTGTAATGTCCCGTAGTGACGCCGTAGCTGATGGGACCAATCTCGCGCTGAAAAGTACCAAAGATATAATCCCATAAAATCAGCACGCCAGCGTAGTTTTTGTCGATGCACCAGTCATTGCGGCCGTGGTGAACGCGGTGCAGACTCGGGGTATTGAAACCTGAGCGCTCGATCACCCAGAGTTTGTCGACTGTTTGGGTGTGGATAAAGAACTGATATACCAGCGATATGGCCAGCGCGCCCAAAATGTACTCTGGCTTGAAGCCAAAGTACACCATGGGGAGGTAGGTCACAGGAGAGACGATTCGGCCGAGCGTGTGCAGTCTATACGCAACGGACAGATTCAATGTTTGGGCCGAGTGATGGGTGTGGTGTATCGCCCACAGAACGGGCACTTCATGGCTGAGGCGATGGTACCAGTAATACGCGCCTTCGGCCAGTAAAAATGTCACCAGGAAGGGAATCAGACCATCGTTGATTTGAAAGAGGGCGTAGGGTTCTACCCATTTGAGGAGGCCGAATTGATAGATCAGGGTCAGCGGACTGAGAAGGCCGTTGAAGAGGTAAATGGCGAACGACGACCCGGAGTCTTTCCAGTCGTATGAGTCGGTGCGGCGCTGCAATTTGAGGATGCCGTATTCGAAAAAAATAAAGAACAGGGCGAGAAAAGCTGCGCCGAACTTCAAATTGTCGATATAGCCGCCAGTGCCGAGCCCCCCATTTACTCCGTCTTCTTTAGAAAATGTCCACTCTTTCTTCAGATTTTCGAAGTAGCCGCCGGTGCCGAGTGCCAGCGATTCGCGAATTCCCTGAAAGTCGATAAGGGACAGCAACACGCCGACAACAGCGCACAGAGCATAAAAAAAAGCGATCTGGCGGATGGTACCTTTTGTCTGGATGTTCATGACATCACCTCAATTTCAGGTGGCGTGTTTTGGAAAGCCTGTTTGATCATGTCGCCGAACCCCATTGTGCCTCCTGCCTCCGGTTGGTCTCCGTTTCGCGTTCGCCCTTTCCGATTTGTCCGATGCAGGTCTCCCATACCCCAACCTTTTTCCCCAGGGTCTCCTGGCTGGAATCCCTCAACCAATATGGTGAACAGTTTTTCTGTGTATGAGTTCAAGTAAATCAAAGGGTTACAAATGGACGTCCTTTTTTCTTTAAACTTAGCCCATCCCCTGAGTTTGAAGAAAAAAATTGTCCAGCGTTCGCTCACTTATAGGTTTTCATCTGGCCTGATTTCAGGCGGTCCCAGTATTCGTTGAGCGTGGCTTTGATCTGGGGGCTTAAGAGGACGCCGCCCAGGATGTTGGGGAAGGCCATGCCCAGGATCATCATGTCGGTGAAGTCGATGACATTGTTGAGGGCGGAAACCGACCCGAGGAAGACGAAGCAAACGAAGATGATCCGAAAGATCAGGGTGGAGGCCTCTCCAAAGAGGTACTCCCAGGCGCGTTCCCCGTAATAGGACCAGGAGATCATGGTGGAGTAGGCGAAAAGCACAACGACAACGGAGAGGACGTAACTGGCGCCGGGGATGAAGGACTCAAAGGCCGCGGCGGTCATGGCAACGCCTTTGCCGCTGAATTGGGGGTCGGCGTAGACCCCGGTAATCATGCAGACCAGGCCGGTCATCAGACAGATGATGATGGTGTCGATGAAGGGGCCGATCATCGCCACAATCCCTTCCCGGGCGGGTTCGTCGGTTTTGGCGGCCGCGTGGGCGAAGGCGGCGGACCCCAGTCCGGCTTCGTTGGAAAATGCGGCCCGCCTGACGCCGGTGACCATCACGCCGACGAAGCCGCCGTACAGGGCCTGGGGTGCGAAGGCCTGGCCGAAGATGGTCGCGACCAGGGCCGGGATATCGCCGATATGGGTGAGAATGATCAAAATGGCGGTGAATACGTAGAGCAGGCACATAAAAGGGACGATGCGCGAGGTGACGCTGCCGATGCGGCGGATGCCGCCGATGACGACCACGGCGACCAGCAGGGCCAGAACGATGCCCACCGCCCAGTTGTAGGTTTTGAATACCGGGGCGACCGTTCCGAGGATCTCCATGGTCTGGTTGGCCTGGAACATGTTCCCTCCGCCCAGACTGCCGCCGACGGTGAGGAAGGCGAAGGCGACGGCCAGGGTGCGCCCGAACTCTCCCATCCCTTTTCTGCCCAGGCCGTGCTCCAGGTAGTACATAGGCCCGCCGGAGATACGTTCGTCGGGATGCACCCTCCGGTACATGACCGCCAGCGTGCAGGAGGCGAGCTTGGAGGACATGCCGAACAGGGCGGTGAGCAGCATCCAGAAGATGGCGCCGGGCCCGCCCAGGCCCACGGCGATGGCCACACCGGCGATATTTCCCAGGCCGATGGTGGCCGAGAGGGCGCTGGTGAGGGCCTGGAAGTGGGAGATTTCTCCGGGATCGTCGGGGTTGTCGTAGCGGCCCCGGATGACGTCGATGGCGTGCCGGAACCCCCGCAGGGACAGCCATCCGAAAAAGAAGGAGTAGTAGATGCCGCCCGCGAGGAGGACGACGACAATCAGGGGAACTCCGGTGCCGAAGTCCGCAAAGAGGATGTTTGCGAGGAGGGCGACCGTGGCTCCGAAGTGGCTGTCGACCTTGTCGAGGTTGTCCTGTATCCAGCCTGTGAAACCTTCGGGTTGCGGCTCAGGGGCCACCTGCGCGAGCGTGGGGGGCGAAAGGGTTGTCCAAAGGAGCGCGGTGAGCAAAACGAGAGCGAAAACGGCGCCGATATATCGATACATGCAGGCTTTCCCTTCGATGAGAATCGGTGAGGGTTTGCGGGTTGGCAGGAACGCAGAGCCACCCGGACCGTCCCTGCGGTGAAGATGGGAATATGCGAAATTTTGATGTCTAAAGCAACTGTTATGTGAGGACGTGTGCCGGGTGTAAAGGCGTTGGGGGGAGAAAACCTATTGTTTGAAAAACATCAGAAACGACGCAACGGCGATGAGGCCGATGACCACGATTTTCAGTTTTTCTTCGGAGAGCAAAACGGTCATCCTGCTCCCATAGTAGACACCCGGGATTGCGCCAAGCGACATGAATACGGCCGTGAGTATGTGGATTTGGCCGCCCTTGCCGTAGATGAACGATGAGATGAGGGTCAGCATGAGGCCGATGAAAATGCTGCTCCCAACGGTCTGGCTTGTTGCGGTCCTGAAGCAGAAGAGGAGGACCGGGATGGCCAGGATGCCGGCTCCGAGCGCTGTTGAGCCGACGACGGCGCCGACGACGGCGCCCAACAACATGCAAAGCAGCACCCGGTCCGGGCGGTTGCCGGGTTCGGACGGGGTGCGGTTTATCCGCGTTTGCACCAGGTTCAGAATCAACAGCCCCGTTGAAGCCAGCATGGCGGCGGCAATAAAGAATTTCAGGTTTTCCTGAAACTGGATGCTTGCGGCTTCATCCAGGACAGACCCCGCCCGGTGGTTGACGTACCAGGAGGCGACCGCACTGCCGGGGATTGCTCCGATCAGAAAGGTCCAGGCGGTCCGGTAGTTGATGGTTTTGAGCCTGACGTGGTGGTAGACCGCAGAGATTTTGGCCAGGAAGGTATACAGAATCGCGGTTCCCACCGAGACGGAGGGGGCCATTCCGAAGCCGAGCGTGAGGGTGGGCACAAGAATCACGCCGCCGCCGACCCCGGTCATGCCAATACAGAATCCGATGAGTGCTCCGGTGAGTATGCGGAGGACGATGTCGAGCAGGTCCATCTCCATAGTACTTTGCCCTGAACGCAATAATCGTGTATTTTAGAAGTTGTCAGTCGATGCCCTGGCGGTCGAGTTCGTTGTGGACAAGGACGATGCACTGGGAGGCAAAAAGGGTTTTGGGGCCCACGCTGATGGGCCGGGCGTTGAGGCGGTCGAGGAATTTGTCGGTTTTCCTGGGCATGGCCAGGTGGTCGGTGAGGACGAATGTGGCAGAGGGGGGGAACGGTGTGGAACGAATATCGGCTCCGTTGCGTTTCAGATAATAAAGCGTGGCGTGTGCGCACTTTTCCCTGATGAGGTGTTCAAACCCCTTTTTGGCCACAAAAATGCCGGCGTTGACCTGGATTTCCTCGCCCGGGGAGAGGCCGCGTCCGGCCCCCAGGGCGGTCTGCACCGCCCGGCAGAGGGTGCGTTCGTCGAATCCTCCGAGGGAGCCGAGGGTATCGCTTTCGAAGCGGACGGTTTTTGGGGGGTCGGCAGGGCCGTCCAGGACGATGTGGATGATGGTGTGGGGGCGGATCTGTCTGGCGTAGAAGAGGGCGTTGGCGATGCAGTGGGCGATGATTTCCATTCTGCCCGCCCGGCTCAGATGCTCAAGCGAGAAATCGGGTGTGGTGGGGCTCTTGCGCGCCCGTAGAATAAATTCCCTCATCCTCCATCCTGCGAAAGGAGTGTGTGATGGTTCTCAAAAGCCCGGTTTTTCAGGCGGTATGGGCGGTCTGTGCCGGGGTGACGGCGTTCGGCGTTCCCTGCGACGGGTCCGAAAAGGTGTCCACCGGCGATGTCAGGACCGATTCGGTGCTTGTGGAAGTACAGAAGAAACTCAGGGCGGTCAGGACCTGTCGTGCGCAGGTGGTGACGGTGCTCCGGATGATGGGCCAGCAGGTTGCGGTCCGGGACACGGCGGCCTACAAAGTGCCCGCGCGAATGCGCCTGGAGAAGGTGCTTCCGGGCGGTATCCGGGAAGTGACCGTGTCTACGGGCAGTATTATGTGGACTTACGACTCCGAGGAGCAGATGGCGGTGCGGATCAACCTGGTCCGGATTTACCGCGCAACCGGCCGGGAAGCGGACGTTTATCAGCCAGATCCCACCCGCCCTTTTCGGGGGCTTGCGTGGAAGACCATCCGCGCTGTTGGGACCGAACCCGCGGGCGCAGACACGCTCTACGTTTTTGAGGCGGTGCCGCAGGTGAATCTGCTGCAGGCTGAACTCCAGATCATGTTGACGAAAGTCCGGTTCTCTGTCCATCCGGCCGACGGTCTGTTGCGCTTTGTGCGGTTTTACGATGCTTCGGGCGAGGAGGTCCTCTCCCATCGGTTCGAGGAGGTGGCGCTCAATCCCGACCTGGACAACAGTCTGTTTGAGTTTGTTATTCCTGCAAATGTCGGCGTGCTGGATAAGACCGACGATGTGATCAAGCTGTTGAAAGCTGCGGGGGGAGACTTGAAAACCGGGGTGGAGCAGTGAGTGGGGGGTGTTCACCCCGTGGTTGGGACGCGTGTTGCGTACACGTTCAAGATACGCTGGTTCGGGCCGGGCCGCAAGGGGGGATTTGAGGGGAGGTGGAAGGCGTGAGGGGCACCCGCGCGGAGGTGGGGGAAGGTATGGACAATGTATGCAATGTAGAGGGGGAGATGGCGTGACGTTGCTGGGCTGGCGATTTGCGCTTGCGGTCTGGATGGGGCTGATCTTTCTGATGGGGGGAGCAGAACTGTCCGCAGAGGTTACGGCAGAGGTCTTTGGAAGTGTGAACCATCTGGCTCGAAAGTTCGCCCATATTTTCGCGTATGCGATTTTGACCTACCTCTGGCTGCGGTCGATCTGGACGGTTGCGCAGCGGTTTCGCTCCTGTCTCGTCTGGAGCGTGGCGCTGGCCGTATGCTATGCGGTGCCCGACGAGGTTCACCAGAGTTTTGTGCTGCAGCGGGTGGGAACCTGGACGGATGTGGTCTACGATGCGGTCGGCGCTCTGGGGATGGGGTGCACGCTCTGGTGGATCAGGCAACGGGGGAGCGCGAATCTCAAGTATTGGGTGCTCGGGATGGCGCGCGATCCGGTATCCGGGGCTGTGGCAAAATAGGGGAGGTGTTTTCTATGGCTGTATCGCCTGCATATCGAAACGTGCTGTTGCTGATTGCCGACGACTGGAGTCCGGTTGCGGGGTGTTATGGAAATCCGGTGATCCGTACGCCCAACGTGGACGCGCTGGCCGCGCGGGGGACACGGTTTACGCAGGCGTTTTGCACGACGCCCTCGTGTGCGGCCAGCCGGGCGTCGCTGCTGACGGGACATTACAGCCACACGCATGGACAGTACGGGCACACCCATTCGGTCCACAATTTTCACACGCAGCTTTCGATGCCCTCCATTCCAAAGGCACTGGGGGCCGTGGGGGTTGCGACCGGCATCGTGGGGAAGCTGCACGTGCAGCCGGCAGAGGTCTATCCCTGGGAGTACGGTGCGCAGCAGGTGAGCGGCGGGCGCCGGAACGTGCAGGGGATCGCGGAGCGGGTCGGCGATTTTTTCTCCGGGATCGGAGACCGGCCGTTTTACCTGCATGTGGGGTTTGGCGATCCGCATCGGGACTTTGGAAATCAGGGGACCTACCCGGGGGTGGCGGAGGTGAGGTATTCGCCGGAGGAGGTGGTTGTGCCGAATTTTCTGCCCGACCACCCGGCCGTGCGGGAAGAGCTGGCGGCGTATTACCAGTCGGTTTCACGGCTGGACCAGGGCATCGGCATGGCGGTCCGGGCCCTGGAGGAGGCGGGCCGGGGGGAGGATACGATGATTCTTGTGATGAGCGACCACGGGATGCCCTTTCCGGGGGCGAAGGGGGTGTCGTTCGATTCTGGGCACCACTGCCCGCTGATTGTGGTTCGGCCCGGGCAACAGGGTGTGGTCTGCGATGCGCTGGTGAACTGGTGCAATATTCTGCCGACGGTGCTGGACTGGTGCGGGGTGGACCTGCCGGAGGGGCTGCCGGAGCGGTCGCTGTTGCCGGTGCTGGACGAGACGCACCCGGAAGGATGGGACGAGACGTTTTTCTCCCATACGTTTCACGAGGTGACGAATTATTATCCTTACCGGGTGCTGCGGGGACGGAAGTACAAGTACGTCCGGAACGTCTATCCGGAACTGACCACGCCGATGCCGAGCGATCTGTGGCGGTCGCCGACCTGGCAGGCGGTCTTGCGGGAGCGGATCGAGATGCTGGGGCAACGGCCCACGCAGCGGTTGCTGCACCAGGACGGAGAGGCGCTGTTCGATGTGGAAGCCGACCCGGCCGAGTCGACGAATCTGATCGGGGATGCCGGTCTGGCCGATGTGGCGGAGGCGATGCGGGATAAGGTGCAGGCGTTTCGGATGGAAACGGTGGACCCGTGGGTGATGGCGTCGATGCAGGCGGAGGAAAGTTGGGGATTTCTCGGCGGGCGCTGAGGGGCGATGCATATCGAGGCGCCGGGGTATACGATGGCGCCTGACGGTCCGCATGTTGAAACTCGAAAAAGAGGAGTGGTGCGTATGACCGGCAATGAGGCTGTTGTGGAGATCTTGAAGCGGGAAGGGGTGGAGTACCTGTTCTGTTTTCCGGCCAATTCGCTGATTGATGCTGCGGTTTCGGGAGGCATCCGGCCGATTCTGACGCGTACGGAGCGGACGCTGGTGAATATGGCAGACGGTTTTTCCAGGGTTTCCAACGGGGAGCGCATCGGTGTGTGCACGGTGCAGGACGGGCCGGGGATTGAAAATGCGTTTGCCGGGGTGGCTCAGGCGTTTGCCGATTCTTCGCCCATTCTGTTTCTGCCGGGGCAGGCGGCGCGGGAGCGGTGGGGGATTCGGCCGGATTTCAACGTGGAGCAGCACTACGGGGGGGTGACGAAGTGGGTGGTCCGGGCCAACGGCGCGGACCGGCTGCCGGAGTTGCTGCAGCGCGCGTTTACCCGGCTCAAGTCCGGGCGGCCGGGTCCGGTGATGGTGGGCATCTCCCGGGATGTGGCATCCGAGGCGCTGACGGAGGCGCTTGCGTATACGCCCTCCCGGCGCGTGCGTTCGGCGGGAGACCCGGGCGATGTGGACGGGGCGGTGAGGGCGCTGTTGTCGGCGAAGGCGCCGATGATCCACGCGGGACAGGGGGTGCTCTACGCGTCCGCCTGGGCGGAACTCCGGGCGTTTGCGGAGCTTCTGGGGGTGCCGGTGGTGACCACGCTGGCGGGCAAGAGCGCGTTTCCGGAAGACCACCCGCTCTCGGCCGGGACGGCGGCGTATACCGTTTCCGGGGCAGCCAGGCACTTTCTGGATAAGGCGGATGTGATTTTCGGCATCGGGTGCAGTTTTTCCCGGTCGATTATGTCCACGCCGATTCCGCCGGGGAAGGTGCTGATCCAGGCGACGGTGGATGAATTCGATCTGAACAACGAGTACCGGGTCGCGCATGCGATTCTGGGGGACGCCAGGCTGGTTTTGCAGCAGGCCATCGAAGCGGTGAGGGCGCAGACCGGGTCGGAGGGACCGATTTTTACCGGTCTGGATGCGGAGCTGCGGTCGGTGAAGGAGGCATGGTTGAATGCGTGGATGCCAAAGCTGACGTCGGACGAGGTGCCGATCAACCCCTACCGGGTGGTCTGGGATCTGATGCAGACGCTGGACCGGCGTCGGACAATTCTGACGCACGATTCGGGCAATCCGCGGGACCAGATCGTTCCGTTTTACGAGGCGCTCTTTCCCAGAGGCTACCTGGGCTGGGGCAAGTCGACCCAGCTTGGCTATTCCCTGGGGCTTTCGATGGGCGCGAAGCTGGCCGCTCCGGACAGGGTGGTGGCGCACGTGTGGGGCGATGCGGCAATCGGGATGGCGGGGATGGATCTGGAGACGGCGGTTCGGGAGAAGATCCCGATTCTGACGGTGGTTCTGAACAATGGGGCGATGGGCGGGTACGAGCAACACATGCCGGTGGCGACAAAGCAGTACGGCAGCAAGTTTTTGACGGGGGACTATGCGGCGGTGGCCAGGGGACTGGGGGCGCACGGAGAGCGGGTGGAACGGCCGGAGGAGATTGTGCCGGCGATCGGGCGGGCGCTGGAGGAGGTGGAAGCCGGCCGGCCGGTGGTGCTGGAGGTGATGACGCGGGAGGAAGGCGCGTTTTCCGGGTAGTTGAAGGGTGGAAGACCCTGCACGGCCGCTCCGCTATTTCTTCTGTCTCCAGATTTCCCATACGAGGTGGGAGAGTTCGGGAATGATGAGTTTCTCCATCGCCAGGCGGACGGCGCCGGAGGAGCCGGGCATGCAGAAGACCATCGTGTCATGGCAGACGCCCGCGACGGCCCGGGAGAGCATGGCGCCCGATCCAATGTCATCCCAGCTTAAAAAGCGGAAGAGTTCTCCGAATCCATCCAGGCGTTTTTCCAGAAGTCCCACCACGGCCTCGTAGGTGGTATCGCGGGCCGCGATGCCCGTTCCTCCGTTTGTGAGTATGGCCTGGCAGGTTGCGTCTTCCACAATCTGCACCAGCAGGCGACGGATGCGGTCTGCGTCATCGGGCACGATTTTGTAGATTCCCACGCTGTGCCCGGCGTCTGTGAGCAGGTCTTTGATGAGTTTTCCGCTTTTGTCGTCCGCTTCGGTCCGGGTGTCGCTGATGGTGAGAACGGCGCAGGTGACGGCGTCCTGGGCCTGTTGTTTGTGGTCTTCGTAGGACACGGGGGCCTCCTTGTGGATGCGAGTGTCGGAACCCGTCGCCGGGCCGCCGGGGCCCGGGCGGAGCAGGGACAGTCAGGAGATGGATGCATACGAAGATATAAAACCTGTAATCTGTTGTCAATACGATGGAAGCCGGAATTTTTTTTGCCCGAAAACCCAACCGGGCCGGTTTTTGTTTGACAGGGAGCGGTTTGATCGCTTATTATTTTCGGAGGTTGACCGGATGGGGGCGGCCCGGGGCGCAGCGGGGGCCGTTGAAGGCGTTTGGAGAGAGGAGGGGTGAGACGTGGCGATCAAAATGGTGTTTCGACGTGCGCTGGATGAGGCGCGGATGCAGCAGGTTCGGGACCTGGGCGTGGAGGCGTGTGTCGCGCCTTCCGGGGCGGAGGCGCTGGAACAGATTGGGGATGCGGATGCGTACTACGGACAGATGACGCCGGCGTTGCTGGCGGCGGCGAAGCAGCTGCGCTGGGTGCAGGCGACGAGCGCGGGGCTGGACAATTTCTTTTTTCCGGAGTTGCATGAGCATTCGGTGGTGGTGACGAACCTGCGGGGGATTTACAGCGATGTGATTGCAGACCACGTGTTCGCGTTTGTGCTCTCGTTCGCCCGGGGGATGCACCATTACGCGCGGCGGCAGGCCCAGGGGCGGTGGGACAGGCGGGGGACGGAGGTCATCCACCTGTGGGGGACGACGCTGGGCGTGATCGGGCTGGGGGGGATCGGGCTGGCGGTGGCCGAGCGGGGGCATACGTTTGGGATGCGCGTGCTGGCGGTGGACCCGGCGCCGAAGGGCACACCGGCGTATGTGGAGCGGATCTACGCGCCGGCGCAGCTTCACGAGATGCTGTCGCAGGTCGATTTTCTGGCGATCTGTGTGCCGCATACGGGCGAGACGGAGTATATGATTGATGCGTCGGCGCTGAGGGGGATGAAGCAGACGGCGATTCTGGTCAATATCGGCCGGGGGAAGGTGGTGGACCTGGCGGCGCTGACGGCGGCCTTAAAGGCGGGGGAGCTGGGCGGGGCCGGGCTGGATGTGTTCGAGGTGGAACCGCTGCCGGAGGGGCATGCGCTCTGGGAGATGGCGCATGTGATCATCACGCCGCACGTGGCCGGGGTGTCGCCCGAGATCAAGGCGCGACAGATGGATCTGATTGTGGAGAATGTGCGGCGGTTCTGCAGTGGCGCGCCGTTGCTGAATGTGGTGGATAAGGTGGTGGGCTACGTGGTCGCGCCCAATGTGTAGCGCCCGGTCTTCGACGGTGGAAGCGGAAGTGAAGGCGCCGGTCGCTGAAGGGCTGAGGCAGCTACTTGAGAAGGGCCAGGGAGAAGGTTATGTCGTGCATCCGACTTGCAGGTGTGGTATGCGTTCTTTTTGTTCTGTTCGCAGCGTGTACGGCGGATATGGACACGGAGCTGGTTGAAGCGGCGCAGCGGGGTGACTCAACTGCTGTGAGGGAATTGCTGGATGCGGGTGCGGGTGTGAATGCGGACAAGCAGGGCATGACGGCCCTGATGAGGGCCGCAGAGAAGGGCAATGTCACGATTGTGCGGGCGCTGCTGGACGGAGGCGCGGATGTGAACGTGGATACGTATGGTATGACGGCCCTGATGAAGGGGGCGGTGAAGGGCGATACAACCGTTGTACAGGCGCTGCTGGATGCGGGTGCGGACGTCAATGCCGGTATGTTTGGTATGACGGCCCTGATGAAGGCCGCAGAGAAGGGCCGTACAGGCGCTGTGCGCGTGCAGCTGGATGGCGGCGCGGATGTGAATGCGACGGTTGAGACGGGGTGGACGGCCCTGGTGTATGCGGCATATGGGGGGCACACGGAGGTTGTGCGCGTGCTGCTGGATGGCGGCGCGGATGTGAATGCGAAGGCCAGGAACGGCTGGACCGCCGAGATGTATGCGACACATAAAGGCAAAGCCGAAACGGTTGAGGTGCTCAAAGAGGCCCGGCCTGAGAGGGAATGAAGACGGAAGGCTGAAGGAGGGCGTGGATGTTGCGTATGCGGGTTGTGGCGCTGGTGTTCGTGCTGTTGGTTTTATGTGCGGCCTGTACAGGGGACGCCGATAAAGCGTTGATTGAGGCGGCGAAGAAAGGAGACGCAGCGCTTGTGCGGGAGCAGCTGGATGGCGGCGCGGATGTGAATGCGCACGATGAGACCGGTCTGACGGCCCTGATGGCGACAAAGACGGGGGATACGACCGTTGTGCAGATGCTTCTGGATGCTGGCGCGGACGTGCACGCAGACAGGTACAGCGCGACAACGTTAATGGAGATCGTTGCCAAGGGGGATACGACCGTTGTGCAGATGCTTCTGGATGCTGGCGCGGACGTGCACGCAAAAGACAGGGATAACAGGACGGCTCTGGTGTATGCGGCGGATAAGGGGTTTAAAGATGTTGTGCGGATGCTTCTGGATGCTGGCGCGGACGTGCATGTGAGCGCGACGTCCGGCTGGACGCCCCTGGTGTATGCGGCATACGGGGGGGACACGACGCTGGTGCGAATGCTGCTGGACGCTGGCGCGGATGTACGTGTGCGGGCCAGGAACCGCAGGACGGTTTTGATGATTGCGGCCGAAAGGGGCAATTCGGACGTTGTGAGGATGCTGAAGGAGGCCGGCGCTGAGGAATAATGCGCGTATCGATTGAATCCCCCAGCGTGGAATACAGGGAGAGGCGACGGTTGTCGAGAGGCAGCGGTCGCCTTTTTTATTTAGAAGCTGTCTTAAAATCCCCAG
>JAAXHW010000232.1:0-1885 GCA_012270675.1 Candidatus Latescibacterota bacterium | reverse complement strand
ACCAGGAATTTTAAAACAGCTTCTTAAAATCTCAGGGTAAAGACGGTCTCTACATCCGGTCTGGACCGGACGTTGATGGTGCCCCCGTGCAGCCGCATCATCTGCCGGGAGAGGCTGAGGCCGATGCCGGAGCCGTCCTGTTTGGTGGTAAAGAAAGGGATGAAGATTTTCTTCTGCACTTCCTCAAGGATGCCCGGGCCGTTGTCGCGGACCTGGATGACAACCCTGCCCCTGCCGTCCATCCGGGAGGTGAGGTCGATGCGGGGACCGGAACGGCCTTCCAGGGCCTGCATGGCGTTTAAGAGGAGGTTGATGAGGACCTGTTCGATCTGTTCCGGGTCGGCGGAGAGTTCGAGGGTTTCAGGTTCGACGCGGATGTGGAAGTCGATGGCCCTGTCGCGCATTTTCGCGCGCATGAGCTGCTGCACGCGCGCGAGGAGTTCGGCGACGGGGAAGATCCGGAAGTCGGGTTTGGGAATGCGGGTCAGTTTCCGGTAGGCGTCGACGAAGTTGAGCAGGCCCTGGCTGCGCCGCTCGATGGTCTGGACGGCGTCGTGGATGTCGCCGATGGTTTCGGTGCGGATTTCTCCTTTCAGCTTTTGATGGTCAGACGCATCGGTGGCGGTCAGGAGGTCGTTGACGGTGGAGGCGAGGGAGGCGATGGGGGTGACAGAGTTCAGGATTTCGTGGGTGAGCACCCGGATGAGGTTTTGCCAGGCCTCCATTTCCTTTTCTTCCAATTCGTTTTGGATGTTCTGGATGGAGACGAGGGTGAAGGCCTGGTCCCGCATTCTGAGTTCGGTGGCGTAGACCGCAAGCTGGAGCGGTTCGTTGTTTTCTTCGATTTTTACCAGGGCTTTTTCGCCGGGTTTCAGCCGGAACAGGGTGTCAACCAGGGGTTTGCTGAACGATGCCAGGGCGGTGATGTTTTTGAGGGCGCCGACTTTTAACAGCCGCCGGGCCGCGGCGTTCATCAGTTCCACGTTACCGCCGGGCTGAAAGCAGATGAGGCCGATGCCCACGTGCTGGATGACGATCTGGAGGTACTGGAAGTTTTCTTCCCGCTCCGCCCGGGTGCGGCGAAAGGCATCCAGGACCTCGTTGAAGGCGGCTTTCAGGTCGTCGAAGGATGAGCCCAGGCCCGGTCCGGCGAAGGACTGGGAGAAGTCTTCGTAGCGAATGGCCTGCAGGAAGCGGGTCAGGTCCCGGTTGGTGCGTTCGACGTAGTGGACCAGGGCGTAGATCTGGTAGAGGGCAATGCCGCCGACAATGACGAAGGTGGCATAGTTGGTTGTCTGAAACAGCAGGTAGAAGAAGAGGTAGATGGTGGCGCACAGCAGCGCGATCCGGACGGTGCAGATGGTACGAAAGTGGGTCATAAGGAGGAGGGTTTCACGTTTGCCGTTTGTCGGCGGTGTGCTGGGCGGGGTGGAACGCGTTACAGCCCATATTTTTCCAGTCTGCGGTAGAGAGCGCTTCGGGTCAGTCCCAGTTCTCTGGCGGCCTGGCTGATGTTGCCGTGGTGTTTTTCGATGGCTTTTCGGATGACGGTTTTTTCGACTTTTTCCAGGTTGTAGTCTTCAAACGCCAGGCCCCTGTCGTCCCGGACTCCGGGCGTGGAGAGGAGGAAGTCGGTGGGCTGGAGCACCCGGCCGTCGTTCATGATTACGGCCCGCTCGATGGCGTGCTGGAGTTCCCGGACGTTTCCGGGCCAGGCGTACTGGTTCAGTTTTTCCAGGGTGGTGGGGTGGATGCGCATCAACGGCTTTTGATATTTTTTGCAGTAGATTTCCAGGAAGTGGTCGGTCAACAGCAGGATGTCTTCTTTTCTGTGGCGCAGCGGGGGCAGGTGGAGTTCAACGGTGTTGATGCGGTAGAGGAGGTC
>JAAXHW010000231.1 GCA_012270675.1 Candidatus Latescibacterota bacterium | reverse complement strand
AGCTTTAGGTCACAACTTGAGTTATAATAATACAATATTTGCTCGGAAACTGCTTCAAAATTCCTGGTGAGCTCCCCAGCCCGTCTCGCCAACATCGGCATTTGCCCCCGCACGCCACTGTTTGAAAATCGTTTGATCTATACACGCCCATTTACTATGTTGGACAGCCGGCACCACACGCCGGGCCTTCACACAAAAATCCGTCTCAGGAACGTACGAAAATGGTGGCACAACCCTCAGGAAGACCGGCCCACCACCAGAGGCCCATTCGCACCGCCGCGGTGCTGGGGGCCGGCGTGATGGGATCGCAGATTGCGGCCCACCTTGCCAATGCAGGGCTGAGCGTCCACCTGCTGGACCTCCCCGGTGATGATGACAATAAGAACGCAATCGCAGAAAGAGCGCTTGAAAAGGTGCAGCATCTCAGTCCCACGCCCTTCTTCACAAAAAGGACGGCGCGGCGTATCACAGTCGGCAATCTTGACCAACACTTCGACCGCATCGCAGAGGCGGACTGGATCGTTGAAGCAATCGTGGAACGCCTGGAGGTAAAACAGGAACTCATCGCGCGCGTTGAAGGTGCGGCGCGCGGCGATGCCGTTGTCTCCACGAACACGAGCGCCATCCCGATTCACCGGATCGCGGAAGGCCGGTCCGCGTCCTTCAAAAGGCGATTTCTGGGCATCCACTTTTCCAATCCGCCGCGCTACCTCAAACTGTTGGAACTGATTCCCGGCTGCGAGACAGACCCGGATCTGGTCGACCACATGGCCTGGTTCGGGCGCATGGTCCTGGGCAAAGGCATCGTGATCGCGAGAGATACGCCGGGATTTATCGGCAACCGGATCGGCTTGTACGAAATGCTGCAAAGCATCCGCACCGCGACCGGGGGTGACCACACCATCGAAGAGATAGACGCACTGACCGGCCCGCTGATGGGCCGGCCGAATTCGGCGACGTTCAGAACGGCGGACGTGGTCGGCCTGGACACGCTCGCGCGCGTTGCCGACGACCTGTACCGGACGCTGGAAAATGACGAAAACCGGGAGGGCTTTCGGGTGCCCGACCTGGTGCGGAGACTGGTGGAGAAAGGCGCCACCGGCGCCAAAGCCGGGCGCGGGTTTTACCGGAAGCAGGGGCAAACCATCCTCTCCGTGAACCCTGACACGATGGCGTACGAGCCACCCAAACAGCAGAATCCGGGAGGTCTGGACCGGATTGCGCGGCTCCGGAACCTGAGCGAGCGCCTGCGGGCGCTGTATACCGATGAGGGGCGTGCAGGCGCCTTCTTCCGAAGACATCTGCTGGACGTCCTGGCATACAGCGCCCGGCGCATCCCCGAAATCACGGCCAACCCCGCCGATATCGACCGGACGATGCGCTGGGGGTTCGGCTGGGAGATGGGGCTGTTCGAGATGTGGGACACCATCGGTTTTGAAAGGGTGGTGGCGGATATGAGGGCCGAAGGGGTCGCCCTGCCCGATTGCACCCGGGAAATGTTGCAGGCGGGCGCCGCCTCGTTCTACCGCGGGACAGACACGCACGCAGAGGTCTACGTGCCGGGCCGGGGCTACACGGGTGATACGCAGCCTTCCCACGGGGTCCGCCCCTTTGCGATCCGGTCGAATAAGCAACACATCCTCTGGCGGAACGAGGAGGCGGTCCTGCTTGACCTGGGGGACGAGGTCCCGCTTTACCAGTTTCGCTCCAGGGCGAATACAATGGGCAAGCATGTGGTTGAGGGGCTGCTTGAGGTGATCGACATCGTTGAGCAGGGGGATTACCGGGGGCTGGTGATCGGCAACGAAGGGAAGCACTTTTCCGTGGGCGCCAACCTGAATGAATTTTTGGACCGGCAGAGGCGCTTCGATCACACGGACCGGATGCTGACCACCTTCCAGAAGATGATTCAGCGCGTCCATTACGCTGCCAGACCGGTCGTGGTCGCAACCCACGGACGGGTGCTGGGAGGGGGATGTGAGCTTGCCATGGCCTGCCCCCATCCGGTGGCCGCGGCCGAATCCTACGCCGGACTGGTCGAACTGGCAGTGGGACTCATCCCGGCAGGAGGCGGGACCATGCGCATGGCCGCGCTCGCACACGAACGGGCGCCCACCGAACAGGAGAGCGACATCCAGCCGTATCTCAGGCGGGGGCTTGAGACCGTGGCAAGCGCAAAGGTCTCCACCAGTGCGCACCACGCGCAGGAATACGGTTTTCTCCCCCCCCATGCGCGCATCGTCCCCAATGCGGACCGCAGGCTCTATGTGGCCAGGGAGGAGGTCCTCCGCCTTTCAAACCAGGGATATATTCCCCCGCCGGTTCGGAACGCCATCAAAGTCCTGGGCAGGCCCGGGCGGGCGCCATTTGAAGTGGCGAACCACAACAGGCTGCGGGCGGGTACCATCACCGAATACGACCGCCACCTGGCCGACCGCTTAGCCTACGTAATGACCGGCGGCGACCTGTCTGCCCCCGCGCTGGTTCACGAGGACGACCTCCTGGAGTTGGAGCGGGAAGTCTTCCTCTCGCTGCTGGGAGAAAAGAAGACGCAGGAGCGCATGGCCAGCATCCTGCAGAGGAATAAGCCCCTGCGGAATTGACCGCCGCCGACCGGCGCTTTTGCAGCCGCGCGAAAACCGCTGGGGATTTTAAGACAGCTTCCAAGCAGCTTCAGAGAAAAAGGAGGAGGTGCGATGCAGGGCCTGATGGCGGACTATCCGCTGACCATAGACCGGATCCTGGAACATGCGAACCGGATCTATCCCCATAAGCGGATTGCGACCAGATTGCCCGACGGCACCCTCCACCGCTATACCTATGCGGACCTCTACGGACGGGTCAAGCAGCTGGCCAATGTCCTGCGCAGCCTGGGTGTGAAACCGGGCGACCGGGTGGGGACTTTCGCCTGGAACACCTACCAGCACCTGGAGCTGTACTACGCCATTCCGTGCAGCGGCGCGGTCTGTCATCCCCTCAACATCCGCCTCTTCCCGGAACAGCTGGCCTACATGGTCAACCACGCCGAAGACAGGGTGGTCTTCGTGGATGCCACGCTGCTCCCCGCCTTTGAACAGGTGGCGGACCTGGTCGACTGCGTGGAGCACGTGGTCCTGTTCAACGCGGGGGAAGACCGGAAGACCCACCTCCCCAACATTTCTCTGTACGAAACGTGGATGGCAGATGCGGACGATACGTACGAATGGGCCGTAACCGACGAAAACAGGGCGATGGGCCTCTGTTATACCAGCGGCACCACGGGCAAACCCAAAGGGGCGCTTTTCAGCCACCGATCAATGGTACTGCATACCTTCGGAGGAAACCAGGCAAATGCCCTCGGCCTGGTCGAAACGGACGTGGTCCTGCCCGTGGTGCCCCAGTTCCACGCCATGGCCTGGGGCCTTCCGTACGCGTGCGCCCTGGCCGGAGCGGATATCGTGATGCCCGGCCCCCACCTCAAGCCGGAGGCGCTGGCCGAACTGATCGTTACGGAACGCGTCACGCTCGCCGGCGGGGTACCCACCATCTGGAGCGAGCTGTACCGGGAACTCAAGGGCCATCCTCGCGACATCTCCTGCATCCGCACCCTGCTCGTGGGCGGGTCTGCCATGCCCCGCGCACTGATTGAGGCCTACGAGAAGGAACTGGGGGTATCCGTGCTGCACGCCTGGGGGATGACGGAACTCTCTCCGCTGGGCACGGTATCCAGGCTGCAAAGCAACCACCGCGACCTGCCCGATTCCGAAAAGTGGGACGTAAAGGCGAAACAGGGCAACGCCGCCGCCGGGGTGGAGATGCGCATCGTGGACGAGGCGGGCAACGAACTTCCATGGGATGGGAAGACCGTGGGCGAGGTACAGGTGCGCGGGGCCTGGGTTGTAAAAAGCTATTACAAACTGGATTCCGATCCGGAGCACTTCACACCCGACGGCTGGTTCCGAACCGGCGATGTGGGTACAATTGATCCATACGGGTACCTGACGCTTACGGACCGCACGAAGGACCTGATCAAAAGCGGAGGAGAGTGGATTTCCAGCGTGGAACTGGAGAACGCCCTGATGGCCCATGCCGGGGTGCTGGAGGCGGCCGTGATCGCGATTCCGGATGAAAAATGGGGGGAACGTCCCCTGGCCGTGGTCGTGCCCACCCCGGATATGGGAGAGGTGACGGTGCAAGCGCTGCGGGAATACCTGGCGTTGAAAGTGACCGGGTTCTGGCTGCCCGATCAGATCGTCTTTGTGGAAGAAATCCCCAGGACCGGCGTGGGCAAATTCGACAAGAAGCTCCTGCGCCGGCAGTATGCGGAGGGCCGGTTGGGATAGGCTGCCGGCTCCCCTCCCACCGAAAGGAGTTGTGTACCCCATGACCGATCGCAAAAGCCCCCTCTCCCGTTTTACGGTCCTCGATTTGACCCGGGTCCGGTCCGGACCTACGGCCGTGCGTCAGCTTGCCGATTGGGGCGCCAACGTCATCAAAATCGAAGCGCCGGAAAACATCGACAAAGACAGGGGCATGGGGGGGCCGCGCCACGGCCCGGACTTTCAGAACATCCATCGAAACAAGCGCAGCCTCACACTGAACCTCAAGGCCGAACGTGGCCGGGCTGCATTTATGCGCATGGTAAAAAGAGCGGATGTGGTGGTGGAAAATTATCGTCCCGACGTAAAAGACCGGCTCAACATCGGTTATGGTGCGTGCAGATCGGAAAACCCGCGCATTGTCTACGCAAGTGTTTCCGGTTTCGGACAGGACGGTCCCTACCGGCTGCGACCCGGTTTCGATCAGATTGCTCAGGGGATGGGCGGTTTAATGTGGATCACCGGATCGCCGGGCCAGGGCCCCATGCGGGTCGGTGTGCCCATCGCGGACCTCGCCGCCGGTTTATACACCGCCCTTGGAATTCTTACCGCACTGCTGCAACGTGAGGAAACCGGTGAAGGCCAGCTGGTGCACACATCGCTGCTCGAAGCACAGATCGCAATGCTCGATTTTCAGGCAGCACGCTGGCTCATCGGAAAAGAAGTGCCGCCGCAGGCAGGCAACAATCACCCCACGAGCATTCCCACGGGCGTGTTTCAGACCACCGACGGCTACATCAACATCGCGTGCAGCGGCGAACAGATGTGGCAGCGACTCTGTACCGTACTGGTAGCCGACGACCTGCACAGCCATCCGGACTATGCCGACGGCGAGGCAAGGCTGCAGGATCGAGACGCGTTGAACGACAAACTGCAGGCCTACTTCTCAAAAAAAAGCAGCAGCGAGTGGATCGATGCGCTCAACAACGCAGGCGTGCCCTGCGGTCCGATCTACCGTATGGACGAAATGTGGTCAGACCCGCAGGTGGAACACCTGGATATGTCGCGTCCCGTGCACCACAGCGTACTGGGCAAATACGACGTGGTGCGTAACGCGGCCACCCTCAGCGCAGTCCCAAACATGGCGTATCGCGCCGCTCCCGAGCGGGGGGAACACACCGATGAGGTACTGAGGGAGTTTGCGTTCTCCGACAACGAGATCCAGACACTGAGAAAGAGGAACATCATATGAACAACCCGGCCGCACGCACCGAATCCGAAAAGCTGATCGTGAGAAAAAACAAAAGGGTCGGTTATATAGGCCTGAACCAGCCCGAAAAGCACAACGCCATCTCCTACGAAATGTGGCAGGACATCGCCCGGGTCGTGGACGATTTTGAGTCCGACGACAGGATTCGCGTAATTGTCGTTTCCGGAGAAGGTGGCAGGGCCTTTTCCTCCGGAGCGGATATATCGCAATTCGAGCAAAAGCGGGGATCGCCGGATGCCATCGAGGTCTACAACAGACAGATGAACCTTGCCTACCGGAAACTCACCGACGTTTCCAAACCCACCATTGCCAGGATTGCGGGTTATTGCATCGGTGGCGGACTGGCAACAGCGCTCTGTTGTGATCTGCGCATCGCATCCGACGATTCCAGATTCGGTATTCCCGCCGCCAGACTCGGACTGGGCTATGGCTATGACGCCTTAAAACCGCTGGTAGGCCTGGTCGGTCCAACCCGCGCCAAGGAAATCCTGTTCACTGCCAGACAGTTTACCGCGGCCGAAGCCTACGACATGGGGCTGGTCAACCGTGTACTGACACGGGACGAACTGGATGGTTTTGTGGATGAATACACCAGGACCATCGCGGACAATGCGCCACTCACCATCAAAGCCTGCAAGCAGATCATCGCCGAGATTTCCAAAGATCCGGACCATCGCGATCTTGATCTTTGCAAACGCCTCGTAGACGCCTGCTACGCCAGCAGGGACTATAAGGAGGGCCGTAAGGCCTTCATGCAAAAGCGAAAACTGAAATTTCAAGGAAAATAGCGACATTAGAAAGGACACCAACCCCATGCAAACCCTCTCCCAACGGGTCAGCCGTCCCGTCTACGACGACCTCGGAGCACCCGAACCCATCGAACCCATCTTCGCCGAAGGCACCGACCCCACCCTCGAAGACTGGCAGGACCGGCGCGCGGTCCTGAAAAAACGCTGGAACGCGGTCCTGGGCACCCCCTCCCCGGGCAGTTTCGACACGCGCCCGGAAATCATCAAAACCTTCGACCAGCCTGCATACCGGGCCACCGTATTCAAACAGCCCACCGCACCCGACACCCGCCAGACCCTTCTGCTCATGCAACCCACGCAGGCGGCCCACGCCCCCCGTCCCGGTATGGTCGTCCCCTTCTACCACCCGGACCAGATGGCCGGCATCCACCTGGACACGCAGGAGCCCATCGCCGAAGACCGAAATGTCCAGTTCGGCCGCCACCTCGTACAGCAGGGAAACGTGGTGGTCTGCACCGAAGCCTTCCCGTTCAACACCGTACCCGAACCCGCAGACAACAGAAGCTTTTCCTGGTGGCAGGCCGCCGCAGACAAACTGCTCAAAGACCATCCCAACTGGACCGGCATCGCCAAACTCGTCTGGGACGCCAGCCGGGCCGTCGACCTCCTGCTGGACCAGCCCGACATCGACCGGAAACGGATCGGCATCATGGGACACTCCCTGGGCGGAAAAATCGCCTTCTACACCGGCGCGCTCGACGAACGCATTCAGGCCATCGTCGCTTCCGACTTCGGCATGGGGTTCAGCTTCACCAACTGGGATGACCCCTGGTACCTGGGCGACCAGATCCACCGCCCCGACTTCACCCTTGCCCACCACCACCTCCTGGCCCTGCACGCCCCCCGGTCCTTCTTCCTCTTCGGCGGCGAAGCGGACCGCCCTGCAACCTGGCAGTACATCAACGAAGCCAAAAAAGTCTACGCCCTCTACGGCAAAGAGGACGCCGTCGGCTTCTTCGACCACGCCTCCGGCCACCGCCCCACCGGTGAATCCCTGAACATCGCCTACCGCTGGCTGGCGGAACAGTTCGGGCTGGCGGAACAACCGTGGGAATGACCCCTCCCCCGACCCCTCCCCGAAACGGGGAGGGGAGAGGATACGCCTCACCCTGCACCCGTCACCTCATCCCCCCTGCCCCCTCTCCTCGCAGAAAAGGGGGACGGGGGGATAGGTCACTCACTCCGCAACGCATCCACCGGATTCGCCAGTGCAGCCTTCATAGACTGGGCACCCACCGTCAAAAGGGCGACCCCCAGCGCCAGAACGCCGCATAGAATGAAGATTTCCGGTCCGGGATCAATCCGATAGGCAAAGTCCTGAAGCCACCTGTTCATCACATAGTAGGCAGCCGGCCAGGCCAGCAGATTGGCAACCACGACAAGCTTTGCGAATTCTCCGGAAAGCAGAAGAACGAGGTTGGATACCGAAGCCCCCAGCACCTTGCGGATACCGACCTCCCTGGTTCGCCGTGCCACGGAAAGAGACGCCAGTCCCAGAAGACCCAGACAGGAAATCAGGATCGCAAACAGAAAGGTGTACCCCGTAATTCTGATCCATCGATCTTCATTCCGGTACTGGCGGGCGAGATTATCTTCCAGGAAGGAATACTGAAACGGCTGGTCCGGTACGACAGCCTCCCACGTCTTCTCCAGAAAGGCGATGGTGCCGGCGATGTCCTCGGGCTGGATCCGGATCAGTACGAAAGGTCCAGAGAACCCGGGCCCCGTGTGCAGCACCAACGGCTGAATTCCCAGATGAAGGGAATCGAAATGGAAATCCCTTACAACACCAACGACGGTCGGTTCGCCAATTGGCTTCATCTTTTTAAGGGTCTTCCCGACGGGATCCTCCCATCCGAGCATTTCGGCCAATTTCTCATTCACAAGCGCGTACGATTTCGGATCGGACGTGGATGTGGGTGAGATATTCCGTCCTGCCACAAGCTGGATCTTCAGAGTCTCAAGAAAATCGGGATCTATCCGGATGACTCGGACCTTGTCAAGGCTGGCGTCCCCGGTCGTAAACGCCCGGTCACTGATGGTTGCGCTGACAACCCGATGATACCTGGAAATCTCCGCTTTGAACAGTTCACTGACGTCGTCCGAGGCAGGAATAACCACCACCTGTTCTTCACGGTACCCCAGATCCTTCTCTTTCACATAGTTGAGCTGTTGAACCATCATCGCAGCGCTGATCATCAGTGCAATCGACAGAGCATACTGCACAACCACCAGCGCACGCGTACCCACGTTTCGCCCCCCAATCCGCACCTGGCCTTTGAGCACCTCTACCGCGTGGAGCCGGGGCAGTACCACGGCCGGATAACTGCCCGCCGCAAGTCCTGCAATGCCCACCAGCCCCAGAAGCGTCAGCGCTGTTCCCCAGCTGTCCAAATAGGGAATGCTCAGATTCTTGCGCGCCAGATCGTTGAAGACGGGCAGAAACATCTCGGCCAGAGCGATTCCCATCACCAGAGCGAACAGGCTTAAAAGCAGCGCCTCCCCCCAGAACTGCTGCATAAGCTGCCTCCGCTGTGCTCCCAGCACTTTTCGCATTCCCACCTCTCGTGCGCGTCCCACGGACCGGCCGACCGCCAGAGTCATATAATTGATACACGCGATTGCAAGCACCAGAAGCGCAAGCCCGGAAAGCAGGTACGAGTAGACCACTTTGCCGTTGGCTTCGTAATAATTCTTAATGACCTCAGCATCCAGGTAAACGTCCCGCAGCGGTTGGAGACGCAGCAAGAACCCGTCCTCTGTATTCCTTACGCGACCGTCCGATTTGAACTGTCCGATCCTGTCTCTGAGGTGTTGTTCGGCAAAGGGAGGAAAAGTCGTTTCCAGCGCCTCCGCATCCTGTGTTTCCACAAGTTCCACGTACACAGCAGACTTTCCACCAATCCAATCCAAGGCGGAGGAATAATTCTTGTGGTGCTCAATCGGGACCAGAAGACTGAACTTCAGGCTGGAAGTCTCGGGAACGTCCCGCATCACCCCCGTGACAATAAATTTATACAACAGCGGTTTACCCAGAGCCGCTGCGTAACCGTCTTCCAAATTTCCAAAGAGCTTGCGGGCGACCGTCTCGCTGATCACCACACCATCCGGTCGGCGCAGAGCCGTCGATGGGTCTCCCGCAAGGAGTGGGAAGGAGAATATCTCCAGAAAGTCCGCGTCCACCAGGCCGAAGGATTCTCGAAAGAAGACCTCCTGGTATGAGACCTGCGTCCTGGAGCGCATAAATCCGCTCGCCCGGACAACACCCGGAAACTCCTTCTTCAGCGCAGCCGCAAGAGAGGCAGGGTGAAGCGTGGAAAACCCGACACGGCCATCAGGCCTCGTCTCCTGTCCAATCACCCGAAAAATCCGGTCAGAATTCTCGTGGAAGGCATCGTACTGCCATTCGTGCCGGACGAACAGGAAGATCAAAATACAACACGCAAGGCCAATCGCCAGTCCAAACACGTTGATAAACGCATACAGCTTCTGCCGGAGCACGTTTCGCACAGCCACGATCAGGTAGTTCCGGAACATGGGAACCCTCCCCAAAAAGGGTAAATAGGTCCGCCCTCTGCCCTTTCACAGCTTTTCCTCATCCTGCACCCGTCACCTCATCCCCCTTTATCCCCCTTTCCTCTCAGGAAAGGGGGCCGGGGGGATAGGTCACTCAGTCCGCAACGCATCCAATGGCCGAACAGACCCGGTGCCGCAGCAGATTTCGCACCGCAACCTTAAGACAGCTTCTAAACATGGGACCGCCCCTTCACATTCTCCGTCACCACGTGCCCGTCGAACAGATGGATAATACGGTGGCTGTACCCCGCGTCGTGCGCCGAGTGGGTCACCATCACAATCGTGGTGCCCACCCTGTTCAACTCCGTCAGCAACTCCATCACCTCATCCCCGTGGCTCGAATCCAGATTCCCCGTCGGCTCGTCCGCCAGGATCAGCCTGGGCCTGGTCACCACCGCCCGGCCCACCGCCACGCGCTGCTGCTGCCCCCCGGACAACTGCTGCGGGAAGTGTTTCTTCCGGTGCGTGATCCCCATATAATCCAGCACCTCCTCCACCTTTTTCTTCCGCTCCGAACCCGAAACCCCCATGTACAGCAGCGGCAGCTCCACGTTCTCGAACACCGTCAACTCGCCAATCAGGTTAAAACTCTGGAACACAAACCCGATCGTCCCCTTCCGCAGGTTCGCCCGCTGTCTTTCAGAATAAGTCGACACCTCCCGGTCCTCCAGAAAGTACTCCCCGCTGCTGGGCTGGTCCAGAAGCCCCAGCACATTGAGCAGCGTGGACTTCCCGCATCCCGAAGGCCCCATCACGGCCACGAACTCACCCGCGCCCACTTCAACATTCACATTGTTCAACGCGGTGGTCTCCACCTCTTCAGTCGTATACGTCTTGCTCAGACCGCTGGTTTTGATCATAGCGTACTCCTCTCAATCCTTTAAAATGAGCTTTTCTATCTCCTCATAATGCTCATACGACGACGTCACAACGCGTTCCCCGGGCTCCAGCCCCTCCAGCACCTCGAAAAACTCCGGGTTTTGCCGACCGATCCGCAGCGGCCGACGTACCGCAAACGTCCCCGACGGGTCCACCACGAACACCCAGTTCCCTCCCGTGGTCTGATAAAAGCCTCCCCTGGCCAGCAGCACGGCCTCGGAAAGATCCCCCAGAGCCAGCCGGATGTGGAGCGTCTGTCCCCGGCGGATGTCTTCGGGCATCTCTCCTGCAAACTCGAGATCAACCTTAAACCGGCCGTCTAAAATCTCCGGATAGACCTTCTTGATCACCAGGTGGTAGGTCTTCCCCGCAAGCTCGAACGTACCGGTCTGCCCCGGACTGATCCGATGGATATAAAACTCATCGATGTCCGCCCGGGCCTTAAACCCGTCCAGCACATCGACCTGCCCCAAACGCTGTCCCCTGGACTTCAACTCCCCGATCTCCGCGTTCAGCGACGTCAGTTGCCCGCTCACCGGCGCCTTTAAAATCAAATTTTCCAGATTCCGTTTCACAGCCTGCAGATTCAACTCCAGCTTTTTAACCGAAGCCTCCATCTGTGCAATCTGGCCCCGGCGGTACAGGGAATCCTGCCTCACGGTCTGGACCATAAACTCCTGCCGCCTCAACTGGTATTCGTAGTTTTCCTTGCTTTCCACATAATCCTTCTTTGCAATCAAATTCCGCTTCATCAACGCCCCATATCTTAAATATTCCTGTCTCGCCTGCTGAACCTGGTATTCAAGATGAATCAACCCCTCCTGCCGTTGAATTGCCTGCTGTTCCATATTAATGCGGGTATTCTCCATATTATTGACCTGTTCGAATAAAACAGCCTCCTGGTTCATCACGTTCAGTTCCAGCGTCGGGTCCGACAGCCTCAAAAGCGGCTCCCTCCTGGTGACCATACTCCCCTCTTCCACAAAGACCTCCTCCACCTGTCCGCCGACCAGCGCATCCAGATAGACCGTCTGCATGGGCAGCATCGTCCCCCGAACCGGAATAAACTCCTGAAACGGCCCCCGCTCAACCGTAGAAATCGTAATCCGCTCCACCTTCACATTCAGCTTCGAACTGTGGTCCCCCAGCAAGAATCCGTACAGAACCGCACCCACAAAAAGCCCGGCCAGGGCCATCCCTGCAATCCGTCTCGGGGACCACCAGCGCTTCCGGATCTTCCGGTCCATCACCAGCCCTTCTTCCGTTCCCCCCGTCGACGACCGGCTCTGCGAACCGCCGGCCCCGGACTCCGGGCTCCAGTTCACAATCTTACCCACCAGATCGTCTTTGGCACGCCCTGATTCTTCACTCAACACAACTCACCTCACCATTTTTTTATCCACACATCGATTCTCAACATCCACCTCCTGCAAACTCCCCGCCACCCCCAACCGCTCAACCTCTCCTCTCAACCGATGCCGCCCCCGATACAGCCAGACCTTCAACGTTCCGATCGGCACCTTCAGCTCCGCCACAATCTCACCATAAGATCGTTCCCTGACATAATACAACCAGACCGCCTCGCGCTGCCGGTCCGGCAGCGCCTGGATGCCCTGCATCACAATCTCCCGGCGCTCCTTCCGCACCATCGCGGCTTCGGGATCTTCGTGAGGCGCCGGGTGCCACCGCGCCTGAAGCGCGGGTACGGCATCGTCCACTTCATCCACCCAATTCCTCTGCGTCCGCCGGGTCCGCAAACAGGATGTACACACATTCAGAGCAATGCGCGTCAGCCAGGTGGAAAAAGCGGCCTGCCCCCGAAAATCGGCCAGCCCCTGAAAAGCCTTCATAAAAACCACCTGGACCAGGTCCTCTGCCTCATCTCCCTTCCCTGTGCACCGGTGCACAATCGCACGCACCCGGTCACGGTGCCTCCTGTAAAGAACTTCAAAAGCCCCGTCATCTTCCGCAAGCGCCCGATCGATCAGCGCCGCATCCGATTCAGGCGCACACCGCACCGTTTCATCATTGTTTTTCTTCTCCCTCACAACAGACCCCCCCGGTTTTCATCCCGGATGCCTGCAAAATACCGAATCTCTGTTCGTAAGAAAGCGACAACCGTGCCAACATGAGTTTTTCATTATTTTTCAACTGGTTATATATTTTTCTTCGAAAAAAACGGCCCAAAAAGTGTCCGCTGGCGATACACAAGTGTCCGCTAACGGACACTTCACACTGCACCACTCCCACACACAGGCCAAACATCAAACTCCCCATCACCTCATCCCCCTTTGTCCCCCTTTCCTCTCAGGAAAGGGGGCCGGGGGGATAGGTCACTCATCCCGCAACGCATCCACCGGATTCGCCCGCGCCGCACGCACCGCCTGCGACCCTACCGTCAACAGCACAACCCCCAGCGTCAACACACCGCCCAGAACGAACGTCCCAATCCCCGGATCGATCCGATACGCAAAATCCTGCAACCACCGGTCTATCACATAATACGCCGCCGGCCAGGCGATCACACTGGCAACAGCTACAAGCACGAGAAACTCCCTGGAAAGCAGGGACAGAATATTGGGAACCGTGGTGCCCAGCGCCTTCCGAATGCCGATCTCCTTCGTCCGCCGGGACACCGCAAGCGCCGTCAGCCCGAACGCCCCGAGACAGGCGATGAAAACCGCGAACAGCGCAGAATACTGGACGATCCGGCTCCAGCGCTCCTCCTTCCGGTATTGCCGGTCCACCTCCTCGTCAAGAAAAGAACACCGAAACGGAAGGTCCGGTGCGACCTCCTGCCACTTCTCTTCCAAAAAGGCCAGCGTGCCCGGGATGTTCTCCGGGCGGACCCGGATCAGCAGCCAGCCAAGGGCCCTCGGGCTGAGCTTCAACACCACCGGTCCGATCCTGTGGTGCAGGGAGCGAAAATGGAAGTCCCGCACCACGCCGATCACGGTAACATCCTGCTTGTTCACCCGCAGCACCCTGCCCGCCACCGGCGCTTCCCACCCCAAACGCCGGACCAGAGCCTCGTTCACGATAGCGGAGGCCCTGGAATCCGTATTCCGTCCGAAATCCGCTCCCTCCAGGAGGGAGACGTCCATCGTCTCCAGGAAGTCATAGCCGACATCGATGTAATCAACAGGCATTTCATTCCCCTCATGCTCAATGCTGTCCATGTACCTCGACCTGCTGCTCAACATGTGGCTGGTTCCTGTCACGCCCAGAACCGCATGGTGTCGCAGCAACTCGTTCCAGTACACCTGGGGTAGCTTCGAATCCCGCTCCCACAGGTCCCAAGCATAGATGCGCAGGACGTGATCGCTCTCAAAGCCCAGCGGCTTCGTCCTCAGATACTCCAGTTGCCGGGCCATCAGCAGCGCGCTGACCACCAGGAAAACGGACAGGGCAAGCTGGAAAACCACAAGCGCCCGGCCAAACAGGCCGGACCCTCCGAAGCTGAGCCTCCTTTTCAACACCGCAACAGGCTGAAATCCTGACAGCACAAAGGCCGGGTAGCTGCC
>JAAXHW010000230.1 GCA_012270675.1 Candidatus Latescibacterota bacterium | reverse complement strand
AGTGATCAACGGCATCCTGTACGTCCTGCGCAGTGGGTGCTCCTGGCGGATGCTGCCCCACGATTTCCCGCCCTGGGGCACTGTCTGGTGGTACTTCCGCCAGTGGCGGCGGGATGGCGTCTGGGAACAAGTCCACGATACCCTGCGGCCCCAGGTTCGGGAAGCGGAGGGGCGGGACCCGGAGCCCAGCGCGGCCATCATCGACAGCCAGTCGGTGAAGACCACCGAAAAAGGGGGCCTCGCGGCTATGACGCCGGCAAGAAAGTCAGCGGACGAAAACGGCATATCATGGTAGACACCATGGGACTCTTGTTGGCGGTGGTGGTCCATGCCGCCAACATCCAGGACCGGGATGGGGCCAGGCTGGTCATCGGCAAGATGACGGGACGGTTTCCCCGCTTGGAACTTATCTGGGCTGACGGGGGCTACCGGGGGCAATTGGTGGACTGGGTGGCGTCCCTCACGGGATGGGTCCTGGAGATTGTGCAACGTCCCAGGGACAGTCATAAATTTGAGGTACTGCCCCGGCGTTGGGTGGTTGAAAGAACGCTGGCCTGGTTGGGCCGGTGCCGGCGGTTGAGCAAAGACTATGAAGCCCGGCCAGAAACCAGTGAGGTATGGATACACGTTGCGATGATTCATCTGATGCTTCGGCGGCTTAAACCGGCTTGACCCCTTTTCACACACCCTCTAAGGTTGACAAAAGCCAACAAATTCAAATAAAATCAACGGAACGAAGCGTTAGCCAGCTAAGGAGAGCATGGACATGACAACACAAACGACCCCGGTCCTCAGAATCACGGTGACTGTCACCTGCGAGGAGACCATCCCCGTTGCTCCGATAACCACGCCTCCCAAGGCTGCAGTCAAATCTGGGCGCAAAAGCCCTATACCGAAGCACAATCCTCATCAATTACGCCTCTTTTAGCCAACGAGGGCCGATGTCCCAAAGACGCCGGCCCGAATTGATCATTGCTGTGCTCTCACCCCGGACTGCCTGGTTATCCCCACCCTTCGTGTCGAAGTGGAGCATCACGTCACGGGCGGGCGAACCATTCCAGCTGGTCCAGCTACGCCGAGGTGGGCATTCCCACGTTGGTTACGCCGGTGTTGATTTCCTCCAACCCCGGTGGCGTTCATGCTCGACTCGCGTGCCGCGCAACGGTCAGGAACGCTCTGCGGGTTCGCCGGCCAGGAATCGCTCC
>JAAXHW010000229.1 GCA_012270675.1 Candidatus Latescibacterota bacterium | reverse complement strand
GCAGGAATCCAGAACATCTCAATCACGCGGACCCATTCCCGGCCTCTCCCCTGGATTCCTGCCTTCGCAGGAATGACGGGTACCTGTGCTGGAACATGATTGTCAAATTACGGGCCGGTAATTTGCATCAAGCGTTCAAAGGAGAGGGGGAATTGGGTATTCCTGAACACGGACAGGGGCAGGCTGATGCCTGCCCCGTGGACAAAACGGCCCGGCGTTGGCCCTATTCTTCGTCGTCCTCGCCTCCGATGTAGATGGAGTTCTCGAAGGTACGGACCTCGTGGCAGTTCCGGCACTCCCCCCGGCTGTAGCGCCCGTTGGCCGGCTCTATGACCCAGTGATGCCGACAGACCGGCGCGTCCTCCACTGCCAGCGCCCCTTGCGCCTGTTCCAAGACCATCGCTCCACCTCCTCAAACCCGCGTCGGATAGGAAAAATAATGCTGTACGGGAAGCCACCGGAATGACCCGGTTTCCCGTACAGCAAAACTATCCCTTAGCGTGGCGACAGTCAACAATTTTTGGCGTATTTCCGAAATAATTTCAGAAATTGACCAAATTGCGGCCCGGCGTCGCTAGGCGGCCAGCTCCAGCTCCGCCAGTACCGGCGGCCCGGCGGGTTGAGCGTCGGGCACCGGCCGGACATCCCGGTCGGGCGCCTGGGCGACGGAAAAATACCGGCCGCACTGGATGCAGGATAGGTATATGCCATAGATGTCCTCGCCGGCGTAGAGGTCTCCGTGGCACCTGGGGCAGCCTCGCAGCTTGAACATGGTCACTCTCCCTTTGCGGTGTGTTGACGCCGATATAATGAGCGATAACCCATATTATATTCCTAAACCTTACAGGAGTGTTACGAAATACACCTATATTTTCCCCGCCTTGCCGTCCGGGGCAATGGGCCGTAGAATGCCCCAAAGCATCGGCAGTCCGGTCTGTGGTGTCGCGGCGGCGGCGCGGGCCGGACAGAGGAGAGCGACATGGCAGGACTGAACCATCCATTGG
>JAAXHW010000228.1 GCA_012270675.1 Candidatus Latescibacterota bacterium | reverse complement strand
TGAGCGGCGCCCTTCTTTTTCGGCCTTTTTCTTGAGCTTGGGCGCGGGTGAAAAAGGCCTCGCCGAAGGCATGGGGAGGAAGGGGTGGGAAGGATTGGTGTGAGGGGAAGGGGCTTTTCCACGCAGCTTCTTACACTGGCGGAAGCATCTCCGCCGCATTCCGCCACGCAATCCGCTCTTTAATCCACCTGGGCACATCCAGCACATCCAGCTTCAAAAACTGCGGCGCAGGCACTTTGAACGGCATCCCCGTCCCAAACGCCACATGTCGGGGTCCCGCGGTTTCCAGCAGCGCCTGGATCGTCTTCTGAAGCACCGCCGTTTGACGGGAAATCTCCACCAGAAACCGGGCCTTTGAAGGTAGCCTGTCCCCATTCAGCCCCACACCGTTCAGAACCATCCAGCGGGTCCTGGGACGCAGGGCAAACGCCTTCTCAAACGCACCGGGCGTCAGGTCCTCCGCCAGGTCCCAACGGTGCCGCTGCCGCCGGTCCACCACCTGCATCGGGACCTGCACAACCCATCCCAGCTCCGACGCCGCATCCACCAGCGCCAGTCCCGACGCATCGGTCAACCCGTATCCGTGGTACTGTGGATAAAGCCGGATCCCGCACAACCCCAGATCCTCTGCACACCGCCGCAGGTCCTCCTCCCACCCCGCATACGTCGGATTGAGCGTGGCAAACGGGATCAGCCGGTCCCGAAAACGGCGTGTCTCCCTGGCCAGTTCCTCGTTGGCCGCGTGGGCGTCCTTGTAAAAAATACCGTGAACCGAAGAAACCACGGCCCGGTCAATGCCGTGCCGGTCCATCTGTTTCACCAGCGCCTGGGCCGTATTGTGCCGCAGCTGGCGAAAGGGCCAGTGCCCAACATAGGTGTTAACGTCAATAACCATACACAACTCCGCTCCCGGGCATCGCCCGTCCTATCTTGGCTTCTGCGGATACAGGTCCGCCACATACTTCTCATACCCGTTGAACAACAGCGTCGGCCGCCGTTCAGGATTCCCCGCATCCGTCGTAATGAACTTCTCCGTGGCCTGGGACCACCGGGGATGGTCCACATTGGGGTTGACATTGGCAAAAAAGCCGTACTCCCTTGGAACCAGCGTATTCCAGAACGTCTTGGGCTGCTCGCTGACAAACTCAATCTCAACAATCGACTTGATACTCTTAAAACCGTACTTCCAGGGCACCACCAGCCGGATAACTGCCCCGTGTTGATTGGGCATTGCACGGCCGTAAGTCCCCGTGGCCAAAAAGGTGAGCTCGTTTGCAGCCTCTTCAATCGTCAACCCCTCCACATAAGGCCACGGCCAATGCGTATTCTTAAACTGGCCGGGGGCCTCTTCCGGCCTCATAAAAGTCGTCATCTTCACAAACTTTGCCGAAGAAAGCGGTTGCACCTCATCCAGAAGCGCCTTCATCGGAAAACCCGTCCACGGAATCGCCATAGACCACGCCTCCACACACCGCAGGCGGTAAAGCCGTTCCTCCAGCGGCATTTTCCGGACCAGATCGTCAAAATCGTACGTCACCTCCTTCTGGACCTCTCCCTTGACCACCACCTGCCAGGGTTCCGTCGTCAACTTTTCCGCCAGGGCCTTCACCTGAGTCTTTCCAGTGCTGAACTCATAGAAATTGTTGTACGACGCAGCAACCGACTCCTTGGTCAAAGGCCGGTCCAGCGTCTTGAATTCCGGATTCACCTTGGCCGGGTACAGCGGCCCTGGTGTGGGCGTCGTCGGTGTCGTCGTCGTGGGCGTATTTGTTTCTGTGGTCGACCCGGAAGGCTCCTGTGTGCCCCCCCCGGTCGGCTCAGGTATTGGTTCCGGCCCTTCGGCAGGCGTAAAAATCGCCTCGCTGCCACACCCGGCCAGCAGGCCCACCGCGCCGATCCCCGTTGCCCCCGCGGCCTTCATAAAGCGCCGCCGGTTCAGATAAACATCTTCAGACGTTGCCTCCCTCTCGGGTATTTCCCAACCTCGTTTTTTCATACAACCCTCCTTTTCTTTCCCGGCTCAAACACAAATGTAGAAAATTCATCCCCCTTCCGCAATCCGCAATCGATTCACCGTTTAAACGCCACCCCGAAAAAGAGCATATTCCCCGCGGATGTATTGCAGCCCCCTGCAACAGAAACAAGGTCCACACCCAGCTCCAGCCAATCGGTCAAACGGAAAATCGCCCCTGGAGAAAGCTTCAAGACGCTCTGGTCTCCGATCAGCCCCACCTCTCCCATCGGGTTGCACTCTCCAAAGGTATGGATACCCGACACAGTCCCTTTCAACAGCAGCCGGTCCACCATAATACCGGCCTCCAGGGAATACAACACCTCATTGCTGATATTCCCGCCGCGCATCCGGTAGCCGACCTCTCCGGTCACATATCCCGGGAAAGGATATAAAGACCGGCCCAGCAGCAGCCGGACATCCACATCCGCCTCCTTGCTGCTCAGGGGAACGCGCGTACCGGGGTCATCGCCGTACCACAGCGGGATTTTGCCCCCTGCGGCAACCGAAGCAACCAGCGGCTGGCTGGCCAGGCGCCACCGCAGACGCACCTCCATGTCGCCGAACCCGGACCGTCTTTCCAGCGCGGTCCCCGTAATAACCGAATTGAGGTCCCTCAGCGTGCGGATATCCCGAAGCCGTTTATAGGGCGCCGACGCCACAAGCGTCAGCCGGTCCAGCAGACCGTACTCCAGATAGGCCGAATAATTGAGGTCTCTCAATTCCCCCATACTCGCCTTCTCCACCTGCTTGCCTTCCGCATCGATATCCTTTGTCGAATTCAAATAGCCCGCTGCAAGCTTGAAATAATAGCCCCCCGCCTTCTGGGTCCACGCTCCGGCGAACGCCGCATGCGGCATGCCCAATGAGACGGTACACACCCACACAAAAAGCAGAATTCGACTGGCCATGGTGTCACCTCCGATCCAGGATCTGCTTCATATTCTTCCAGAACACCTTCTCCTTCTGGGCAGCGGTCAGATCCGCGCCCAGCACCTTCCCCACCCCCCCCTCCATCGTCATATCGGTCCCAAACAGCAGCCGGTCCACCCCCAGTTCCCGCGCCGCCATCTCCACCATCCCCTCATCAATCACACTCCCGCTCGTATCCAGATAAACGCCTGGCGCCTGCCGAAGTTGCTTGATCGCCCACTCCCAGTCTCCCCCCCCACCGATGTGGGCCTCAATCAGCATCGCCTCGGGATACACCCTGGCAACCTCCACGAAATCCCCTGCGTGCGACATATTCGGCTGTGCAGCCCAACTCTCCGGTGTGGTCGGGTATCCCGCGTGCTCCAGAATCGGCACCCGCTCCTCAATCGCCTTCTCAAGCGTGGGCCGCACCGCCGGATCACAGATCTTGTACTGATTGTAAAGCTTGATCCCGATCATGCCCCGGTCCAGACACCGGTCGATCTCATCCAGCGTCTCCCGATAGCCCGGACAGGCAAAACAATACCCCAGAATCCGGTCCGGATAGCGCCGCATCGCCTCCAGCATCCCGTCGTTGCAGGCGCGGACCTCCTCCATCGTGGGCATCCCTCGCGTAATCGGAATGGACGAACACAACTGATCGATCCCCAGCCTGTCAGCAGCCTCGATAACCAGATCGTTGTCCCGGAACCACGTCGCCGGACCGCCGTTGACGTGCATGTGGCAGTCAATTTTCATATCGCTGACCCTTTCTCCTTCCAAAAAACAAACCCGCCGGAATCTGCAAAAGCCAAAACCGTGCCAGATCTCTTTTTTGTGAGCATATTCGTTCTAACCCATTCATTAATAAATATATGAATATCCCGAAAAAAATACAGCACCTGCCTCAACAATCTGATTTTGAATCAGAGTGTCGCAAAAATCCGCCCAATTAAAGCGGATCAAGATAGAATACGGTCAGCATGAATCTTCAGTTCCGGCCGTGTAGATTCGCCAAGCGTCGCCAGGTAAACTCGTAGCCCTTCAGTCCTCGCAAGTTTCATGGCTGGCACAAGGTCGGAATCACCGGATGCAATCACGACGATGGATACAAGTCTTTTGATGGCCAGCGTAGCCATGTCGAGACCAATCATCATGTCTACACCCTTCTGCTTGATGTTTGGCGCAAGATCGGCTGCGTTAACGTTCTTTCGAATTCCTTTACTAAGTTCCTTCAAGGTCTTGGATCGGATCTTCCAGTCCTGCATGATCAGCTGGCCTCGACGAACAGCAAAGTCCGGTTCGTTCTCAAGCTTATTGATCAGGCTAAGGTTCTGCGCGTGTTGAGTTGTAGATGCAAAATTCGTTTGTTGTCCGCTGATTGGGTTCTTGGCTTTGCTTGTCAACGGATCAGCCGTGTAATAAAAGATCCGGTAAATATCAATGTCTCTTAGATCATCGTGAGTACGTAGCTTACCTATTTCACTGAGTATATCAGAGTGTTGCGGAAACACCCCTTTGTTCCGCTTCTGGAGAGTCTTCTTTAACCATTCTCCATCCAGGAGAACAGCATACCTGTTGGGGAAGCTCATCGAATAGACCTCCGGAAATAATTTAGCCCCCACATTACACGCAGACCCGAGAGCCTGGCTTGGATATTGAGCGTAACGTAGGGGCCGGGATTTATAAGACTATGATAAACCAATATATGCAAGTGAATCTTCTGTGTCAAGGGAAATGATATAGATTCATTTCACTATTGGCCGATACGCAGTGGTGGCCACAGTGAATTTCCGTGCGGTTCCGTCCCCCACCTCCGCTGCGGGGGGATAGGTCACTCAGCCCGCTGGCTGGCGGAACAACCGGAGGAATCACCCCTCCCCCGGCCCCTCCCCGAAACGGGGAGGGGAGAGGGTACGCCTCATCCTGTACCCGCCACGCACCCGCCGCCTGGTGGGCAACCACGAGGGGTGCCCCTACAAATACAACGACAACCACGAGGGCGGTTCACGAACCGCCCCTACAAATACAACACCGTGGACAAACATGAGGGGTGCCCCTACAAATGCAACGCCGTGGAAATCACCCCTCCCCCGGCCCCTCCCCGAAACGGGGAGGGGAGAGGGTACGCCTCATCCCGCCCCCTCCACCTCCGCTGCGGGGGGATGGGGCTTTTCCGCGCAGATCCCCCAAGCACTTAGCCCAAAAACGCCCGAAAGGTCCGCTGGGCACAACCGCCTGCTACCACCACAGTCGCAGTTCGCGGAAAAGCAGCCCCCGCGGCGCTTGAG
>JAAXHW010000227.1 GCA_012270675.1 Candidatus Latescibacterota bacterium | reverse complement strand
GGTCTACTGGACGTTTAAAGAGGCTGTGGGAGGAATTGGTGATGCCTGTCGCGCACTCAACACGCCGGTGACAGGGGGCAACGTGTCCTTCTACAACGAAAACCCCGAGGGCGCGGTGTTTCCGACGCCGACCATCGGCATGCTGGGGCTCATTGACGACTGCGATGCGCACGCAACCGGAGCAGCGTTTTCGGCTGCCGGCGATGCCGTGCTGCTTTTAACGCCGGACACCTGGGCCTATCGTTCAAGCCTTGCCGATCTGGGGGGGTCGGAGTATTTAAACACGGGGCACGGTATCACCGGCGGCGATGCACCGCATCTGGTGCTGGAAGAGGAGCGCGCTGTCCAAGAGGCCCTGCTCCACCTCATCCATGCCGGGCTGGTCAGGGGTGCGCATGACGTTTCCGATGGAGGTCTGGCCGTTTGCCTGGCTGAAAGTGCGATATTTTCGGCCACCTTGGGCGCGGACATCACACTTTCGCCGGGAGAAAACGGACGCCTGGATGCTTTGCTGTTCGGGGAAGCACAATCGCGAATTGTGTTTACGTGCAATTCGAAGGCGTTGCCCGATGTGCTCAAAGAATTAGAAGGGCGAACCGTGCAGTGCCGGCATATCGGCTTTGTACAAAGCGGCACGCTCAGAATTCAGGTTCAGGATCAAGTGGTTGTGGATCTTGCGACGCAACAAATGGCTTGGGAATACGAGACTGCGATTCCGCAAATCATGGATGGAGCACACGACAAGGCGGTCGGATCGGATGACCTTGCGGCGACCTTGTGGGTATAAGTCACTTCAACTCAACACAAGACAATTATTATGGGTACTGTAAAAGTCACAGACGGTAATTTTAAAGCGGAGGTGCTTGATTCAAATCTACCCGTGCTGGTCGACTTCTGGGCGGTCTGGTGCGGCCCCTGCCGGGCCATTGCTCCCCTCGTGGAAGAGTTGGCCAACGAGTATGAGGGGCGTGTCAAAGTGGCCAAATGCAATGTGGATAACAGTGCGGTGACACCGATGCAGTATAACATCCGCTCCATTCCGACACTGCTCTTTTTCCAGGATGGCGAAGTGCGTGATCAGCTGATCGGCGCCGTTTCCAAGCGCGAGTTGGTCAAGCGGTTGGACGCGCTCGTGGCCCAGGCGGCGTGAGCTCCATATTTGGCAAGACTTTGGCCACGCACTGCATATGGGATTAGCCCCCTTGCCGGAAGGTGTCTCTTTTGAGGGAGCGACACCTCACCAGGTGGTCATTATAGGGTCCGGTCCTGCAGGCTATACCGCTGCACTGTATGCGGCGCGCGCCAACCTGAATCCGGTGGTATATACCGGTCTGGAGCCCGGTGGGCAGCTTACTACGACGACTGATGTGGAGAACTATCCCGGTTACGTGGACGGCGTGCTCGGCCCGGAAATGATGGAGCATTTTAAGGCGCAGGCGGAACGCTTCGGCGCGGACGTGCGGTTTGGCATTGTGTCTCACCTGGATCTGTCCGAGCGCCCGTTTCGGTTGGTGGTGGACGAGGAGGAGCCACTCTTGGCAGAGACCGTAATCGTGGCCACCGGGGCGACCGCGCGTTATCTGGGCCTCGAAAACGAAAAACGGCTGCTCGGGCGAGGGGTCTCCGCGTGTGCGACGTGTGACGGAGCCTTTTTTCGCGGTGTGGATCTCGCTATAGTGGGCGGGGGGGACACGGCAATGGAAGAGTCCCTGTTTCTGACACGCTTTGCGAAAAAAGTCTGGCTAATCCACCGGCGCGAGGCCTTGCGCGCGTCCAGAATCATGCAACAGCGGGTTTTCGACAACGACAAGATCCAGATCATTTGGGATACCATTGTTACAGACGTGTTGGGCCGCGATGAAGTGGAAAGGGTCCGGCTCAGGAACGTAAAGACTGGAGCAGAGCGTGATCTGGCTGTAAAGGGGCTTTTCGTTGCCATCGGCCACGATCCAAACACCGGGCTCTTCAAGTCATGGCTGGAAATGGATGACCTGGGTTACATCAAGACCATGCCCGACTCAACGCGGACTAATATCCAGGGCGTTTTCGCGTGTGGCGATGCCCAGGATCACACCTATCGGCAGGCGGTAACGGCCGCTGGAACTGGCTGCATGGCAGCCATCGATGCAGAACGTTTTCTGGCGAGCGTGTAGCTGTAGGCCCGCAGGGAGCAGGTTGAAGGGTGAGTGCGCCAGGCTAACTGGCGCAGGACATCGAGTGGAAGTCCCGTCAGGGAAGGGTCAGCTCCCCACTCCGGACTCCGGCCGCGAGCTGTGCGGGGATCCCCGCGAGGGGCCACGCGAAGCGTCGGCAGCGGATTAAGCCGGCTGGCTATGGAGCACCGAAAATATCGAAGTTTGGAAGGACGAGACGTTTCCCCCGTCGAAGTCCACCTCTCCGGGCCGCTAGGGCGAGGCCACGGAGGATTCCACGGTGTCTAAGAACTGAGGCCGGTTTATACGTCCAGCGCGGGGACTTGGGAGATCTCAAAGCCGCCCGGCGGTCGCGCGGGGCTGTGTCGGGAAGGGGGTTTCCCGTAGCCGATGAGGTACGGTTTTGAGCAGTCAGCCCCGGCCCTAGTAGCGAGGAAGTCGGCGAATCAGGGCCCTCCGGGGCCGGCGGAGTCGACGGAGCGAAGGGCCGGGGCCAAAGGGAATCCGCGGAATCCTAAACCGAAGAGGGTCGCCCGGCTACCCCCCATCACGGTGAAAGCTCTGCATGAGGCTTACCTCGGATGGAAGAGGAAAGCCGCCCCCGGAGTGGACGGTATGACGTGGGATCCGTACGCGGACGGGCTGTGGGATCAGTTGACCGACCGGCCCGAACGCGTACACAGCGGGCGCTCCCGAGCCGGCGAGTACAGATCCCCCAGGCGGACGGGAGCCCGCGACCGCTCGGTATCGCGGCGTTGGAGGACCAGATCCTGACTTCGACGGGTAACAGGTCGGCGGCACACGGAAAATTATGCCTGGAAGGCCGTTACGGGGCATAATCAGGGAGCGGTCTTTCGTGTAGTGTTCAGTTTGCAGTTTTATCACAGTACGGACTCCCGAAATACCCGATATGGGCCTCGCCCTGTGGGTCCGACCACTCAAAAGAAAAACTACCCGGAACGTCGCGGTGCAAATCGTGCGCCACGTGCCGGGCCCGCCCCGGATCAAGATCGTCTGCCCTAGGGGCTCCGCCCCCGAAGGCGAAGCCCTCCAGGCCCTGGTCGACGTGGCCACTATGGAACGGTATCGCCTTCAGGAACAGGCGCAGCCGTCTTTGTTTCCCGCCGAAGCCAGCGCCAACGAGATCTTGGCCGCCCGCCGGACCAGCCGCGGCTCATGGAAGACGCCCGGGCCCTCGCCGACCGGTTCCCCCCCCAGACGATGGCCCGGCGCCTGTTCAGACCGGCGGTGTGGCTGCGCCGGGCCGCGCCCGGGGCCCCGGCCCGACCGCGGTCTCTGGAAGAGGGCGTAGACGGGCCGGCGGACCAGTTCTACCGCATGATGGACGCGGGGACCGAAACCCTCCTCGCTCAGCGGCCGTCGGTCGTAGCCCGGGAAGTGACCGGGCTTTGGGGCGGCCCGGTCGACGGGCTCTTCTTTGACGTAACCACGCTCCGCTTGGCCCGTGAAAAAGCGGATGAATTACGTAAGAAGGGCTACCGCCAGGACGGGAAGCCGCCCCGGGGGCCGGTGGTCTGGGCCTTGATCCAGACGCGGCCGGGGCGGCCCATCGGCTAGGAGCGGTTGGCGGGCCACCCGGCAGACGTAAAGACGCTCGAACCGGTGATCGCGAAACTCCAGGCGCGCTTGGAGGTCGATCGCGGGGTCTTCGTGGCGGATGCCGGCCTGATGAGTGAGGAGAACCGGTCGGGCTGGTGAGCCCGGGGGACGACTATGTGGGGGCGGTGCGATGGCGGTCGCTGAGCGCGGCGCACCCGAAGAAGGTCACGGGAACGCCGGTGTGGACGGGCGCCGGCTCCCTGTCCCCGGAAAGCGGCCCAGGACGCGCGGACGCCGTAGAGAAGGCGAAAAAACGGTGGGCCGAGGGGATCAAAGGTAAGGGCCAAGGCGGTCGCTTCCTTAAAGGGGACCAAGGGGCCGTACACCTGAACGAAGACGCCATCCGGAAGGACGAGCCGTTTGACGGTCGGCATGGGGGGTGGACCCGTCTGGAATCGGAGACGCCGTCGCAGGTGTAGGCCCGCTACGGCGAGCGGAGACGCATCGAGGAGGGCTTCCGGGGGCTCCAGCACCCGAGGGCGATCCGGCCGATCTTTCACGGGACGGCGCGTCGGGTCCAGGCCCAAGGGGCGATCGGCTTCGCGGCCTTTGCGCTTGCGGCGGTACCGGTACAACATGCGGCCCGGCGCGGCGCCTCCCCTGAGCGAGACGCGGATTCTGGCCGAG
>JAAXHW010000226.1 GCA_012270675.1 Candidatus Latescibacterota bacterium | reverse complement strand
TGAGCGGCGCCCTTCTTTTTCGGCCTTTTTCTTGAGCTTGGGCGCGGGTGAAAAAGGCCTCGCCGAAGGCATGGGGGAGGGTGGGGAGGGGGTGTAGTGGATCCGCTTCCATCCGTCCCCTGCTTTCCCATTGCGCCCATATACCCTTTATATTATATTGACTTCTTCGTATTTATTGGTGTTCATCGGTATCCATCAGGTAGTTGCTTTTTTTTTGTGCATTCGGAGGAGCAATGCCAAACACAGACGCAATAGGCGTCGGCCTCCTCGGCATGGGCGTCGTGGGCAGCGGTGTCGTCCGCCTCCTCCAGGAACGCACTGCCCACTTCCGCAAAGTCCGGGGCGTGGACCTGGCCCTCCGCCGCGTCGCCGTGCACGACCTTTCCAAACCCCGGTCCGTGGAACTCCCCAAAGCCCTCCTCACCGACCGCGCCGAAGACGTGGTGGACGACCCCGAGGTCCAGATTGTCATCGAAGTTATCGGCGGCATCGACCCTGCCCGCAGCCTCTGCCTGCGTGCGCTCAAAGTCGGAAAAGACGTCGTCACCGCCAACAAGGCCCTCCTCGCCGAACAGGGCGGAGACCTCTTCAGGGCCGCGGCGCAGCACAGCGCCCACCTTGCTTTTGAGGCCAGCGTGTGCGGCGGCATCCCCATCATCCGCGCCCTCACCGACGGCCTGGTTGCCAACCGCATCCAGTCCATCTACGGCATCCTCAACGGGACCACGAACTACATCCTCACCCGCATGACCGATGGGGGGGGCGACTTTGAGGAGATGCTCGGCCAGGCCCAGGAGAAAGGCTACGCCGAAGCCGACCCCACCATGGACATCGACGGCACCGACGCCGCACAAAAGCTCGCGCTCCTCTGCCGCATCGCGTTCCGGGTCGACCTTTCCCACCAGCAAATCCTCAAAGAGGGCATCGCCCAAACCTCCCCGCTGGACATCGACTTTGCCCGGGAACTCGGCTATACGATCAAATTGCTGGGCATCGCCAAGGCGGTCGAAGACCGGATCGAGGCCCGGGTGCACCCCGCCCTGATCCCCTCCGATGCCCTCCTGGCCAACATCAAAGACGAGTTCAACGCCGTTGAAATCGTCGGCAACGCCGTTGGCCCACAGGTCTTCTACGGTCGGGGTGCCGGACAGTTGCCCACCGCAAGCGCCGTGGTCTCCGACCTCCTCGACCTGGCCGAACACCGCCTCACGGGCCGCACCCCCGGCCCTTCCCCCCTGGCCGCCCTCCAGGAAGCCGTGCCCATCCCGCCCGATGAAATCGAAACAAGCTTTTACTGCCGGTTCACCGTCTACGACCGTCCCGGCGTCCTCGCCCGGATCGCCTGCATTTTCTCAGAAGAACGGATCAGCATCGCCACCGTCATCCAGCACGGACGGTCGGAAACAGCAGAGGGCACGGTCCCCCTGATCATGACCACCCACGAGGCCCGGGAAGCTGCCATGCGCCGGGCCGTAGCGAAAATTGACCGCCTGCCCATCATCACGGAAAAATCCCGCATCATCCGCATCGAAGAACTGTAATCCCACAATCCAGACGGTTGTACGACAGCAGGGGGGACCGACCGGTCCCCCCTGCTGGAATTTTTCCGATGAGCATCGAATGCGCGCATTGGTATGTCAAACACCCGGCGCCTGTCCCGTATCCCCCTCTCCGTTTGGACCGGCTTCTGCCGAAACCTCATCCCCATCAAACTCTCCGTTCTGGGGCACCACACGCGCCACGCCAATCACCCGGTCGTCTTCCTCCAGGTTGATCAGCTTCACCCCCTGGGTATTCCGCCCGATCACGCTGATATCTCGAATCGGCAGCCGGATCAGAATTCCCTGTTGGGAAATAATCATCAACTCGTCCTCGTTCACCACCTCTTTCACCGCAACCACCTCACCGTTTCGTTCGGTCGTCCTGATGTTGATCACGCCCTTGCCGCCCCGCTGTGTGAGCCGATAGTCCGAAACCTCCGTCCGCTTGCCAAACCCATTGGCGCAAACCGTAAGCAGCGTTCCCTCCCGCCCCATCACCACCATCCCCACCACCACGTCACCCGCTCCCAGCGTGACCCCCTTCACGCCCTGGGTGCCCCGGCCCATATCCCTCACATTTCGCTCCGGGAACCGGACCGCCTGGCCCTGCTTTGTCGCCAGGATCACATCGTGCGATCCATCGGTAACCGCAGCCTCAATCAGCCGGTCGTCCTCCAGGATATTCATCGCAATAATCCCACCCCGCCGCGGCCGGCTGTAGGCCGAAAGCGCCGTCTTTTTCACCAGCCCGTTTTGAGTAACCTGAATCAGGAAATGGTCGTCGTCAAACTCCCGCACCGGCACAATGGCCGCGACACTGTGCGCCTTATCAATGTCGATCAGGTTCACCACCGGGCGGCCCCGGGCGGCCCGGCTTCCCTGCGGTATCTCGTGCACCTTCAGCCAGTGGCAGTGCCCCCGGTCCGTCAGAAAGAGGATATAACTGTGCGTGGAAGCGATAAACAGGTGCTCGACAAAGTCCTCCTCTTTGGGTTTTACCCCGGTCACCCCTCGTCCCCCCCGACGCTGGCGCCGGTACGCGCTCACCGGGATGCGCTTGATATATCCGGCGTGGGAAACGGTGATCACCATGTCCTCTTCGGCAATCAGATCCTCAATGTCGAACTCCGACGCCGAAAACACGACCTCACTCCGCCGCTCATCCGCGTACTGATTCTTTACCTCTTCCAGTTCCGATTTGACCATCTCCATCCGCTTGGGCCGACTCTCCAGGACCGAACGCAGCCGCTCGATCTCCTGGATCAGCTTTGCATATTCGTCCTCGATTTTCTGCTGCTCCAGGTTGGTCAACCGCTGCAGCGTCATCGACAGAATCGCCTGCGCCTGGCGCTCCGAAAGCCCAAGCCGGTCCATCAGCGCCTTCCGTGCATCCTCCGGATTCGCTGACCTCCGGATGATGCCCACCACAAGGTCGATATCATCCAGCGCCGCCTTCAATCCTTCCAGGATGTGCGCCCGGTCTTCGGCCACCCCAAGCTCGAACTGCGTGCGCCGCTCCACCACCTCGTGGCGATGATCGAGGTAGTGTGTAAGCATATCCTTCAAGTTCAGCTGCTTCGGCTGGCCGCCCACCAGCGCAATCATATTCGCGGCAAAGGTGCTTTCAAGCTGCGTGTGTTTGTAAAGCTGATTCAGAATCACCTCCGAATTGACATCCCGCTTCAGCTCCACAACAATCCGCATGCCGTCCCGGCCGGATTCGTCCCGGATATTTGAGATCCCGTCCACCTTCTTGTCGCGGACCAGATCCGCCATCTTTTCCAGCAGATTGGTCTTCACCACCATGTAAGGGATCTCGGTAACCACGATATTCTCTCGCCCGTTCTTCAAACTCTCAACAAAGGCCCGCGACCGAACCCGGATGAGCCCCCTGCCGGTGTGATAGGCCTCTCTCACACCGCTGATGCCGTAGATAATGCCTCCCGTGGGAAAATCAGGCGCCTTGATGTACTCCATCAGCCCGTCCACGTCCAGGTGCGGATTGTCGATCAGGGCCACCAGCCCGTCGACCACTTCGGCCAGGTTGTGCGGAGGGATCGCCGTGGCCATCGTCACCGCAATGCCCACCGCTCCATTGCAGATCAGGTTCGGCAACCGCGCAGGCAGCACGGTCGGCTCCTCCAGTCGCTCGTCGTAATTCGGCCTGAAATCCACCGTCTCCTTGTCCAGGTCCACCAGCATCTCGCCGGTAGGCCCGGCCATGCGCGCTTCTGTATACCGCATGGCCGCCGGTGGATACCCGTCGATCGACCCGAAGTTCCCCTGTCCGTCCACCAGCGGGTAGCGCATCTTGAAGTCCTGCGCCAGGTGTACCAGCGTGGAATACACGATCTCGTCGCCGTGGGGATGGTAGTTCCCCGAGGTATGCCCGGCAATATTCGCGCATTTGCGGAACTGCCGGTTGGGCGCCAGCCCCAGGTCGTTCATCGCAACAAGAATCCGCCTCTGGGACGGCTTCAGCCCGTCCCGCACATCGGGCAATGCCCGGTCCACCAGGGTACTCATCGAGTACGCCAGGTAGGATTTCTTCATCTCCTCGCCAACATCAATTTGAACAATCCGCTGTCGCTGCATCATAGCCTGGCCCTTCTCCATCGTTGTAAGCCGGAGGCGAACCGGGGGGTGGGGTGAACCTTTTGCCCCCCTGCTTTCACCTCCTGATCTGTGTTATCAGCCGTCACCTGTCGGCTCGGCTTCTGCGACGCCCCCGGTTTGGTGCGGGGGGATGGGGCTTTTCCGCCGTGCCCTCCGCGATCTATACGTCCACCTCTGCCTCAAGCGCGTGGGCCTCCACAAACCGCCTCCGGGGCTCCACATCGTCGCCCATCAGCATCGAAAAAATGTGTTCGGCCTCCATCACGTCGTCCTGGGTCACCTGGAGGATGGTCCGGGTCTCCGGATCCATCGTGGTCTTCCAGAGCTGTTCCGGATTCATCTCCCCCAATCCCTTGTAGCGCTGAATTGTTATGCCTTTGCCTTCTGTGCCCATCGACTTCACAATACTGTCCCGTTCGCTTTGGTTGAATGCATACTGCTCATTCCGGCCTTTCTTGACCAGAAACAGGGGCGGCTGGGCAATGTACACCCGGCCGGTATTGATCATCGACCGCATATACCGGAAGAAGAAGGTCAACAGCAGCGTCCGGATGTGGGACCCATCCACATCCGCGTCGGCCATCACAATCACCTTCCCGTAGCGCAATTTTTCCAGGTCGAAGTCCTCTCCCACCCCGGCCCCTAAGGCCATAATCATGGGCTGGAGTTTGTCGTTGTTCAAAACCTTATCCACCCGTGCCTTCTCCACGTTCAGAGGCTTTCCCCACAGGGGCAGGATGGCCTGAAACCGCCGGTCGCGTCCCTGCGCTGCGGACCCGCCGGCCGAGTCGCCCTCAACCAGGAAAATCTCGGTCTCGTCCTTGTCGTCAAACGAACAGTCCAGCAGCTTGCCGGGCAGCCCTCCCCCTTCCAGAATGCTCTTTCTTCGCACCAACTCCCGAGCCTTTCGCGCAGCCTCGCGGGCTCGGGCCGCCTCGATCGCTTTCTGTAAAATATTTTTGATAACAGAGGGGTTCTCTTCGATGTATTCCGAGAACTTCTCGTTCACCAGAGATTCAACAATCCCCCTCACCTCGCTATTGCCCAGCTTGGTCTTGGTCTGTCCCTCAAACTGGGGCTCGGGGATCTTTGTGCTGATCACGGCGGTCAGCCCCTCCCGGGTGTCCTCTCCGCTCAGGCTGATCTTCTCGTTCTTGAACATGTTGTTCCGCGTCGCATAGGTGTTCAGCGTCCGCGTCAGCGCCGTCCGGAACCCGGTCTCGTGGGTGCCGCCCTCCATCGTATACACATTATTCACAAAACTGTAAATATTTTCCGAGTACGAGTCGTTGTACTCCAGGCCGATCTCCACTCCGACCCCTTCCCGCTCTCCCTCAAAATAGACCGGTTTGTGCAGGGCGGTTCGGCCCTCGTCCAGGTATTCGACAAAAGCCTGGAGGCCTCCCTCATAGAAAAAGGTTTCTTCAAACCCCACCCGCTCATCTTTCAAAACAATCGTCAGGTTGCTGTTCAGGAACGCCAGCTCGCGCATCCGGGTAGCCACCGTGTCCAGGTTAAACGTCACCGTCTCAAAAATGGTATCGTCGGGCATAAACGTCGTCCGGGTGCCCGACCCCTCGCCGCGTCCGGTCTCCTTCATCTCGCACACCGGAATCCCCCGCTCGTACCGCTGGAAATAGACCTTCCCTTGCTTGTCCGGCAGCGAAGAACAGACCTCGACCTCGCACCAGCCCGCAAGCGCGTTAACCACAGAAACACCCACCCCGTGCAGCCCGCCCGAGACCGTGTAGGTCTTCTTGTCAAACTTGCCCCCGGCATGCAGAACCGTCATCACCACCTCCAGCGCAGGCCGGTTCTCAGTCGGATGCATATCCACGGGAATCCCCCGGCCGTTGTCCGCTACCGTCGCGCCCCCATCGGCGTTAAGCGTGACCTCAATACGGTCGCAGTGCCCGGCCATCGCCTCGTCCACGCTATTGCTCACCACCTCCCAGATCAGGTGATGCAGACCGTGTGTGCTGGTATCCCCGATGTACATCGCCGGACGCTTGCGAACCGCCTCCAGCCCCTTCAGCACCTGGATATTATCTGCGCCGTAGTGACGATGCTGTGCCACCTCTGTCATAAGCCGTGAACTCCTTGTTGTATGTTTAGTAAATCCGCACGCCCTCATGCTTTCCCAAACCGAATCGACCGCACCACCTCCCGACCGACCGACCGATTGAGCCGCTCACGGAGCCGCTCACGCTCAAACAGAAGCCGGTGTCGCCAGGCGTCTTGTCTCACCAAAACCAGCAACTCTCCCCGGCGAATCGTCTCCGCACGGGTAAGCTGCCCCCCCACCTCCCCGACCACTTCCGCCACGACCTCGGGCCACAGCAACAGGACGCGCTGTTCCAGGAGCCTGGTCTCAATCCCCAGTTCGTCAATCACGCGCCGCAGCGCATCTCCCAGAGACACCGGAGCCGATGCCCTCCAAACCGCCCACTCGATACCCCGCCCTTGTTTCGCCACTGCCTGACCTCACTGAATAACATCCGCGCAACCCCAAAAGCCTACAACTCAACCATCCGAAAGCCCTGCGCGCCAAATTTCAGATCCGGGTCCCGGGCCGAGGTGAGCACCACCTGCCCGAAAGACGTGACCATGTCCATCAGTGAAAGCGCACGACTTCGGTCCAACTCTGAGAAAATATCGTCCATCAACAGCACGGGTCGGTGCTGCGTCCGGGCCTCTAAAAAGGCCCCCTCAGCCAGCTTCCACGCCAGCAAGACGCTCTTGAGTTGCCCCTGGGAGGCATACTGATGCGCCCCACGTCCATCCAGTGTAAAAACCAGATTGTCCCGATGGGGACCGCTCAACGTAAACCCCAGGCCCACCTCTTCTGCACGTCGTCCATCCAGCGCCGAGGCCAGGACCTCCCGGCCCTGGTCCCGTTTGTCGGGCGGCACCAGGCTGCGGTAGACCGTGCGAAGCTGCTCGGACGTAGAGGCAATCCGCCGATAATATGCTTCGACCATCGGCCGGGTCTCATCCAGCGCGTCCATCCGGTGCTGGATAATCCGCGCGCCGTGCTCGGCAAGCTGCGCATCCCAGGGGGCCAGTTGTCCAGGGTCGGAAAGCAGCTGCGTTCGACGGTCCCTCAGCAGCCGATTTCGCTGGGCAAGTACCCGGTAGTAGTGCTTCAGGTCCGAGAGATAGGAGGCGTTCGACTGGGAAACGAGAATATCCAGAATGCGTCGGCGTTGCAGGGGGTCGCGCAGCACCAGATCCACATCTTCAGGGGAGAAAAGAACAGCGTTGAAGGCGCCAACCAAGCAGGAGAGGCGGGGAAGTGGGTGGTCTTTGAGATAGGCCTTCTTTTTTCCAACACGCGAATCGTATGCAATCCGAATGGGAAGCGACTGATCTTCGCGTTCCACAACCGCGTCGACACTGAAGTAGTTTGCTCCCCAGCGCAGGACGTGCCGATCTTTTGCGCCCCGGCCGGACTTGGCAATGGCCAGAAAGTAAATCGCTTCTAAAAGGTTCGACTTGCCCCGCGCATTGTCACCGCATACAGCCGTCTTATCTTTGTCGAACGTAAATTCGGCTTGCTCGAAGTTCCTGAAATTCGCCAGCTTAAGCGCCGAAATGTACAAGGGAAATCATCCGTCAGTCGTTAAGACGAAGCGGCATAAGCAAACAGAGATAATCTTCGCCCTCCGGCTGGTCCGCAGGTCGGATAATCCCGGCGGTAACAGGACTGTCCAGTTCGAACATAACCTGATCTGAATCGATCCGCCGAAGGACGTCCTGAAGGTAGAAGGAGTTGTACCCGATCGCCATTTCTTCGTCGTTATAATCGGCCTCTAAGACCTCCCGGGCCTCTCCACCGATCTCCTGGCTGGTCGCCGAAAGTTCAATCTCATTTGCGTTCAGCCTGAAACGGACCTGGTGGTTCTGAGAACTCGACAGAATAGAGACCCGCCGCACAGCAGGCGAAAGGAGACTGTTGGAGACCTTCAGCCGTTTTCCGTTGGCCTGCGGGATCACCTGTTCATAATCCACATAGGGGCCCTCGATCAAACGGGAGAAAAGGCGTATCCCTCCACCCCCTTCCGTCCCATTGGCACCAGACACCGAGAGGCTGAACATCAGGTGGTTCTGCCCAAACTGCACCCGGTCCAGCTTGCCCCCTGCCGACATCAGCTTCACAAGGTGATTGAGCGCCCGGGTCGGAACAATCGCCTCGGTACCCCCGCCCTCCGGAGACGCCGGCACCGCTTTGGAATACTTGACCAGACGAGCACCGTCCGTTGCAACCATGGTCATACGGCCCTCCCCCACCTGCCACAACACCCCATTGAGCACCGGCCGCGTCTCATCCTTTGAAACCGCAAAAGACGTCCTGAAGATCATATCCCGGAGCAGGTGTCCGTCCTCCGACGCCTCATCCGTTCCGGAAAACGCCATGTCCGGGCCCTCGATTTCCCCGGGCAGATCCGGAAAATCGTCTGCAGACACAGACATAAGCGCATACGTCCCCTCAGCGTCCCCCTGCCTCTGGATGGTCACCCGTTCCGACTCGGCGCGCAGCTCAACCGCTTCCTCCGGCAATTCCCGAACGATCTCTGCGAACTTCCGGGCAGGCACTGTTGTCGAACCGGGGGCCTCCACAGAGGCCGAAAGCCCACACAGAATAGAGATATCCAGATCGGTGGCGGAAAGACGTATCCCTTCCGCCTCGCTCACATCAATCAGGATGTTTGAGAGCACCGGCAATGCCGTTTTGGACGGCACAATGTCCAGAACGGCATTCACACCCCTGAGCAATTCGTCCCGGTCGATCACAACCTTCATGGTCCCCAACCCCCTCTTCTCAACGATAAAAGGCCTTTAAAACAGAGTGCGTCTTCCCCAAAATCTTCCATCCGGCAAAAGGGGTGTAAAACCACAAAAAATCAGCCGCGTTTTCACCCCCCCTTTACTATGACGTAATATACTGATTTTTATCGAAGTTGTCAATATATTTTTCCCGATCTGTCCCCCCTTTGAATGGGGCAAAAAACACACAACAACCATACCCCCATACCCCCCTGTTGGATGGCCGCCAGGATGGGTTCATATAAAATTGTCTTACCCGGGCATCTGTGGCGGTACAACCGCCGGTTTTCTGCCGCCCTTTTATCATTACCGTATCCGTTTTCCGGGCTGCGAACGCTCCGGGTTGCCAATACGCCGGTCCAATCAACGACTTGCGTTCCCTGTTGAACGTGAGCGGTGCATCCCCGCGCACAGTGCGGGGTTTGAGGGCAAACCACCACCGCGAACAATCCATACATAAAAGAGGACAGCCCCACCTGTACATTCCCCGCTTTGATATTATCCACACAGGGCACATGTGGATAATATGGCCACTTTTTTTCATGCCCAACCGAAGAGATGTAAAATAACATATTATTTACAAATACGTTACATAAATTGTGCACAGCCCTGTGCACAGCCCGCCTCGCCGTGAAAAACAATCTGGACACAGTGTGGATACAATCTGTGGAAATTCTGTTCACAATCCACACTGTGGACAACTCCCTGTTTTTACACACACAATTCACACAGCACGCACACAAGGTTCTGCCTTCACGCTCCGATTATCGGTCGTCCGCATAAGGATTTGGACCACAGCCCACGTTATCCACCTTTTTCACAGAGTCGTTGTTGTCGTTGTTTTTATCTTGAATTAATAATCAAATAATAGAAAAGATGGAACACATGTGAAAAACCAGATAAAAAAAGAGCTGAAACCTGAATTGGAAAGTCAGATTTCAACCCTTCGCAATCAGCCGTCGCCTGTCGGCTCGGCTTCTGCTTTCCTGGGCGCGCAAGAAAAAGGCCAGGAACAACAGACAGTTGAACCCGGCCATCTACCGAAAGGTCATTTTCCAAACAACTTCTAAGCAACCAGCCGACCCTGAATATGGTCCCGCAGCTGGGCGATCATATCGCCAAATCCCGGGTCTTTGATAAGCTTCCGTTCCACATTCCGGCAAGCGTGCATGACTGTGGTATGGTCCCGGTTTCCAAAATGGTCTCCAATAGCCTTCAACGGCGCGCCCGTCAGGGACTTGCACAGGTACATGCCTGCGTGGCGGGCCGTTGTAATTTCCTGCTTCCGGGTGGCCCCGATGAGCGTCTCGATGGGAATATGAAAGAAATCGGCTGTCGCCTTCTGGATTTCCTCTATTCCGATCGAAGGCGTCGCACGCGTCGAGCGCCTCAGCAGGGCCTGACGGGCCAGGTCCCTGGAAACGGTCTGATGTTTATGGGCCGCGAACGCAACCAGACGGGTCAACGCCCCTTCCAGCTCCCGGATGTTCGAGTCGATTTGCTCTGACAGAAACCGCGCCACATCGTGAGGCAGGTCAATCCCCCGTTCCTCAGCTTTCTGGTTCAAAATAGCAATTCGGGTCTCTAAATCGGGGACCTCGATATCTGTCACCAGCCCCCACTGCAATCTGGATATCAAACGGTCCTCAAACCCCTTAAGCGTAGCGGGAGGTCGGTCAGAACTGATCACCACCTGTTTGTCATTCTGAGAAAGCGCATTGAAAGTATGAATAAACTCCCGCTGACACCCCTCGGTTTGCACATAAAATTGGATGTCATCAATCAAGAGTACATCGGCATTGCGATAGGTTTTCACAAACTCGGAGTGGTCGTTCTGCCTCATCGAAGCAATATAGTCCGAAATAAACTGTTCTGCCGTCACATAAACCACACGCTCCGCCGTCCTGTTCCGAACGCAAAAATCGCCGATCGCCTGGAGCAAGTGGGTCTTTCCCAGACCAACGCCCCCATAGATAAACAGAGGGTTGAACGCCGTCTGACCGGGAGATTCCGCCACGGATCGCGCAGCGGTAAAGGTGAACTCATTGCTTCCCCCAACCACAAACTGTTCAAATCGGTATCGGGGATTCAGGGGAAATACGGGCTTAACCTCCCCCGGCGCATCCCGTTGGGGGGCCGCAGGCACGGGTGGTTCTGTCGGGTCGGCCAGAGAAAAATCCACGGGTCCCTGTGCCTGCCCCGGTTGCTCTCGGACAACGAAGACCAGAAAGGGTTTCCGGTTCGTCTCTTCTTCAAGCGTGGATTGAACCAGCCACGAGTAGTGCTCTTCCAACCAGTCCGCAAAAAAAGAGGTAGGAACTTCGATAACCGCCTTCTCTGTGCAGATGTGCTTTAAAGACGTCGGACCAAACCACGTCTGGAAACTCTGGGGTTGGATCTTGTGTTTGATCGACTGCAGGCACCGGGCCCAGAGGTCGGATGGGTTGTCTAACATAGGGCAAACACATCCATGCCACGCATGAGGCAAAACCCTCATCCGCAGGGAGAAAATCACCGGATTGGAAAAGGTAAGGTTATCGACCTTTGTCCTCAGACAGGCGGCGCGATCGGGCCTGAGCAAGCACCCGAAACAAGCTGGATACAGTCCGTTTGTCTGGGGGAAAAGCAGCAGAACAGGGAAAGCAAAAACCTGAGGGAGAGACCCCGGTGGACAGCCCATCCGGGGGGTAGGATGACAACAAACTAAGGAATAGAGAATCAAATGTCAAGCCCTTTTTGGCACAGTCAAAAAAGAGAAATATACCGGTGCCATAGCCGGTGAATAGTTGCGTTGACAGACTTGTGCTGTAAGTGTCCACGCCTGCTCACGCGTCTCGCCTCTGTGCCTCCTCCACCTTCGCTGCGGGAGGGAAGGGGCTTTTCCGCGCAGATCCCCCAAGCACTCCGCCCGAGAACGCCCGAAAGGTCCGCTGGGCACAACCGCCTGCTACCACCACAGGGGCAGTTCGCGGAAAAGCAGCCCCCGCGGC
>JAAXHW010000225.1 GCA_012270675.1 Candidatus Latescibacterota bacterium | reverse complement strand
GCTATTAAAATTTTGTCCGACCCTCCAACAGGTCTCGAAATGGAATTGTCCAGAGTTCAGGAAATACATTGGGTATACAAAAACCGTGCCAACTTTGTGACAAACGTCTAACTGATTGCAGGAGAGGAAATTAGAACAGACGGGGAACGATTTGAATTTTTCCGGTATTGTTGCATAATGCGTCTGATCAAGCGCGCGGGGAACGCATGTCTGCTCAGACAGATATGGAATAGATGTCTATTTATGAATGACTTACGGGAGATGTGAGAAAGGAGAGACAGGGATGAGTTGCAATTTGCAACGAAAGACGCAGTTTACAACGGTCGGCTGTGGTGGTATATTGGTGAGATGAAAATACCTGCCTGGAGGAAAGCCCATGTTGACGCCGGGGTCTAAAATTTTCGTCGGGTTCAAACCGGCAGCGGCAGATCCAGAATAGGAACCTTCGCAAACCTTTTCGGCTCTGGCATACGAATCAAAACGTCGTCCATTGCCTGGTCTACGGCTGCCTCAAAGAATACCCCACCACAGGCCGCACATATCAGGTAGAGCGCCTGCTTCGGGAGCAGGAGGCCGGAGGTTCAAATCCTCTCGTCCCGACCATAGAAAACCCCCTGCGAGAACAGTTGCTTGCAGGGGGTTTTTTTCGATTCTTGAGACCTGAGGTTATTCGATCACCACCAGCACCGCCTCCCCCTTCAGGATGTCGTTGACAATGATGACGTGGGGGACGCCCTCGCTCACGCCCACCATATAGTCCCGTCCCTTTTTCAGCTTGCCCGTACGGCCGATCACCTCTTTCAGTTTCTGGTCCGGGTTCAGGGGCAGTGGCTCGCCGATGGTGAGGATTTTGACCTTGTAATCGTCGTGTTCGGGTTTCTGGACCAGTGTGTAGCCTTTGCGGAAGAAGCGGCGGCCCGTCTCCAGGAATCCATCCTCCTTGAGACGGTTCTCCGTGCCCACCACCACGCGTACCGCGTTTTTCGCTTGGTCGAGTTCCGCTTTCGTTCTTTCGATATTCTTGTTGGCCTCGTCCAACTCCTGTGTCAACTCCAGGGTGATGTCTCTCTGTTCGCGCAGGGCGGCGGTGAGGCTGTCCGACTCGGTGAGGAGCCGGTCGATTTTCGCCGCGTCGGCCTCCTTCTCCTCCTGCAGCAGGCTGATCGCCTTCTCCAACTCAATGTTCAGAAGCCGGCGTTTCTCGGCTATGGCGCGGTATTTCTTCACCTCCTGCTGGAGTTGCTCGTTTTTCTTTTGCAGGAGCATCTCGAACTTGGTGAGGCTGTCGAGTTGCGCCTTCAGCGTGACGAGCTGGGCCTGGGAACTGCCCACCTCATATTCGAGCGATTCGATGCGGGCACTGCTCTCCTCTATCTTTGCGGTGAATTCCCGTTTCTGCTTCTCCAGCTCGCTTTCTCCGCAGGCGGTCAGGCCAACAAAGAGAAGCAGGGACAGGGACAAGCCGGAAAAAATCGTCTTCATCTTACTACCTCCCAGGTTAGGGATTGAACTTCAGGTTCCGCAATACAACACAATGGGAACCGTTCCTGATTCTCTCTATGTCTCCTCAAGTTAATCAATTACAGGAAGTGATGCAAGTGATGCAATAATATTTACCCTGGCATAAAGCGTAGTACGAGAAGATTCGCGTCAATGAAGAACCCGGCCGGGGTCATCGGCTTATTCCGAAGCCGTCAGGACGCGGTCCTTGACAGATAGGACACGACCGTCATCGTCATGGATGCGAACGACCTTATAGGAGCGTGCCATCCGCTGACCTGGAAGCCGTCCCATCGGGTGAATCTATACTGCCAGGGCACGCTGGACGGTTTCGCCGATGTCGGCGGGGCTGTTGCAGACGTGGATGCCGGCTTTTTCCAGGGCGGCTATTTTTTCGGCGGCGGTGCCTTGCCCGCCTGAAATGATGGCGCCGGCATGGCCCATGCGCCGGCCCGGCGGGGCGGTCTGGCCGGCGATGAAGCCGATTACGGGTCTGTCGAAGGCGCGGCGGACGTAGGCGGCAGCGTCCTCTTCGGCCGAGCCTCCGATCTCGCCGATCATGACCACGGCAGCGGTGTCCGGATCTTTTTTGAAGAGCTTCAGGCAGTCGATAAAATTGGTGCCGATGACCGGGTCGCCGCCGATGCCTACGCAGGTGGACTGTCCGAGGCCGGCAGAGGTGAGCTGAGAGACGGCCTCGTAGGTGAGGGTGCCGCTGCGGGAGATGACGCCGATACGCCCCTCCCGGTGGATGTCGCCGGGCATGATGCCGATTTTGCATTTGCCGGGGGAGATCACGCCGGGGCAGTTGGGACCGACCAGGCGCGTTTTGTGCGAGGAGAGGTAGTTTTTCACACGGACCATGTCGAGGATCGGGATGCCCTCGGTGATGCAGACGGCAAGATCGACGCCCGCATCGGTGGCTTCCATGATGGCATCGGCGGCAAAGGGAGCGGGAACGAAGATGACCGATGCATTGGCGCCGGTCCTCTGCACGGCCTCTGAGGCCGTATTGAAGACAGGAACGCCTTCAAAGTCCTGGCCGCCTTTGCCGGGTGTGACACCGGCGACGACCTGCGTGCCGTATTCCAGCATCTGCCGGGTATGAAAAGATCCCTCGCCCCCGGTGATGCCCTGGACCATAAGGCGGGTTTCACGATTGATGAGAATGCTCATAGCAGATTGCAGAACAGTTCAGCTGAGGGGTTGAGGCCTGGTCCGCTCTTCGCAGGTGCCGTCGGCCTTTCCAATGATGATCCGGTGCGCCAGGCCGGTGAAGAGACCGCACTCGACGACGCCGCAAATGGCGGCGATTTGGGCTTCCAGCGCCGGGGGATCGTCAATGCGGCCGAAGGCGCAGTCCAGGATGTGGTTGCCGTTGTCTGTCACAAAGGGGGCGTCTTCCTGCGTGCGGAGCAAGGCCCGGCAGCCGAGGTCTTCGAGGCACCCCCGGGCGATCTGCCAGCCGAAAGGGGTGACTTCGACGGGCAGGGGGAAGGCCCCGAGGCGGTCTTTGAGTTTGGTTTCGTCGACCACGATGATCTCTGTTTGGCTGGCGGAAGCGACGATTTTTTCCCGGAGGAGGGCGCCGCCCCCTCCTTTTGTGAGATTGAACGCGGGGTCTACCTCATCGGCGCCATCGATGGTGAGGTCGATGCGGGTGATTTCAGAGAAGTCGATCAGCGGGATGCCCTCATCCCGGGCCTGAGCGTGGGACTGTTCGGAAGTGGGGATGCCCCGGATGTTGAGGCCCTGCCTGACGCGTTCTCCCAGTTTTCGGATGGCAAAGGTGGCGGTTGAGCCGGTGCCGAGGCCGACCACCATGCCGTCTTCCACGTAGTCCGAGGCGCGCGCTCCCACGACCTGTTTGGGGTTTGGAGGCATACGGGGCTTCCTCTGTACTCCACTTTCCCGACCAATATTTGCACACGCGGGAAGATACATACTACGCTCTGATTTGGCAATGACTTTAACAGGGGCGGTCGGTGAGGCCTGGGACGGGCGACGGAATGCCTTGAAATTGTGGAGGATTTTAGATATATTGTGGTTGGGCACTGTGATGATATTTGCAGGACGGATTTTTTGAGAAGGGGGTATGTGGTGGCCTATGCTACGCTGGAAGACTTTTTTGGGGATATTGTGGGCAAGGCCCGGCAGGGTCAGGGGATCTCGGAAGCGGACCTGGCCCGGACCGCGGGGCTTACGCCGGGCGAGATCGGGCAGATCGAATCTTATGCGTTAACGCCGGACGATGAGCGCATCCACGCCCTGGCAAAGGCGCTGAACCTGAATGGGGAGAAGCTGGCGGGGATTGCCCGGGGCTGGGTGCCGGTGCATTCCAATGCGTCGTTTGAGCGTGCGGCACTGGCCGTGGATCGGACGATTCTGAACGTCGGGATGGAAGTCAACTGCTATGGGCTTAAGTGTAAGCGCACCGGTGAGGGCGCGTTGATTGACGCGGGAGGACAGGCCCGGCGTATTCTGGACATGGTGGACCGCATGCAGGTCCGGGTGACCCATATTCTGCTGACACACGGCCACGGAGACCACGTGGGCGCACTGCGAGAGATGAAAGAGGCAACGGGGGGACGGGTTTGCTGCTGTGAGCGGGATTTTTCGCTGTTGGGGGGGCTGGAGCCGCTGGTTGATGAGGTGGTTGAAGAGGGATGGGAAACAGAGGTGGGAGCTTTGAAAATAGAGGCCGTGAGCTTGCCGGGACATACGTCCGGCGGGATCGGGTATGGCACGGATGGTGTATTTTTTTCTGGAGATGCGCTCTTTGCGGGGTCCTTAGGGGGGGCCCGGGGTGCGGCCTATACCGGACAGATCGAAGCGGTGCGGCGCAAGGTGTTGTGCCGGGATGAGAAGGTCTGGATCTTTCCAGGGCACGGGCCTATCACAACCGTGGAAGAAGAGCGGGCACACAATCCGTTTTTTGCGTAGGGGAAAGGAGTTAGACCATGGTCGGGTGG
>JAAXHW010000224.1 GCA_012270675.1 Candidatus Latescibacterota bacterium | reverse complement strand
CCAGCGGACGTTTGGAGCGTTTTTGGGCGGAGTGCCTGGGGGATCTGCGCGGAAAAGCCCCTTCCCTCCCGCAGCGGAGGTGGGGGGGCGAGACGCGGGGGCCGGGGGCGTACGCGTCTGCTGATCGTGCGGCCGGTGGAAGGGGATGCCGGCCGTGCGGCTCAAGCGCCTGCAGGACGAGATTGAGATCTGAGAAAGGAGAAGAGCATGGGAGTACGACAGCCGCGTTACAGCAAAGAGGAGTTCGCCCGACGTGGTCAGACGATCTACGAGCAACGCGTGAGGCCGCAGGTGGAAGAAGGCAACAGCGGCAGGATCGTGGCGATTGACGTCGAGACGGGCGAGTTCGAGGTGGGGGACGACACGCTTACCGCCTCCGACCAGCTCTTTGCGCGTTGTCCGGATGCGCAGCCCTGGTTGGTGCGCATCGGGTACCAGGCGGTACATCGGTTCGGGCACTCTCATGCCGGTAGTGCGACATGATTGAGGGTACGGTAAATGAGAATTGCGAGGCGATCATCCGTCTTACCCTGCGCGGCGTTGCCGGGGAGGAGCAGGACATTGAGGCCATAATCGACACCGGCTTCACCGGTCATCTGACGCTCCCGATGGCGTTGATTGACCGATTGGCCCTGTCCTGGCGAAGTCGTGCCCAGGCGCTACTGGCCGACGGTAGCCTGCACGTATTCGACGCGTACGTGGGGACCGTGTTGTGGAACGGGAAGGATCGCACGGTGGAAGTGGATGCGGCAGATACTGAGCCTCTCGTAGGAATGGGGTTGCTCAGGGGGCACGGCCTAAGAGTGGATGTGGTGGAGAATGGCGCAGTGAAGATTGAGACGTTGATGATCTAAATGGAGCGGATAAGGCAACTGCGTCACCCCCCCTTTTGGGGCGATCAGGTCTTTTCTTGACATTGGTATGGACTTGTGCTAAACTAAGCAATGGGAAGTTACGCGTTTGCAGGAAGAGGGTCCCGTACTGCGTATTTTGAGGGGGTGAGTCCTATTAACCGGCCACAGCACCCGGATCGGCCGAGAAAGTCTCCGGATGACTTTCTTCAGGATTACGTGGACATGCAGCATACCTTCAAGTCGCTGTCCATTATCGATCAGATTTTGATGTCGATGGACGAAAAGGACCGGCGGCGTCCGCTGCTTTACCAGCTCCGGCGGCAGCTCCAGGAAGACGAGATTACCTTTGAGGAGGCCAGGCGGACCATTGTGGAGATGGAGGCCGCACTGGAGAAGGTAACGGCTCCGGCAAACCGGGTTGGAACGCTGTTGGAGCCGCCGAAGAACGGGGTGGTCTACATTTTTGTGGGGGGCTCGGAATACTATGCCAACCTGGACACGCGGCTGAGGGAAGACGAGTTGAAGGTGGGTACGCGCGTTCTGGTCAATGAGGCCTTTGCGGTGGTGGGGGACCTGGGCTATTCCGCTTCGGGGCCGGTGGGTAAGATCGTGGATGTTTTAGACGATGGACGGCTGCGGGTGGGGCAGGAGCACGGGCTGCAGGCCGCGATCCTGATCCGATCGAGCGACTTGGAGGAGGCGCCCCTGAAACCGGGAGAGGAGGTCCGGATCGATCCCAATTTCCGGGTGGCCCTGGAGCAGATGCCGGGCAAGGAGGTCAAGGACTATTACCTGGAAGAGATCCCGGAGATCCCCTGGGAGAAGATCGGGGGGCAGGGCGAGGCCATCGAGGCGATCAAGGATACGATCGAGGTGCCGGTGCTCTATCCGGAGCTTTTCAGCCGGTTCAAGTACACCGTACCCAAAGGGTTTTTGCTCTACGGCCCCCCCGGCTGCGGGAAGACGCTGATCGGGAAGGCCACGGCTTACAATCTGGTGCGGCAGGAGACCGGGTTGACGCTGAAAGAGTGCTTTCTGCACGTCAAGGGTCCCGAGATTCTCAACATGTGGCTGGGCGAGTCCGAACGCCAGGTGCGGGAGATTTTTGCCCGGGCGCGAGAAAAGCGGAAAGAGGGTTATCTGCCGGTGGTCTTTATCGACGAGGCCGAGTCGGTATTGGGCACCCGGCGGGCGATCCGGTCGCACAATATTTCGAATACCGTGGTGCCTATGTTCTGCTCGGAGATGGACGGTATCGAGTCGCTGAGGGATGTGGTGATTATCCTGGCTTCCAACCGTCCGGACCTGATCGATCCGGCGCTTTTGAGGCCCGGCCGGATCGATCGAAAGATCAAGGTGGAGCGCCCGGACAAAGCGGGGGGACGGGAGATCCTGAAGATCTACCTGACGCCCGATTTGCCCATTGACCGGAAAGAGGTGGAGCGGTGCGGGGGGGATGTGGAGCAGGCGGTGGACTCGCTTGTGGACCGGGCGGTGGAGGAGATCTTTGCCCGCAGGGACCATACCCGGTTTCTGGAGGTGACCCTGCGCAGTTCCCGCAAGGAGGTCCTCCATCGAGGCGATCTGTGCAGCGGGGCGGTCCTGGAGTCGATTGTCCGGCGGTCCAAGGAGCTGGCCATCCGGCGTTCGATTGCGTCGGGCGTTGAGGAGGGGGTCTCGATGGAGGATATGCTTCAGGCCATTGAGACCGAATATGCCGAGAACGAGATTTTTCCGCCTACGGACAATACCGAAGACTGGCTGAAGCTTTTGGACTACGATCCGGAAAATGTGGTCCGCGCCGCTCCTGTCCGGCCGAGCCGGGAGGCGCGGAGGGCGGGGAGCGGGGTTATTTAGTGGCGCTTGAAGATCGGGGGTGCATGGCGCGAATTTTCGGTCTGGAGACGGAATACGGGATTACGATCGATGGGGTCAGGAAGGTCGACGTGGTGGAAGAGTCGATGCAGCTGATCCGCTGTTACCTGCAGGGGGAGTTCGTGCCCCTGTGGGATTACCAGCTGGAGAACCCCCACAGGGATGTGCGGGGGTTTGAAGTGAAGGAGCTTTTAAACGATGTGGACGAGAAGGTCCACCTGCAGCAGGACCGGAAGCGGAAGATTCCATTTAAGGAACTCAAGAGCGATCTGATTATTTACAATGGGGCCCGGTTCTACAATGACCATACGCACCCGGAGTATTCCACCGGCGAGTGTAACCGCCTTTTCGAGCTGGTCGCGCAGGACAAAGCGGGCGAGCGAATCGTGGATATCTGCGCCCGGCGGCGGACGGAGGTCCTGCCGGAGGGGTCGGTGCGGATGTACAAGAACAACACCGACTTTGAAGGACACAGCTACGGGTGTCACGAAAATTACCTGATGGGCCGTTCGGTCCCTTTTGAACGGATTGTCAAAGGGTTGCTTCCGTTTTTTGCGACCCGCCAGATCTACGCCGGAGCCGGGAAGGTGGGGGTGGAACGGGGGGACAGGGCGGCGATTTACCAGTTGTCGCAGCGGGCCGAGTTTTTCGAGGCGATCGCCAGTGTGGATACGATGCACAGGCGGCCGCTGGTGAACACCCGGGATGAGCCCCACGCCGACGCCGAGCAGTACCGGCGGCTGCACGTGATTGTGGGCGATTCCAATATGTCGGAGTATATCACCGCGCTCAAGGTGGGTACGACGGCCCTGGTGGTGGACCTGATCGAACGGGATGCGTTGCCCGATATCGGGTTGAAGGACCCGGTTGCGGCGATGAAGGATGTGGCCCGGGACCAGACCTACCAGTGGCTGGTGGAGACGGAAGGGCGGCTGGTGCCGGCCGTGGAGATCCAGCGGGCCTATCTGGACCTTGCGCAGCGCCAGATGGTTGGGCGGGACCCGGAGACGGACTGGGTGTTGCAGGCGTGGGAAGAGGTCCTGGACGGCCTGGAGTCGGACCCGATGGGTCTGGTGGGGATTTGCGACTGGGTGACCAAGAAGTGGCTTCTGGACTGTTTCTGTGAGGCGGAGGGTCTCTCCTGGGAGGTCCCGGAGGACCTGGTCTGGATGCAGAGCCAGGACCTGGAATACCACAACGTGGACCGGGATGCCGGGCTTTATTATCTTCTGGAGGCGCAGGGGAAAATGGTCCGGCTGGTGCAAGACGAGGAGATCGCGCAGGCCATGTCCTCTCCTCCATCGGGCACGCGGGCCTACTTCCGGGGACAGTGTCTGGAAAAGTTCGGCGACGATGTCAGGTCGATCAACTGGGACCGGATCGTTTTTTCGGTCAATGGAAAGCGGCGTTCGGTGGACCTGAAGGACCTGGTCGATCCGAAGCGGGTGGCGCAGTACAACACCCTGCTGGACCGGTCTGAGACGCTGGAGGCCTTTATAGACGGGTTGGAGAAATAGAGAAGCTGTTATCTTTCCGGAGAGGAGGTTGTGGACATGCGGAGAGATTTTGCGGGTTTGGAGCGGCGCACCCGGCCGATTGCACCGCCGGATCGGAAATCGGGCGATGAGGATGGGGGGCCGGCCCGGCCCGATGTGGACCGGCCCGATACGCAGGATCTGCTGCGGCGGATGCGCCGGGTGGACCCGAACCAGGCGAGGCGGTACCGGCAGCGGACGGGCGAGTAGCCGATGAACGCAGGCGGCGATTTTTTGGATCTTTTAAAGGCCGGGGGCTATCGGTTTCCGGGAAGTGAGTTGCCGGATGGGCTGCGCGATTCGGAAGGTGCGCCCCCTTTCCACTCGACAGAAGGGACAACCATCCTGGCGTTGAGGTACCGGGATGGCGTTCTTATTGCGGGAGACCGTCGGGCTACGGCGGGGCATACGGTCGTCACGGACCGGGCGGACAAGGTGATCGATATCGATGCGTATTCGGTGATGGCCATTTCCGGGTCACCGGCCATTGCGTATGAGCTTGCCCGTATTTTAGAGCACCAGTTTCAGTACCACCGCCGACGGCAGCTCCAGGAGATGAGTTTAGAGGCGAAGCTGCGCCGGCTGTCGCTGTTGATCCGCGACAACCTGCCTATGGCCATCCAGGGGATCGGGGCGGTCATCCCGATTTTTGCGACGTACGATCGGGGGGACGATCGGGGGAAGATCTTTTTTTACGATGCCTTAGGCGCTCAGTTTGAAAGCACCGATTTTTCCACCACCGGCTCCGGGTCGTCCGGAATTCGGGGGGCTATGTACTATCTGAATCAGTGGGGAGGGCGCCCTTTTGCCGAGCTGGACCGGAAGCAGAGCCTGGGGTTGGCCCTGCGGCTGCTGCACACGGCCTCGGAGTACGATGTTGCAACCGGCCGGTATGAGCGTACCGCCGATATTTTTCCGTCGGTGAAGCGGATTACGGCCGACGGTCTACAGGGTGTATCGACCGACGAGTTGCGCGAGTCCCATGCGCGTTATATCGACCCGCCGGAGGATTCTGATCCATGATGCTGGATGAGCCCTATCGGTGGGCGGAGGCGGTTGCCAACCGGCGGGAGTATATCGAAGACCAGCTGCGGGGAGGGAGCCCGGTTGTGGGCGTGGGGTACCGGGGTGGCGCCTTGCTGTTGACGCTGGTGCAGGGGCAGCAGAAGGTCTTCGAGGTCTACGACCGGATTGGCATGGCCTCGCTGGGCCATCCGACGGATATTGAAAAGCTGCGGCAGGCGGCCGTGGACCTGGCTTCTGTGATCGGGTTCAATTATTCGGAGGCCGATGTGACGCTGCAGCAGATCGTCCACTTCGGTCTGGGGCCGGCGGTGAAAACGGCGTTTGACGAAATTTTCCGGTCTCCGTATATTGTCCGGGTGCTCATGGCGGAGCTGGACGGGGCGGGGGGGCAGGCCACGTTTTATACGGTGAACTACGATGGGGCTTTTCACAGGACGGAAGGGTGGGGTGTTGTGGGGGAGGGACCGGAGGCGGACCGGCTGATGCAGCAGCACCTGGCGGATCTGAAGGTGGGCCGGCTGTCGCTGAGAAAGGCGCTGGGTGCGGCGCTGCTGGCCTGGGCGGCCGGGCGGTGGGCGGGGCAGCTCGAAGACAGGGAAGGGGACCTGGAGGAGGCCGCCGGAGAGGCGGACCTGGAGGCTGTGCTGCGGACCGCGTTAGAGGTGTTTTCGGTCGAAGCCGCCGTGTTCCAGCGGTCCCGACCGGGCAAGCGTAAGTATCGCATGCTGGACCAGAAGGAGGTGGAACCGGCGCTCAAGGCGCTGCTTGGAAAATAGGCTTTGGGTTTTCTCTTTCTGGAGTACACGGGAGTCTTATGGAGAATCGGATTTTTGGGTTGGAGACCGAATACGGGTGTATGGCTCCAGAGCATGAGGGGTTTGTGAGTCCGGATGCGATTTCGGTGAAGGTCAAGGACCACATTTTCTACTCGGACCGGATCGGAATTCTGGATATCCACTACCGGGGACGGGATGAACCGCCGGGCAACGGCGGGTTTCTGTTCAATTCCGGCCGGGTCTACATCGATATGGGACATATCGAGTATACCACGCCAGAGTGCAAGGGTCTTTTCGATCTTGTGGCGTTTGATCGGGCCGGGGACCGGATACTGCAAAATGCCCTGAAGGCGCTGGGGCTGGAGAAAGAGGCCTCGTTTTTAAAGAACAACATCGACCACTTTACGGGGGCGACCTTCGGGTGTCACGAAAACTACCTGATCCGGAGGACGGTACCGTTTTCGACCGTGGTGATACCGGCGCTGCTGCCCTTTCTGGTGACCCGGCAGATTTACAGTGGCGCCGGGCGTGTGGGGAGCTACGACGACAGTTTTTACTATTATGGCCGGGAGGACCGGGACGAGGTCTACCGGGAGGACCCGGTGGCCTTCCAGATTTCGCAGCGGGCCGATCACATTGTCACGGAGATCTACCAGTGGATCCAGTTTTCCCGGGCGATTATCAATACGCGGGACGAGCCGCTGGCTGATCACAACCGGTACCGCCGCCTCCACCTGCTGATGGGCGATTCGAATATGTCGGAGTACGCCACGGCGCTGAAGGTGGGCACCACGGCGATGGTCTTAAACCTGCTGGAGCAGAAGATCTTTCCTCAGGATGTGGGGCTGGGAGACCCGGTATGGGCGATGAAGGTGATCTCACGCGATCCCACGTTTTGCTGGATTCTGGAGCGGAAGAACGGCCGGACGATCTCTGCGATCGATATCCAGCGGCGCTACCTGGAGCTCGCGGAGCGGCATTTGAGCGGGATGGATGAGGAGTCGGACTGGGTGTTGCGGGAGTGGGTGCGCACTCTGGACGACCTGGAGCGGGACCCGATGTCGATGGGAGACCGGCTGGACTGGGTGGCCAAGAAGTGGATGCTGGATCTGTTCGTGGCGTCGGAGGGGGTCGACTGGAACGACCCCTGGCTGCAGAGTCTCGATCTGGAGTTCCACAATATTGACTCGAACCGGGGGTTCTATTACGATCTGGAGCGGAAGGGGATGGTGGGGCGGGTGTTGACGGAGGAACAGATCGACCGGGCAGGGTATGAACCGCCGCAGGATACCCGCGCGTGCGCCAGGTCCAGGGTTGTGAAGGCCCTGGCGGAGAGCCGGGTGCGCTATATTGTCGACTGGGACTCGGTCTACCTGGAGAACGAGCACCACCTGAGTTTCCGGGATCCGTTCGAGACCTACGAGGAAGAGACGACCGAATTTGTCGAGGAGATCCGTTCCGCTTCGGTCTCTTCCCCGCGTCCAATGAGACGGCGGCTGCAGTAGGCGGAGGTGGGGGGTAAAAACCATCGGGATACCCGGGGGCGCAGACGCTTCGGGTGTCCCGGTTTTTTTATTGGCCAACGATCTGGTGGGTTGTGACGATTTTCACGCCCCGGGCTTTCCACCCGTTCACGAGTTCCTCACCGCGTTGGGGCACAATAGCCCGGGTGGCGTCTGTGACCAGGTGGATGGGGGCGGTGTTTCGCTCCAGGAGGCCGTTGATCGCGTGGGCGTTGCAGACGTCCAGGGCGACGCCGTAGAGGACGATCCGGTCCGGACGGACGGCGTTCAGGACGGGGTCGACGTTGGGGTTGGTGAAGACGTCAAACCGCTGTTTGCGGAAGATGACCTCGCCCGCGTGGTTTTGCACCCGGTGGTTGAGGACATCCGCATCCTGGGCATCGGAGTCGATCCAGAGCGGGTTCTCCGGGCGGGTCTCCGGGACTTTTTCCTGGCCGGGGGTGCCCTTCAGGCAGTGGGGGGGGAAGGTGTCCCGGAAGTCGGGGGCGTGGGAGATTTCAGGGTCGTCGGGGTTGTGGAAGTCGACCGAGCCGAAGATGGGGATGTCCCGCTGTCGGGCGCAGGCGGTGAGCCGCTCCAGGTTGGGGAGGATTTTTTCGGCATCGGCGATGTAGAGTTTGCCGTCGGGCATGATGAAGTCGTACTGGGTGTCTACGTCCCAGAAGATGGTGCCGGGCATGGTGGGCTCCTTTTGAAGCAGGTTGGAAGGAAGATAATCTTTCGGTAGATGGCTTTGTTGCTCGGTCTCGGGTGGCCTCCCCCATCCGCAAATCCTCCCCACCCTTCCTCCCCATGCCTTCGGCGAGGCCTTTTTCTTGGGCGCCCAAGAAAAAGGCCGAAAAAGAAGGGCCCCGCTCAAACGCCGCGGGGGCCGCTTTTCCGCGAACTGCCTCAGTGGTGGTAGCAGGCGGTTGTGCCCAGCGGACGTTTTGAGCGTTTTTGGGCGGAGTGCTTGAGGGATCTGCGCGGAAAGGCCCCTTCCCCCCGCAGGGAAGGTGGAGGGGGCGAGAGGTGTGAGGGGGAACGGTGC
>JAAXHW010000223.1 GCA_012270675.1 Candidatus Latescibacterota bacterium | reverse complement strand
ATTCTTTTTCTGAAGACCTATAGTTCAGAAGATCCACGGGCCGCACCGTAATCCCATTAATCCCCTATACAGAAGACAGGAGGGGCGACGCTATGGCGAAGCGAACGACAGACGGTAAGGAGAAGGTGATTGACCTGGCCATTGCTCAGATTGAGAAGCAGTTCGGTCAGGGGGCTATTATGCGGTTGGGAGGGGAGGAAAACCACCGAATCAGGGCGGAGGTAATCCCGACGGGGTCTCTGGCGCTGGACGTGGCCCTGGGGACGGGAGGGGTGCCCAAAGGGCGGGTGGTGGAGGTTTATGGCCCCGAAGGGTCGGGGAAGACAACGCTGACCCTGCACGTGATTGCCGAGGCCCAGAAACGGGGCGGCGTGACGGCGTTTGTGGACGCCGAGCATGCGCTCAACGTGGAGCTGGCCGAACGGATCGGGGTGGATCTGGAGCACCTGTTGATCTCCCAGCCGGATACCGGAGAGGAGGCGCTTGAGATTACCGATACGCTGGTGCGCAGCGGGGCGTCCGACGTGGTGGTGGTCGATTCGGTGGCGGCGCTGGTGCCCAGGGCGGAGCTGGAAGGTGAGATGGGCGATTCCCACATGGGGCTGCAGGCGCGGCTGATGTCCCAGGCGATGCGCAAGCTGTCCGGGTCTGTCAGCCGGTCGAAGACCTGCTTGATTTTCACCAATCAGATCCGGATGAAGATCGGGATGATGTTCGGCAATCCGGAGACGACCAGCGGGGGGAACGCCCTCAAGTTCTATTCGTCCGTGCGGATGGACATCCGGCGGATCGGGTCGATTAAGGACGGGCAGAACGTGATCGGCAACCGGGTGAAGGTCCGGGTGGTGAAGAACAAGATGGCTGCGCCGTTTAAGGAGGCGGAGTTCGACCTGATGTTCGGCGAGGGGATCTCACGGGAGGGGAGCCTGATCGACATGGCCGAACTGCACGGGATCATCAACAAGAGCGGGACCTGGTTTTCCTACGACGGCGACCGTCTGGGACAGGGCAGGGAGAATGTGAAGCGCTTCCTGAAAGAGAACCCGGAAATTGCAACCAGGATCGAGCAGGAGGTGCAGCAGGCGGTGGCGCTGCCGGTAAACGGGACACCCTCAGAACAGCAGGCGACGGAGGAGGCGGAAGAATAGGCGGAGGTGCCGGCATTGAAGCTCCATTCCGAATCGGCCCGGATGTTCGAGGTAGACGAGGAGGTTGAGAAGGCCAAGAAGGTTGCCTTTGGTCTGCTGGGCAGGCGGGCGTACACCCGGCAGGAGATCCTCGGCAAGCTGCGCGGAAGGCAGTTCAGGCGGCGGGCAATTGAGCAGACGGTGCAGACGCTGGAACGGCTCGGGCTGATCGACGACCGGGCGTTTGCCAGGCGCTTTGTGGAGGAACGGATGCGCCTGCGGCCGATGGGCCGACAGATGCTGGCACGGGAGCTTAAGGTGCGGGGTATTGCGGAGGAGACCGTCCAGCAGGTCCTGGATGAGGCGCTGGAGGGTGTGGACCCGGGTGGGGTCGCCCTGGACTTACTGAGGTCCCGGCAGGAGCGGTACCGGGGGCTGGAACGCCAGAAGGCGCTTTCCCGGATGTACGGCTTTTTGGGCAGGCGGGGGTTTGAGGCCCGTATCGCGCGTGAGGCGGCCGAACAGATCTGGGCCGAGCTGGAGGAGGAGACGCCGTGTGCAGGATGACGGCCTGGAATGCTCGACTGTGAAAAGACCCGTGATGACTTCATCTGAGATACGAGAGGATTTTTTCCGCTTTTTTGAAGGCAGGGGCCATACCCGGGTGCCAAGCGCGCCGTTGGTGCCCCAGGACGACCCGACGCTGCTGTTTACCAACGCGGGGATGAACCAGTTCAAGGATGTGTTCCTGGGGACGGGGCGCAGGGAGTACACGCGGGCGGTGGATACGCAGAAGTGTTTCCGGGTGTCCGGGAAGCACAACGACCTGGAAGAGGTGGGGTTCAGTTCCCTGCACCATACCTTTTTTGAAATGCTGGGGAACTGGTCTTTTGGAGACTACTTCAAGCGCGAGGCGATTGCGTGGGCCTGGGAACTGCTCACCCAGGTGTGGAAACTGCCCGGGGAGCGCCTCTGGGCCACGGTCTTTGACGGAGACGCATCTCTGGGGCTGACGCTGGATGAGGAGGCGGAGAAACTCTGGACGGAGGTGACGGACCTGCCGCCTGAACGGGTGCTTCGGTTCGGGAAGGAGGACAATTTCTGGGAGATGGGTGAGACGGGGCCCTGCGGACCCTGTTCGGAGATCCACTACTATCTGGGAGATGACCTCTCTGCTCAGTCTGCGGAGGGTGTGAACTCCGACGACCCGAACTATATTGAGATCTGGAACCTGGTCTTTATCCAGTTCAATCGGGAGCACGGCAACCGCCTTGAGCCACTGCTCGACAAGCATGTGGATACCGGCATGGGGTTCGAGCGGATCTGCTCCGTCCTCCAGGGTGTGAGATCCAATTACGATACGGACCTTTTTCAACCGATTATCGGGGCCATCGGAGAGATTACCCGGAAACCCTACGACGCCGAACACAGAGCGGCCATGCAGGTTATCGCGGACCACATCCGGGCGCTGACTTTTGCAATTGCCGAAGGCACGCTGCCCTCCAACGAGGGGCGCGGGTACGTACTCAGGCGCATCCTCCGGCGGGCCTCGCGCTTTGGACGCACGCTGGATATGCACGAGCCGTTTCTCTACCGGCTGACGTCCACGGTTGCGGACGTGATGGGAAAGGTGTTTCCCGAGATTTTGCAACAGGCGCAGCATGTTGCGCTGGTGGTCAAGTCGGAAGAGGAGGGGTTTGGCAAGACCCTGGACCGGGGCATTGAGATTTTTGAAGCGGTCAGTCGGAAAGGCCGTATTTTGGGTGAGGACGCGTTTCGCCTTTACGATACGTACGGGTTCCCGCTGGACCTGACCCAGCTGATGGCCGCTGAAAAGGGGCTGGAGGTGGACGTGGCGGGGTTCGAGCGGGAGATGGCGGCACAGCAGACGCGTTCCCGCGAGGCTGCCCGGATGACCTCCCAGGACGTGGTTCAGAAGGGGGTTCTGCTGAAGCGACATTCCGAATTCGTGGGATATGAGACCCTGAATGCGCAGGCCGGGGTGGTGGCCTGGCGGACGGCCGATGAGGGGGTACTGGACCTCTATCTGGATGTAACGCCCTTCTACGCAGAGGCGGGTGGGCAGGTGGGCGACCAGGGCAGGATTTCCAACGATGATGTGGTCTTCCAGGTGGAGCATACGTTCCACGCCGGGGAGGGGATTGCGCACCGGGGGCGTCTGATGCAGGGAGCGCCGGAGGATCTGACCGATGCGCGGGTCAGGGCGGAGGTCAACGGGGAGCAGCGGCTGGATACGGCGCGAAACCATACGGCGACGCACCTGGTGCACAGCGCGCTGCGCCGGGTGCTGGGGCATCACGTGCAGCAGGCGGGGTCGCTGGTTGCGCCGGACCGACTCCGGTTCGATTTTACCCATTTTACGGGCGTTGAAACAGGGCAGATGGAGGAGGTCGAGGGGGTTGTCAACGATGTGATTCGCAGGGACGTGGCTGTGGAGGTTTCTTACGCCGGGCTGGAGGCGGCGAAGGAGATGGGGGCCACGATGCTGTTTACGGAAAAATACGGCGATGTGGTGCGGGTGGTCCGCGTGGGCGATTTCAGCCTGGAGCTCTGCGGGGGGACGCACGTCGGGTCCACGGGTCAGATCGGTATGCTGCGGTTGGTTGCCGAGGCGGGTGTTGCAGCGGGTGTGCGCCGCCTGGAGGCCCTTACGGGTAGAGCGTTGGAGCGGGTGCTGCGCCGGGAGCGGGCAACGCTTGCTGAACTGGAGGGGCTGTTGGACGCCCGGATGCCGGACCTGTCCGGGCGTGTATCCGATCTGCTCTCCCGAAACCGGGAGCTGGAACGGGAACTGCTGGACCTGCGCCGGAAAATGGCCGGAGCAGCCCTGGACGACCTGGTGCACGGGGCCCTGGAAGTGGACGGCACCTGGGTGGTGGCAGCGGAGGTGGAGATTGTCGATATGACGTCGTTTCGAGACATGGCCGACGGGCTTCGAGAGGCCCTGGGATCGGGGGTGGGGGTACTGGGAACGAATCTGGACGGCAAGGCCTCTCTGATTGCGGTGGTGTCCGACGACCTGATCCGGCGGGGGGTTCAGGCGGGTGCGGTTGTGAAGGAAGTGGCCAGGGTGGTGGGCGG